>JACPDT010000024.1 GCA_016183865.1 Armatimonadota bacterium | reverse complement strand
CCCCAGGAGGATGGAAATCTGCTGCAAACGAGGCGTTGCTCCGATCAGAAATCCGGTCTTGAGGTCCTGGGATGTGGTCCCGCCGTTGGATGCGGCAATGCAGACAATGGCGCCCACAGAGAGAGCCGTCACGTAGTACACGGGTCCGGTCCAGCCGATAATCAGGAAAATGAGGCAGGTGAGCAGCAGAGTGGCCACAGTCATTCCGGAAATCGGGTTGGAGGAAGATCCGATCTCGCCTGTGAGGCGCGAAGAAACAGTGACAAAAAGGAAACCGAACAAGACAATGAGGACGGCGCCGAGAAAGTTCATCTGCAGAGAGCGCGCTAGCATGATCAAGACAACAAGAAGAATGATGCCGCCGATGACCCATTTCATCGAAAGATCCTGGTCGGTTCGGAGTTTGGATTCAATCGTCCCCTGTCCCACTCGGAGATCGGCTAACCCGGCCAGGAGGCCATGCCAGATCGTGGGGAGAGAGCGAAACAGGCTGATGATGCCTCCTGCCGCTACCGCACCGGCGCCGATATACAACACGTAAGCTCCCCGGATGTCGCCAGGGCCCATCTCACTGATAGGAATGGTTCCGGGAGGCAGAGCTCCGGTCATTCCTTCACCAAAGAACTTGATCGCAGGTATCAGAACAAGGTACGCGAGAACTCCGCCGGCGCACATGACGGAGGCGATCTGCGGACCGATGATGTAACCCACGCCCAGCAGGGCGGGGGAAATCTCGGCAGAGATGGAAGCGGCCTT
The DNA here is from genome assembly GCA_016183865.1 of Armatimonadota bacterium. Classification (GTDB taxonomy): domain Bacteria; phylum Vulcanimicrobiota; class JACPDT01; order JACPDT01; family JACPDT01; genus JACPDT01. Next base: position 16,557 of record JACPDT010000024.1, on the reverse strand, counting down.
GAAGGGAGCGCCGAAGATCTTCTCCGGCACATCTTTCCAGCCTTTCAGTGCCTGCATGATCACCATGTAAATGAAGCCGATGCCCAACCCCGCAAATATGGGCTTGGCCCGCACCTCGGAAACCAGCTCCTGATGCTCCCCCGTGTGGGCCGCTGCCTTGGATTCTTCCGATGCTCCTGCTTTTAGTACTACAGCGCACGCGGTTCCTTCCGGATATTTCAAGATGCCGTGCTGCTGGACAATCAAGGCGCGGCGGAGGGGAATCATCATCAAAATACCGAGCAGGCCGCCCAGTACGGAAACCAGAGTCACCCTTGTTATCTCCAGGTCGAAACCCAGAATCATGATCGCAGGCATGGTAACACCCACACCAAAAGCAATGGACTCGCCCGCAGAACCCGCGGTCTGGACAATGTTGTTTTCCAGGATGGTGGCGTTCTTTCGCTTTGTTATCCTTGAGAGCCCTCGAAAGAGGGCGATGGAAATCACCGCCACCGGAATGGAGGCACTTACCGTGAGTCCGACCTTGAGCACCAGATACAACGACGAAGCACCGAAAATCATGCCGAGAAGGACGCCCACTATCAGGGGGCGGAGCGTCATCTCGCGCAGCTTTGCCTCCGGGGGGATGTAAGGACGGAACATAGAGGTGGAGGGTTCTTTCAGGGGAGACTCATGCAGTGTTGCAGTTATCCCGGCTGTTTCTTGCATGGTCTTAATTTTCGCCGGAAGCCCGAGCGATCTCCTGCCACAAGAGAACACGAATGACACAAATGACACAATGGAATAACGGACGCGACAGCGCGCGTCCCACGCTTCGTCGCGGCCGCTACTTTTCGAGCAGGTTCAGGACTGAAATCGTGAGCACCCCAAGGCCCGCACCAAGCAAGGCGCCTGCGGAGATACCGGCCAATGTGGCGCCCACCGTGCCCAGGGACCAGAGGGGAGAGCTGTGCTCCTGCCGCAACTGCATTCGTGTTTCCAGGTAGTCCTCGGGAAGAATTCCTCTTCGGGAGGACAGGGACGAGAGGGCCTGTTCCGGTCCCCCACCTTCTCCTTCCGCCCTCCGAAGAGCCACATGGAACTCATAGAAAGCCTGCCCGGGGGAGACATCCGGATTCCTCTCGAGATAGGTCCCCAGCACCAACAGAACCTTTCTGGCTTCTTCATCGGTGGCGACATGAGACCTTACGGATTGATAGAAGGTGCCCCAGGTAAAAGGATCTACGTCCGGTCGAGCCTCCGCAGCATAAGCGAGATAGCCCATGGTCTTCTGGTAGGAAGGAATGGAGGCACTTTCGTGTTTAACGTTTTCGGCGACGACCTCTATGCCCATTCGGGAGAAGACTTTGCCGGGATCAACCGGAGATGTCTCGGGACGCGGCACTTGTTGGGTCTCGTATCGAACCAGCACTTCATCGGAGCTCACCGACCTGTATGCCAGAAAACCGCCAACGGCGCCGCCCGCGAGTCCTCCAACGATGGATGCCCTTGTTTTTCCGAAATCGGCGACAGGCTTCAAAAGGGACGAAACAGTTTGCATGGGAAGATCCCCTCCTCGTCTCTCCCCCGCCCAAGCCGTCTCTAATTTTACAAGAGGACCCTGTAAATGTAAACATCCTTGATGTTAACAAATCGTAACTACTCAGGTAGTCAGGAGTCAGAATGCAGGAGTCAGGACGAGGACGTCAGCAAGCTGTTGGAGGCCTATTCGCAGGCAATTCTGAATTCTGAATTCTGTCTCCTGAATAAGGATTACGGCTACCCCGCCGTCTTGAATTTCCCCGTAAATATCGGAACAATCTCTTTTTTTACCAGATAGGTGGCATATCTTACCAGGTTAGGAAATCCGATCATGCCGGTGGAATGGAGATTGCGGAAGATTTTCAGGATTCTTGTGGGCGTATAATAGCGGCGGGTTATCTCGTTTTTGATTTCAGTGAGACCCACTATGGAGTATTTATCGGAGTATATAAGCATCTCGTAGCTCTGCATTTCTTTATGATATTCCGGATATTCCTTCATAATGTCATTTAGCGGCGAATATTTGTCGGTTCTGAGGATAAGCACTTCGAAGGTGTCCAGGTCGAGTTTCCTTGCATAATCCGGAATCTGCAGCATATCTTCTTTCGTCTCTGTGAAATTCCCGATTATCAGGAAGCCATGGCAGTAAAATCCGTATTTTTTTATGATCTTCATGGCCTTGATCGCCTGCTCAGTCGTGAATCCTTTGTTCATCATCTTAAGGATTCGATCCGTTGCGGCTTCAATCCCAATCAAAAGAAACTTTATTCCAGCCTTCTTCATCTTTTCGAGCATCGTCGGGTGTTTGCTTATCTCGATTCGGACTGCGGCGAAAAAATTCTTCCGGATCCCATTCTCCATAATAAGATCACAGATTCTCTCAACTCTTTTGGTGTCCGCCGCAAAATTATCATCGGTGATAAAAACATTTCTATATTTTATGGTCTTCAACTCTTCCAAAACCGACTCAGGGGATCTCCCTGTCCAATTCCTCTTCTGCCCCAGGGGGTTGTTGGAAAAATTGCAGAATTTGCAGCTAAAAGGGCAGCCCCGGGATGTCGACATAAAGTCGAGCTCGACATCGTATTCAGGGGGGCCATAGCGGTATTTTCTCAGGCTTCTGTTCACAATAAGATTATTGTCCATATCCTTCAAGTCGCGGTTCTTATTGTGAATAATCTCCCCATTTTTGCGATAAGAGATCCCATCGATCTCCTCGAACGGCTTCCCCTCGGCAATCTCCCTGATAATCTCTTCGCCATCGCCCCGAACAATGCCGGCTACCTTCGGGCAGTCCTTGAGGATCTCCTCCGCATGCGTGGTGGCAGAGCGCCCGCCGACAATAATCGTGAAACCATCCGGAATATCTTTGAGAACCTGGGGAAGCGATGGAACCTCGTAATCCCAGTTCGAGGAAATGCCGATCAACTGTCTGCTGGTCTTTAGATAGGGAGAAATGTCGGGCTCGTGCCGGCGGTCGATCATGTCGACGGGGATTCCTGTGTTATGGATAACGGTCGCGATAATCTCCAGCCCTAGCGGGGGGAAATATTTATACGATGGGGCTCCTAATGGAGATTCCGGATAAATGCAGAGGGCGCTTTCGAATTTCAATTTATGCTCCTGGTTCTGCCTGGATCCGCGGAAAAAATTGGTACAAATCTTCTCCGCTATTTCTTAAATCTCCTCGGGGGCGCCAGTCGCCGGAACCGACTCTTCAGAGTCCCGACGTTCTTTTGCCCACTAATGGCGCGAATGGATTGTCCGGGCGAAACAGGGTTTCCAGTTGGTTTTAAGAAAGGGCCTGTGTTTCGGTTTCCAGCAGCTCGATATACTGGTCCAGGCCGACCATGCGAAAAATTCGCTGAAAATGAGAGGTGAGTCCGAAACCCCGTATTCTGTTGACGATTCCCTTATCCTTTACACGGGTCACCAGGTTTATCAGGACCGCTATCCCTCCACTGTTGATGTATTTCACTCTGGAGAAATTCAGCACAAGAGCGGTCAGCGTATTCTTCATAAGCTCGTCGTGGAGGCGCCCGACAGCCTGCTCAGATTCGGGGGTCAAGTCCCCTTCCAGGTCTACTACAAAGGCTGAATCAACCAGACGGACATTTGTGACGAGATCCTGATACATAAAGCCTCTAAACCCCTACTTCCCGAGATGAATCACCATGGTGAGCTGTGTATTCAATTCTTCAGGGTCAACTTCCAACTCAACGTGGTCCATCAGATTCTTGATCAGGTACATGCCCCATCCCCGCAAAGGCCCGCCTTCCCGCATTTTTTTGCGGATGTCCGGCACCTCAAGGGGGACTGTCTGAAAAGAGGAGCTTACTCCCTTATTGATTACCTGTGCCGTGAGCTTATTGTGCTCCAGATAAAACTTGGAGCTTCAATTCAACTGTGTGCTCTTTTGACTGGCCGTCCTTCTCTTCTGATGTCATCTCAAAAAACCGTCTCTTCTCCTCACTCGGACGTGGCGAAACTAAATTTCGCGACAAGGGAAAAAGCTCCTGCTGAATCCACACCTGAATCCTGCATTCTTTCCCGTGTCTCTGTGCGATGAATTGCGAGTTCCTGAGGGCGCGCAACATGGAGGAAAAAAGTGGGAGAGAAGATAACATGCAGGACATGGAGCAGAGATGCGGTTTTGACTGGGGAAATCCGGATTATGTGACATATCTGGACATCTCCCGCAGGCAGATTGAGCGACATTATCAAGAATTCATTCCCCTTTTCCTCGACTTCATAGGTATGCAGCGCAAATCAAAAATCCTTGATGCAGGCTGTGGCCTGGGTTTCATCGGGCGCTTGCTGGAACGGTATTTCCCGGATGGCACAATTTACGGCGTAGACATAGAAAAAGAGCTGATCGTCCGGGCCAGGAAACTGAACAAGGAGCTGGGAAGCCGCGTCAAGCTCGAAGTCCAGGATGTGAACCACCTGCGATTCCCGAAAAACAGCTTCGACCTTGTTATCTGCCAGTCCCTTTTGATCAACCTGCCGAATCCAAAGGATGCTCTGAAGCAAATGATACAGGTCACTCGTCCTGGAGGCAGAGTGGTGGTTGTGGAGCCCTTTGACGAACAAATTCATTATTACCCTCAATTTTCCAAGGAAATCAACAACCTGCTCCTCAAACACCATAAGGCCGTGGAGAAAGCGATCCGCAAGAACTCGGCGGCCAGCATGTCGGTTACCCGAGAGCTACCTCAGATGTTCCTGGATCTGGGCCTGACAAATGTGAAAGCATTGGGGACAATGTCCACCGATCTTACCTGCGATGAGGACGATCCTGATGCTTTGCGCAAGGCGCAGTTGTATCACGACAGATCAACAAGCATGAACAAGGATTTTGAGCAACTGGCTCTGCAGGGCGGGCTCAAGCCTCATCATCTGGAAAAAATCAAGGATGCCGAGAAGCGATGGCTAAAAAGGATTACTGCCCATCCGGAAATCCTCAAGACATCCGCGGAGATCCACTGCGCCATGATTCTTGTACTGAGAGGGGAAAAGCCGAAAGAGTGAGCAATCACCGGCGCAAAATGCCCTTTTTCAACAATGGCTGCAAGGCGGACAAGAGCGCGGTATCCATCTCTTCCTGATCCACCTTTCGCGACCGGGCAAGCTCAAGGGCCACCTCTCGGGGCTTCTTTCCTTCCGCCATTCTCTGGGCCAGGTGAAAACTGTCGGCAGAGAGCCTGCAAATCACCGCCCCTTGTTCCCTGCTTGTTGAAAGGGCAAGGAACAGAGGAAAGCCCCCAGGCCGCCCGAAGCGCCGAATCACGGCACCTTCCGCCAGGGCCAGCGGGGTATCCAGGGTCACCGGCAGGAGGCCTCCCTCCGGATCACTGCCCGAATCGGGGAGTCCGTCCCTCTTGAGCTCCGCTTCCAGGTCATCAGGGCTGTATCTCTCCCGATACAGGTGCGAATAGGTGGTGCTGGTTGCGAGAAACTCTCTGCCCCGGGCATCCCCGTATATGGCTTGCCTCATCTCTCGTGTGAGCTTCTCCAATGTATCGGCATCGAGAGATCGAAACCCTTCTCCCGTGGTCAGAAAGGGAGAGAAAGCACTTGATTTCCCATCCGTCTCGTGGTGCTCTGAGATGAAGGCAACCGTGTCACGGGCCTCTTCTTCGATTTCCCCGGGAAATCCGAGGAGCACGAAGAGGTGCGCATCTATTCCCACGGTCCGACACCCCTTGAGGATTCGAGTCATCGAGGTCTTGCGGGTTCCCTTGTTCATCAGTTTCGAGACCCTGGGATTGGCCGATTCGAGGCCGATGTGGAGGGCCGTACAACCCGATTTCTTCAAGTCCGAAAGAAGCCGGAGAGTAAGTTCCTCTTCCGCCCGGACCCGCCCGCTCCATTGAATCACGAGTCCGCGAGTCGAAACCTCATCGCAGAAGCGCCTGAGAACCCGGGGATGGAGGGCCTGATCGGTGAACCAGAAAAGCGTCGTCCCATGGCGCGTAGAAAGCTCCTCGATCTGGGTCACGAAATCCGGAATACTTTTCTGATGGTAGCGCAACTGGTTGGATTCAATGGCGCAAAAGGCGCATTTGCCCCAATAGCAGCCCCTTCCCAATGTCAGGGGGAGGACGGCCTTAGGGGTCAGGTATAGATCGAAGGGAAGGCCCGAATAGTCGGGAACCGGGAATTCGGCGATATTCTCCACACGAAACGGGCTCCCGATCTCGACAGATCCGCCGTTCAAGAAGACCAGATTTCTGATACCGGAAAGGCTTTCCCCCCTCTCCAATCTGTCCGCGAGCTCCAGAAGGGCCCCCTCGCTTTCGTGGACCACCATGCTGTGAAAGAAATCGGTGAGAAGTTTCTTATTGGCGGCCCTGTTCAGAAGGGGCAGAAACATGGAAGGACTCAACTGGTCTCCATCCCCGAAAAGCGTTACATGCGTGCCGGGCAGGTGTTTTCTCAGAAGCCGCGCCAAAGTCAGGGCGCACAGAAGCTGACTCTGATGGAGGAGGGCGATCCCGACGAGAAGAGGATTGAGGGACTGGATTCTCGGGACCACCTTTCCTTCGAAATAGCCCAGGAACACATTGTGCTCCGGATCCTCGGCGTGGAGCTTCATCCGGTCCAAAGGGGTCCATGGATGGGAGTAGCCGAAAACGCAGTCCTGATGGCTCAAGCCGAAATATGTGGGATAATACGCTGAGGCAGCCAGTTGGGAGGCAAGGCGCAATGTCTGGTAACTTCGAGTGAATGAGGGAAAATCGTAAAAGCTCTTCGGATCCCGTAGACATTTTTTTGCTCCATCCACCATTTCAGGGGCGACATAGGAGGCCATTGTCCCAAAAGCGAATGCCTCCCATTCCCCCTCGTCCGAAGAATGGTCCGAAGAAAGCCCCACCATCACCTTCCGGGAGAGGCGGCTCAGCTCCGATGAGGACAACAGGGCATCCAGTGCCTCGATATTGAGATCCACTATTTCTGCCCGCTTCCCGTGAGCCCGAAAGACAGCCGCATGCTGTGCAAGGATCTCAGGAGGTCCATCCGCCACAAGGCAGGGCGGAAAAAGGAGGAGTGTCCCCTTATGCTTTTTTTTCAACACCGGATCTCACCTTCCAGGAAAGTATAGCACATGGGCGCAAGAAAATCCAGGGCCCGATTTATGAACAAATTGTAATTTCCTGTTCACATTTTTTTAACAATTGAGCAGGTTTTCTTAACGAAGTCTTAACCTTCCCATGCTAAAATAAATCGAACCGACAGGGACAGGTGTTTTCAATTCCGGTAAACGGAGGGCTATGGAGATGGAGAAGATTCAAAAAACCAGCGAACATCAGGAACGGGACCCTATGAAGGAAGCGAAAAAGAAGTATAGCTTCGAATTGGAGGAGCTGGAAGAAAGAATCGCTCCGAAAAGACCGACCGGTGACGGTTCGGGCAAGATATCCTGCTTCTGGCGCTGAGGTTCTCTCATAAACGACAAGTGTTGTTCTATTCTGGAAAACCGGAGGGAATGGAGATGGAGAAGATTCAAAAAACCAGCGAACATCAGGAACGGGACCCGGAAAGGAAAGCAAGAGAAAAGTACAATGTTCAATTGGAGGAGTTGGAAGAAAGAATCGCTCCCAAGAAGCCGACGACGGCGACGAGTTGCGGTTGGCTCTGGCGCTGAGGTTCTCTGAAAGACGATTTCATCGCGACAGAGGAAACGATCCGGTTTTCTAGAATTGGCCCCGAGAGGGGCCTTATTCTTTGGAAAAAGCGGAATTCCGGAGCAATCTGTGAAACTTGTCATTTTCAGCCTCTGTCTGTCCGTTCCCACATTGGTGCTCGCGATCCACACTCTATTGCACCACTCCCCGTCCTTTCTTGCGGCCCAGATCATTTTTGCTGTCTGCCTGGGAATCGCAGGGTGGGCCACCCGGATTTCATTGGGGCGACGAAGAATTCAATTCGACTGCTCCAAGGCATTCACTCCTTTCTGGATTTTTCTCTGGGGGCCTGCGGGCGCCATTGCCGTCCTGCTTTATATTGTGCCTAGTATGGCTTATTTGCGCAGATGGATCGCACTGCCCCCCGCGGCATCCTCAGCGTTCCTTGCCTGCTGGCTGGGAGGAGTTGCGTATCAGGCACTCGGGGGGCCGCTCGGTCCGAAGGCGGTGACAGGGCAGGTCCTTCTCGCCATGACCGCCGCTTTCCTCTTGATGGTAGGTCTGGAGTTTCTTTGCATCATCGTATACCTCGCACTGCGGGAAGGCACAAGTCTGCTGAAGACTTCCGCCACAGCGCATTACATAACTCCCAGTCTGCTCCTTTTTCCGCTCAATGTGCTGATGGTCCTGATCTGGACGAACTGGGGGATATTCCATCTCCTGCTCCTTCTTCTCCCCTTTTCCATCACCCTCTGGGTCCTGAAAATCGCCCTGCAGAGCTCCTCTGAAAGACAGGATTTGAACTCCTTGTATACTTTCGGGGAAGCCTTGCAACCCCTTGTGGAGCAAGATGAAGTCTTCGGCTGTCTCGCGGAAACGGCTTCCAATTCCGAAATACCCAAGAGCCTCCTCATTGCGCGACTGGATACGGAAAAAATGTGTCTGATCCCCACAGAAACCCGAGGGCTTTTTGCAACCGAAGGGCAGGGGGAAATCCCTCTGGCGCCGGAGCTCAAGAAAACTGTGGCAGATGAGGGGAAGATCTGCACGATTCAGAATCTCCTCGGTCATCCTCTCAGACCTTCCATTTCGGACAAGATCCAATCCCTTGTAATCGTGCCTTTGATCTCCGGCACTCGAGTGGAAGGGGCCATAGTGTCAGGACACGAGATGCCCGATTTTTTCCATGAGGAACATGTCCGATTTCTCTCGCTCCTCGCAAACCAGGTGACCTTCACCTTCGCTCGGGTCGAGCTATACCGGCGTCTCGTCCAGTCGTCCCTGACCGATGAAACGACAGGTCTGTACAACAGGCGCCATTTCCTCAAGGCGCTCGATGCCGAGATCCGCCGGTCGGATCGCTATGGTCCCCCTTTTTCGCTCCTTGCCTTCGATATTGACAATTTCAAAAAAATCAATGATACTTTCGGGCATCCCCAGGGTGATCAGGTCCTGAAGGATCTGGCGGAGACAGCCCGCAGGTGCATTCGGGACGGCGTTGACATCATAGCCAGGACAGGAGGGGAGGAGTTTCATATCATCCTTCCGGCGACCCATTGCGACCAGGGCCGGATCGTTGGAGAGAGGCTCAGAAGAAGAATCGAAGAGCATCCGTTTTCGGGTGACTTGAATCCCCTGACCGTTACCGTGAGTATCGGCCTTGTTTCCTATCCCCTCCACTCGGAAGATGCAACCGGATTGCTCCAGGAAGTGGATGATGCCCTGTACCAGGCAAAGAGATCGGGAAAGAACCAGCTCTGTGTGCGAGAGATCGCCTCTCCTCCACAACCGATCTGGAACAAGCCCAAGGGCGCTCCTCCCAATCTGTCCATAAAGGACGAAGCAACGGGTCTCTTCACCCAGGAATTCTTCGCTTTCAGGCTCCGTGAGGAGCTGTGCAGGTCCGACCGCTACGAGGCGCCATGCTCATTGATTATCGTAAGATCTGCCCAGGACGGCGCTATCCCCTCCGACCGACTCAAAGCGATTGTGACCTGTGTCCAGAGGTCCGTCCGCCTGGGCATAGACATTCCGAGCCTGTTCCAGGGCGGAGAGCTCGCCATTCTCCTTCCGGAGACGAGTGATGAGCATGTGGGCTCCGTTGCGGACCGACTGTGTCGAGGTCTTTCCGCCCGGCCCGCTCCCGAGTGTGCGGATTTTGTGTACGGCTTCGCTACCTATCCTAAGGATGCTCTTACTGAAGAAGAACTTTTCTCAAAAGCCCGGAAGCAATTTATGAACAAATCGTAACATTTGGTTCACATTTTGTTAACATCTTTCATCCTTTCTTTAACCTGTTCTTAACCCGCCTGTGCTAGAATAACTGTACACCAAACCGGTTTCCCATTTTCAGCAAAGGGAGGTTTCCCTGTGAAAAAAAAGCCATCCCTGGAAAGCAAGAAAAAATACGAGTGTGAGCTGGAGGAAATAGAGGAGAGAATCGCTCCCAACGTGGCGGGTTATGTGGGGGCTGAGCACAGCCAGGGTCAGGGACTACACCTGGGCTGGAGCGACCTTCAAAGTGCGACGGACCAGGGGTGGTACTGGCGCTAGAATGGAAGCCGAGGAAACCTCGGTATTACACTTTTTCTTTGTCACAGGAAAATCTACATGTTCCCTGGAATAGACTCCGGAAGAGGAGTCTATTCTCATGTTGCAGCGCGACTTGGAAGCCGTGATTCAATGCAAGGGTACTGCAGCATGAATCGTTGAGGAGAAATAAGTGAGCCTGAACCTTTTTAAGCTTCTCCTCATTATTCCCGCTCTGTTGCTTCTTACGCAGTCCCTGATCCAGCAGCCGCTCTCTTTTCTTTTACCCCAGCTTCTTTTCGCCGCCCTTCTGGTCTGCGCGGGATTCAGTACCCGCATCTCCTTCATGCGCCACAGAATCGAGATCACTTTCGATTCGGCCCTGGTCCCCTTCTGGATCTTCATCTGGGGCCCGAATGGCGCCCTGGCCATGTCCCTGAATTGCATAATGGCCATGACCATACTTCGAAGATGGAAACTTATGCTGCCGGCGGCCTCCGTGCACTATATGTCCTATTACCTTGGCGGCATGGTATATCTCCTTCTCGGAGGCGCACTAATCCCGAAGGCCCTGTCCGGACAAATGCTGCTCGCCATGGCGGCGTCTTTTCTGGTGATGCAGGGATTCGGACTCCTCTCCAGCGTCATATACCTGGCGCTGAAAGAAGGAACGCCGATCTTCAAGATCTCCCGCAGCCTGCTTTATTATAGTATCCCGGATGCGCTGCTTTTCCCAATCAACATTGTCGCTGTCCTGATCTGGGCGAATTGGGGCGCTCCCCATCTTCTCCTCCTCATAATCCCCCTGGTGGCTACCATCTGGATCTTGAAACTGGCTCTCAAGACCTCTTCCGAGAGACAGGAGCTGAACGCCCTTTACAGCTTCGGCGAAACTCTCCAACCCCTCGTGGAGCAGGACGAAGTCTTTCGGGCACTGGCCGATGCGGCATCCGGCTCGGGAATGGCCCGAAACCTTCTGGTCACTCGCATGGACAGAGAAAGAGCCGCACTCGTGCCAATGGAGGCCAGGGGACTCTTCGCTGCGCAGACGCAGGGAGAGTTTCCGATTCGTGCGGATCAGGAGCTGCGCGTTGTTGAAGAAGGAAAAACCCTGGTAATCGCCGATCTGTCCAACCACCCACTCCGACCCTATCTGGCCGAAAGCATACGATCCCTCCTCGTGGTTCCCCTCATTACAGGCGCGAAGGTTGAAGGGGCGATCCTGGCGGGACATGAGAAGGCCGATTTCTTTCACGAAGATCACACTCGATTTCTCTCGCTCCTCGCAAATCAGGTCACCTTTACTTTCGTTCGGGTGGAGTTGTACCAACGCCTGCTTCAGTCTTCCCTGACCGATGAGACGACAGGTCTGTACAACAAGCGATACTTCCTGAAGGCTCTGGACACGGAAATCCAGCGGTCGGAACGCTATGGCCCGCCCTTTTCCCTTCTCGCCTTCGATATTGACGACTTCAAGAAAATCAACGATAGCTGCGGACACCTGCAAGGGGACCAGGTCCTGAAGGATCTTTCACGCGTCGCCCGTCTGTGCATCAGGGAAGGAGTTGATATCGTTGCCAGAACCGGGGGGGAGGAATTTCACATTGTTCTTCCCGCCACGCACTGGGAACAGGCCCGAATTGTGGGAGAGCGACTCAGGATTTGTATCGAGCGATATCCTTTTCTGGGTGATTTCAATCCCATCAAGGTAACCGTCAGCATCGGAGTCGTCACCTATCCACATCACTCCGAAGAAGCCAGGGGACTCCTTCAGGAGGCCGATGATGCCCTCTACGAGGCCAAAAGAACAGGGAAGAATCGTCTCTGTGTGCATGAGGCCGGCCCACCACCGAAGCGGGCATCGGGAAGAGGAATGGAAGTCCCGCCGAATCTTGTTCTCAAGGATGAGGCAACCGGGTTCCTGACCCATGACTATTTCCTGTTCAGGCTTCGCGAAGAGCTCCGACGATCGGATCGCTACGAGGCCCCCTGCTCACTTATCATTCTCTGGCCATCGGAGAAAGGCAACGTCTCCGCGGTTCGTTGGCCCCTTATCGCGGCCCAGATTCAGACCTCCATCCGCGTCGGCATAGATGTCCCCACTCTTCTCCCTGACCGTGAAATCGCAATCCTCTTGCCGGAGACGAATCAGGAGCAAGTGACCCTCATAGCGGACAGATTGTGCAGAGGACTTTCGCTCCAGTTCAAGCCGGAGTATTCGCAAATTGCTCATGGTGTCGCCACATATCCAAAGGAGGCGCTCACCGAGGACGAGCTTTTCAGGAGAGCCCGCAGGAGATAAGGCCGCGATTTACAATCTTTTGACAATTCCTTAATGTTTTCGTAATCTCATTGTGCTACAATAGAGGAAACATAAGGAGTATGCGCTGAAGCACGGCCCCTATTTGGTCGCCTGGGCCGCGTCGAGCAAGTGGCGAAACCGGGCTCCTGATTTTTTTGTGGGATAGGAGTGGGGAACCGAAAAAAGGGGAGGAATTTTTCATGGAGAGGAAACAGAAGGAGAAGGAGTGCCGCAAGAGGGAAGCGGAGAGAGAACACAGGAAAGAATATCAATTCGAAGTGGAGGAAATGGAGGAGCGAATTACTCCCAGGGGCCATAATAGGTCAGGAGGGTTCTGGCGCTAAGTCACTATCGCAGATCCAGGGGAAGGTATTTATGAATGAATCGTAATATTTGGTTAACCTTTCCTTAACAATCTCTTAACCCACTCTTAACTTTACCGTGATACAATAATTGAGATGTAAGGAGTATGCGTCGAAGCACGGCCCCTAATTTGGTCGCCTGGGCCGTGTCGAGCAAGTGGCGAAACCGGGCTCCTGATTTTTTTGAGAAATCTCGGGATGAGGAACTTATGAAGGGGAGGAATTTCGATGAAGAGGAGTCACAAGAACAGGGACCACAACGAAAAAAAGGCAACCCGGGAGCCCAAGAAAAAGTATGAGTTCGAAGTAGAAGAAATGGAAGAAAGAATCGCTCCAGCGAGTGTCACCAATTATACAAATAAGGAAAACCAGGATGCTGGAGGCTTCTGGCGTTAGGGTTTGAATAAGTTCCGCAGACAGGAAAAAAGGCGTCTTCTCTGGAATGGACCCCATGCAAGGGGTCTTATCTTTTCATCACCAGGGAGAAGGGCGTGAAACTTACCCTATTCGGTCTTTTTCTTACACTTCCAGCCCTAATACTCGTGAGTGTGACGATTCTCCACTCATCCCCCGCATTTCTGCTCACCCAGATCGTCTTTGCGCTCTTTCTGTTGGGGATGGGCTGGAGCACCCGCGTTGCTATTGTGCGCCACAGAATCGAAATCAGTTATTACAATGTCTTTGTGCCGTTCTGGATTTTTCTTTGGGGCTCGGACGGAGCTGTGGCCATGTTTCTCTTTTACGCCACCGCCATGGCGATCATGGGCAGATGGAAAGTCTTGCTTCCGGCGACCTCGGCAAATTACCTCGCATGCTATCTGGCGGGAAGCATCTACCAGGCAATGGGCGCCCCTTTGAGCCCTGCAACCCTCTCGTGGCATACCCTGCTGGCGATGTCTGCGGCTTTCTTGCTCAGGGTGATTGTGAGCTCCGCTTCCGACGCCGTTTATATTGCATTGAAGGAAGGAACGCCGGGGTTAAAATTCAACGCAGGTCACTCCCTGCCTGATCTTCTGCTTTTCCCGGTCAATATCCTGGCAGTGCTGGTATACGCAAATTGGGGAGCACAATACCTCTTGCTTCTTGTGGCGCCCATTGCAGCCACTGTGTGGGTCTTGAAGCTGGCCTTGCGGAGCTCATCCGAGAGGGAGGAGCTGAATGCGTTTTATAACTTCGGGGAAACTCTTCAGGCCTCACTGGACAGGGAGGAGGTTCTGCGGTCCCTGGCAGACACTACTTCCGGCTCGGGCATTGTCCGGAGCCTGCTGGTCTCCCTGCTCAATGAAGATAAGTCGTCCCTTGTGCCTTCCGAAGCAAGGGGACTCTTTGCGGGTTCAAGAAATCATCCGATTCCGGTTCAGGACCCTCTGTGGGAGGGAGTGCTGAGAGAAGGGACACCCCTTCTCATCGGAAATCTGGCCGGCCATCCTTTGCGCCCTCATATCCCTGAGAAGGTTCAATCTCTCCTCATCATACCTCTGATCTGCGGCCTGGAAGCGGAAGGCGCGTTGGTTGCGGGACACGAATCCCCCGATTTTTTTCACGGCGACCATGAGCGGTTTCTCTCCGTCATGGCGAACCAGGTGACTTCCACTCTCGCCCGGGTGGATCTATATGACCGCCTGGTCACAACCAATCATCAGCTTCACGAAGCGAATCTCCGCGTGCAGGCGGAGATGGAGCTGGCCCGGAAAGTCCAGATGGGGCTTTTGCCGCAGGAAATCCCTGTCATTTCGGGTTGTGAGCTGGCGTTCACGACGATCCCTGCAGGAGAAGTCGGAGGCGACTACTATGATTTTGCCTTGCTGTCTCCCGGGCGAATCGCCATAGCCATCGGAGATGTCTCGGGCAAAGGACTTCCCGCCGCTCTCCTTATGGCGATTACAAAGGGTCTTTTCCACACGGAAATTGTTCAAAATGACAAACCCTCCGCCATATTGAGTCAAATGAATCGCCGTCTTTGTGATATGGTGCGTAGTGATCACTATGTGGCTCTTTCTGTCGGGATTCTGGATCTTAAAAAGCGAGGACTGACCTTTGCGAACGCAGGGCAAACCTTTCCTTTGAAAAGCTTCGGAGGAAGCCCGAACGCGGAGTTCGTCGAGCTTGGCGGGACACCGCTTGGAATTGTGCGGGGGAGCCGATATGAAGACATGGATCTCACTCTCCCTCCCGAGAGTTTCCTTCTCTTTTACACAGACGGCGTCGTAGAAGCCCTTGACAGGGAGGGGGATTTCTTCGGTTTTGAGCGCCTCCAGGAATTCGTGCACTCCAGGGGAGCCCGGGGTGCCGACCGGCTTGTTCAAGAGTTGTCCAAGGCTGTTTCCAATTTCAGGAACGGCGCCGCCCAGAATGACGACCTGACTGTGGTGGCTGTCCGAATTCCGTGATCCGAAATTGTGAACGAATTATACTTAATTAGACACTGGGAGTATGCGGAGAAGCACGGCCTGTATTTGGTCGCCTGGGCCGTGTGGAGCGAGTGGCGAAACCGGACTCTTGATTTTTTTTGGAGAGAAGCAGTTTCGAGGAAGGGAGGGAACAATCGTGGAGAAAAAACACAACAACAAAGAACTAAAAGGGAAGGAACCTAAAAAGAAATATGAATTCGAAGTGGAAGAAATGGAGGAAAGAATCGCCCCAAGAAAAGGAAGCGCTGATGACGTAGGAGGCCAGGACGGCGGCACGTTTTGGCGGTGACCCCGGGTTAAGAGCAGGCTATGTTTGAGTGCCCTGAAGAAGGAGATACAACACAAGAACCTTCAGGGTTTTTATTTTCCGGCGCCGGAAGAAGCGAAAAGATCGGTACAAGAAAAAACCGGCGTTGAGGTACGGACGATTCTCCAGGGTGAAAGATAAGAGACCCTCTTACGGGGTCTCTTCCATACGCAGCTTCTTGGAGGCTCTAGCGCCAGAAGCCAGTGTGCTTGGGCGCGATTCTTTCTTCCACTTCCTCCACTTCAAACTCGTATTTCTGGTGCTTGTTCTTGTGCTCCAGTCCGGTTTTCTTTTCCTTGTGATCCCTGCTCTTGCATTTTTTTTCCACCGAAATTCCACCCCTTCCTCAGATCTCTCAACCCGATGTCTCGCAAAAAACAAGGAGCCCGATTTTGCCGTTCGCTCCGCAAGGCCAGGCGACCAGATACGGGCCGTGCTTCACAGCGTGCTCCCAATTGCTATTATTGTAACACAGGCCGGTTAAGAGAAGATTAAGAGACTGTTAACAAAATGTTAACCAAATATTACAATTTGTTCACAAATGCCAGGTGCCCCACGACATAAATAACGTGCAACCGTCTGAACGTATACAATAACGTCAATGATCTGGCGATGGATTCGACGCGCCAAGGCGTGATGGAATTTGTGTCGGGGGCCACTAAGCTATAGTTTCGCCTTTTTTCAGGCGGTTGATGGCATCTCGTAAAGGAATTCGAGGACGGAGTCGATTTTTTGCTGTACCCTTTCTGCTGGTGGGTCCTGCAAAAATAAGGGGATGCAAATCGCTTTGCGAACAGCTCGCAACATGTCGTAGAACGATGGTTCCGTCTTGTGTCGGTACCAGGGAGACCGTGCTTTGACTGCTTGGACATCGGCTGTGACGTTCCAGTGTTGTAGATACCACAGATGAATCAATGCGTATGTCACGAAGACAAAGGGGACCGTGCGTTGGACTGCTTTTGCTCCACGCTGTCCTCGGGGTTGGGGGCCGGGT
>JACPDT010000206.1 GCA_016183865.1 Armatimonadota bacterium | reverse complement strand
TCAATTTCCCCCCCAATTCCCAGGCCTATGACATAGTGGGTCAAGAGCTAACAGACGGCTTTTCCAAGGCAGGACTGGGGTTTGGCTGCACTTACAGAGAGAATCTGCCGCTCTGGCGAATAGATTATGTCTGGTTCAAGGGACTTCTCGCCTCAACGTGCCTGGTGCAGAATTCGGGGCTCTCGGACCATAAGGCTGTGCGCGCAATCCTGCGGTTGAGGTGATTTGCCTTTTCTTTCTCTGCGAGCCTTCCCCCTATTTGGACGACCCACCTCTGTAAGAAAAGGCGAAAGCCTGGATTCGATTGTTTCCGGTATCTACGACGAAAAGGGTCCATGAAGAGTCAACGGCAATGCCTGTGGGGTCTTTGAATCTCCCGTCAGCGGAACCGTAGGAACCGAATTCTGAAAGAAAATCACCATCTGCACCGAAACTCTGTATTCGATTGTTCCCGCTGTCGGCGACATGAACCCTTCCCGCGAAGTCCGCTGCGATCCCTCGGATGCCGCAAAATTCGCCTTCCTGCGACCCTTTCACACCCCATTTCTTTATAAAGCCGCCATTGGGGTCGAATTTCTGGACACGGTTTCTCGTGCCGTCACTCACGTATATGCTTCCATCCGGACCCAGTGCGATCCCTGTGGGGTGTTGAAACCGGCCGGCATCACTTCCGTATGAGCCAAAGGTGTGAAGAAATTTCCCGCTCTCGTCAAAAACTTGAATTCGCTGATTGCCGCAATCGGCCACATGGATGTTTCCATTTCGGTCTGAGGCCACCCCGCAGGGCCGCAGGAATTTTCCGTTTTCAGAGCCGAAGGTTCCCCACTCCAGGAGCAAGCCACCTTGCGGATCAAACTTCAGGATCCGGTCTCCAAAGGTATCTGCGACATAGATGTTTCCGGTGGGATCGGAGGCAAGGCCTGAGAAGAAATCCGGATCTCCTTCGCCGTGGAGCTCATGGCTCCAACTTTTCAACAAGGCGCCTTGAGGGCCAAGCTTCAGAATACGCCGGTTTCCGGGGTCTGCCACGTAAACGTTGCCGTCTGGACCTACGGCGATACCTTGAGGACCGCAAAACTGCGTCCGTCCCTGACCCGGACCCCCCACTTTCATTCTGAAGACGTAAAGGCTTTTCCCCTCGTCTTCTCTTGATGTCGAGTTTACGGAGGCGAGAGCATCAAGCATCTCCCTGGCAGTCGAGAACCTTTCATTCACCTCTCGCCGCAAGGCTTTTGCCACGATTCTCTCCATCCTGTCCGAGGCCATGGGGACGACCGTCCTCAGGGGCTGGAAGCCGAATGGAATCGGCCTTTGACCACTCAGGAGGCTGTACATTGTGGCGCCTAAAGCATACAGATCACTCTGGGGGAAGGCCTTTCCCTGGTACTGCTCAGGGGGAGCATATCCTTCGCTTCCGACAAGAGTGCAGGGGACGGAACCTCCTGTTATGAGGGTCTTGGCGATGCCGAAATCCACGAGGACAACAAGACCGTCCTCTCTGAGCATGATGTTTGACGGCTTCAAGTCCCGATATATGATGGGAGGGGTGAGGCCGTGAAGATATTCAAGAACAGGGAGAATCTGTCCGGCCCAACTTACAACTTTCCCTTCGGCAAAGCCTCGGTCCTTATTCTTGTGGAGAAGAGTCTCAAGGTCCTCTCCATCAATGAATTCCATGACCAGATAGTAACCGGTCCCTTCCACAAAGTAGTCGTATATGATTGGAAGGTTCTCGTGCCTCAGACGGGCCAGAATGAGGGCTTCTTCCTCGAACCTTTTCCTTGCATAGGCCTGGTCCCGAGTCGTCGAGAAAAAGGGCGCCATTTCTTTGACGGCACAGATTCGCTTAAGACGCCTGTCATATCCCTTGTGGACAACACTCATTCCACCGCGCTTGATTAGTGAAGTGATCTCATATCTCTCGTCAAGCAACTGGCAGGGAGGGTGGGCAGGCCCGGCTCCCGCCAATGGAGCAGCACAACCCCCGCATATTTCAGCGTCAAAGGGATTCTCATGGCCGCACTTACTGCAACGAGACTTCATAGGATCCATCTTTTTTGAAGTATACCACAAACCCTGTGTTTCGGAAAGCATGCTGCACGAAGGTAAGTGAATCACGTTGCGAGAATAGAGTCCTGTCATTCTTATCGAAAAAGTCTGACCACAAGTGGAGGGTAACAGATATGGAACCGACTCGCCTGATGCTGACACTCTTGGGACTCATTTTGGGATTATGGATCATGACCCGGTTCGTTCGATTCATCCCGAACAATCGAATCGGCGTTGTGGAGAAGCGATTGGGGCCCCATTTGAGACAGGGGCTGATCGCCTTGAATGGAGAGGCCGGTTTTCAGCCTAAGGTGTTGCGCGGCGGCATCCACCTGGTCATTCCACTTAATCATGTGGTTCATATTGCCGAACTTGTGACGATTCCACAAGGCAAAATGGGATATGCGTTTGCAAGAGACGGGGTTCCCTTGCAACCCTCTCAGGCACTTGGGAGCAACTCGAAGGCAAATGACTTTCAGGATGTGGATCATTTTCTGAGAAACGACGGTCAGCGAGGTCCCCAGCGCCTTGTCTTGAGGGCTGGTACCTATGCCGTAAACCTCGCTCAGTTTGTCGTCATCACCGAGGAGAAAGTCTATTTCCTCCCCCTGAGCCCGGTGGACGAAGGGATCATCCAGAACATGGCGGCCGAGATAGCCGCGCGAGATGGGTTCCATCCGATTGTAATCAAGGATTCTGACGACATGATCGGGATTGTTACCGTTCACGACGGTCCGTCACTACCCCCGGGAGAGCTGATCGCACCCATCGTGGGCAGCGACATTCATGATCCGGAGCGTTATCACAACAACTTTCAGGATGCAGATCGCTTTCTGTGGGCGGGCGGGATGAGAGGGCGACAGCTTCAGGTCCTGGCGGAAGGCACATATTTCATAAACAGGCTCTTCGCAACAGTGGAGAAGATTCCCAAGACCGTCGTGGAAGTCGGTCAGGTCGGCGTCGTTGTCTCCTATACGGGGGAGGCGAGCTCCGACCTTTCGGGGGAGGATTACAAGCATGGCGAGCTTGTCGTCAAGGGCTGCCGGGGCGTGTGGAGCACGCCTTTGCTTCCGGGCAAGTACGGCTTCAATACATATGCGGGAAAGGTTCATCTGGTACCCACGACCAACATCATCTTGAAATGGAATCGGACAGAGGTGGGGGCCCACCGTTTTGATGAGAATCTGTCCGAGATTTCGCTGATCACGAAAGATGCTTTTGAGCCTCATCTTCCCCTCTCTGTTGTTGTCCACATTGATTATCGCAAGGCTCCCCTTGTGATCCAGCGTTTCGGGGACATCAAACGTCTCGTGGAACAGACCCTTGATCCGATGGTTTCCGCTTACTTCAAGAATGTGGGACAAACCAGGACACTCATACAGCTCCTGCAAGATCGGAACGTAATTCAGCAGATTGCCGGTCAGGAGATGAAGGAGAAATTCGCCAGATACAATTTGGAGCTTGAGGAGGTTCTGATTGGAACACCCGGTTCGTCTCCCGGGGACAACAAGATTGAGCACATCCTTACACAGCTCAGAAGCAGACAGATCGCTCAAGAGCAGATCGAAACCTATGCCCAGCAGGAAAAAGCTTCACAAAAAGAGAGAGAGCTGCGAGAGGCGGAAGCCCGGGCGCGGCAACAGCAGGCTTTGACGGAATCCGAGTTGAGCATCACCGTTCACGCAAACCAGGGGAAGGCGGAATATCAGAACTCCCTTCAAAAGGCGGCACAGATTCGGGCACTTGCGGAGGCCGATGCCGCGAAGGTGCGCATCATGGCCGAGGGGGAAGCCGATAAGGTGCGCACGATGGCCGAGGCGGAAGCCGACAAGATGCACAGGATGGCCGAGGCGGAAGCCGACAAGGTGCACAGGATGGGAGAAGCCGAAGCCGACAGGATGCGCAGAATGGGAGAGGCGGAAGCCGACAAATCCGCCAGGATCGGAGTCGCTCAGGCCATCGCCATCGAAGAGCAGGTGCGGTCCTATGGAGGACCCCAGTTCCAGGTGATTCAGCAAACCATGAGTCGCTTCGCGGAGGCTGTCCAGCAATCGCGAGTGGATGTCGTTCCCAAGATCGTGTTTGGCGGCGGGCAAGGGCAGTCGGGTTCGCCCAACCTGATCGAAGGATTGCTCAGTCTGCTTCTTTCCGATCAGATGAGCCGGCAACTGAAAAGCATCGAAACTCCATCCCCCCGACCCCCTGAGATTGAGGCACTCAGGGAAACTCTCAGGAACCAGGTCACAATGTAAAAAGTGGGAGCAGGAAGAACTGCGCCGTGATGCCGGCAATCACTCCACTTCGAAGAGAGCCTCCAGTCCATCGGCGGAGCTTCCGCCCACCTGGACGCGGAATTTTCCGGGCTCGATCCCTTTCTTCATGCTTCTGTCATAGGAGGCCATCGAGTCCGCCGCGAGGACGAACGTGACCTCATGGGATTCTCCGGGCGTGAGGCGGATTCGATGGAACCCTTTCAGCTCCAGCACGGGGCGGGTTGCGCTCGCCACAAGGTCCTGGATGTAAAGCTGCACGACCTCGTCCCCTGCGCGGGGTCCGGTGTTCGTTACGGTAACGCGGACCTCCATGTCGCTTCCTGCACGGATGCGCTCTGCGCCCAGCTTCAGGCCGCTGTATGCGAAGGTGGTGTAGCTGAGGCCGTGTCCGAAAGGGTACATGGGCGAATTGGGGGCATCGAGGTACTTTGAGGTGAACTTATCCGTCTCCTTTGCAGGTCTCCCGGTGCTCTTGCTGTTGTAGAAGATGGGAATCTGGCCCACGTTTCTTGGGAATGAGATGGGCAGCTTTCCGCCGGGATTGATGTCTGCGAAGAGGGCTTCCACAACTGCCTGGGCGCCGCGAGTACCGGGAAACCAGGCTTCCAGAACGGCCGGAACAAGGTCGGCCGGGAATGTGAGAGGGCGTCCGGAAAGGAGCACAAGGGCCACAGGCTTGCCTGTTGCGACCACCGCCCTCAAGAGTTTCTCCTGATCTCCCGGGAGAGCGATGGAAGTTCTGCTTGCAGCCTCTCCACACATATCTCCGGCTTCCCCAAGAACAAGTATGATAACATCGGACGCCTGGGCAACCTGCACGGCTTTCGTGATTTCATCTTCAGGGGCTTCCCCCTGTATGGGGCAGCCTCGGGTATATGCAACCTTGCACCCGGGCTTCACCCTGGCCTTGAGGGCTTCCAGGACGGTGGCGGTGTCTTCACCCCGTCCCTGGGCGGTCCATGAGCCGAGGATATTGATCCTGTCGTCAGCAAGGGGGCCGATGAGCGCGATTGAGCGAAGATCGTCGCCAAGGGGGAGCAGATTCTTCTCATTGCGAAGGAGCACCAGGGATTCACGGGCAAGATCCAGAGCTGTCTTGCGATGCTCGCAGCAGAGGATGACCTTTTCCGCAACATGAGGGTCGGTGTAAGGGCGCTCGAAAAGTCCTTTCCTGAGCTTGATCCGGAGGATCCTTCTCACCGCCTCATCAATGACTTCCATAGGTACGGCACCGTTTTTGACGAGACGAGGGAGGCTCTGCATATAGATTCCATCCACCATGTCCATATCCACACCCGCAAGGACCGCCTCCCTTCCCGCCTGATCCCGGTCGGCGGCGAAGCCGTGGGGGACAAGCTGTGCAATGGATTCCCAGTCACTTACGACAAACCCCTGGAATCCCCATTCTGAGCGCAGTATGTCCGTAATGGTGTGTCGGTTCCCAGATGCGGGAATTCCGTTTAAGTCATTGAATGCGCTCATCAGTGTGGCCACCCCTCCTTTCACAGAGGCTTCGAAAGGGGGGAGATAGACTTCCCGAAGGGTCCTCTCGGAGATGTCAACCGTATTGTAGTCTCTCCCGGCAACGGCGGCGCCGTAAGCCACATAATGCTTCGCGCAGGCGGCAACCGTCCCGGGCGCTCCAAGGTCCTCTGTCTGATAGCCTCTTACCTGTGCAACTCCCATCGCAGAGCCGAGGTAGGGATCCTCGCCCGCCCCCTCCGCGACCCGTCCCCATCTCGGATCTCTTGCAATGTCCACCATGGGCGAAAAGTTCCAATTCACGCCTTCGGAGGATGCCTCAACTGCGGCAGCCCTTGCGCCCTTTTCCACAAGGGCGGGATTCCATGTGGCGGCCTGACCGAGAGGAATGGGGAAGATGGTCCTGTAGCCGTGGATCACGTCATATCCGAAGAGGAGCGGGATTCCGAGCCTGGATTCCTCAACTGCGATTCGCTGGAGCTCATTCGTTTTCGCGGCGCCGAAGCAGTTGAGGACAGAGCCCAGCCTCCCCTCCCGGGTAAGGCTCTTGTAAAGCTCCAGTGCCGCTTCCGCCTTTGTGGAGACGCCCGCTTTTTCCGTCATTGTCATGGCCTCAAGAGAGATGGGGCTTTCGCCATAGGAGAATTGCGTCATCTGGCCGAGCTTCTCTTCAAGGGTCATTTTCCGGATAAGGCCCTCGATGCGAGCCTCCGTGTCGGAGGCGCTCTTGTGGGAATATGCGCCAAGGGGTCCCTTGGGGACAGCTTTTCCGGGGAGCGCAAATCCGACGCGCTCCCTGAGAGGCGCCCCCCCGAAGGCTTCGCGGTACTCATGGAGCAGAATCTCCCTGAAC
>JACPDT010000213.1 GCA_016183865.1 Armatimonadota bacterium | reverse complement strand
TGAAATCAGAACGGGAACTCAAAGCTACCACCTCCGAGGATCTTACTTCGACACTCGGAGAGGCAAATCATGCTGGTGTCAGAGAATTATGCAAATTGAGATCCGCAACAGAATAGATACTCCCGGGATCCTCGCAACGGACCCTCTACGGATGCCCTTGGAGTAATTTCGGGAGAAATCGTAGTTTCGGAAGACGCCCCGAATGACCTTGAAATTGACGGGGTTCTCATGGCCGGTGGACCTTTCGGG
The DNA here is from genome assembly GCA_016183865.1 of Armatimonadota bacterium. GTDB lineage: Bacteria > Vulcanimicrobiota > JACPDT01 > JACPDT01 > JACPDT01 > JACPDT01. Next base: position 9,164 of record JACPDT010000213.1, on the reverse strand, counting down.
GATGGTTGTTTCTCCTATGAGGCACACGACAGCGGGGGACCGAAGGGGGACCTGCTGATTTATGGAGGACTTATCCAGCAGACTCACGGGCCGGTGGGAAACTTCAATATCAGGGAAGGAGTTCTGTTAAATGGTTATCGAAAACACTATCAACGGGACAATCGGATGATGACCAACCCGCCTCCCTTTTTCCCTGCCACAGGCCGTTACCGAATTCTTTATTGGAAGGATTTGCGTTAAGGGCACGCGAAGGACCGCGTACCATTCTGGGCGCGGGGTGAAATGTTGATCGAAGACGAAGGGGAGCTTCTGGAGCGGGCGCTGGCAGGCGACCATTCAGCCTTCGAGGTCCTGGTCCGCCGGAGCCAGAAAAAAATATACAACTTATGCTATCATCTTGTGCGAAATCCTGTCGAAGCCGAGGATCTGGCACAGGAAGCATTCACCAAAGCCTTTGAGTTCCTTGGGCAGTTCAGGAGACAGGCCGGTTTTCTGACATGGGTCCATCGTATTGCCGTGAACCTTGTCGTGAATCGCCTGAGAAGACAGCAGACTCACGACAAGGCGCACCATAAGGTCGCAACGGAGATGAGGAGCGCGGACGGTGGACAGGGAGACCCTGTTCGCAGTCTTGTGAGGGAGGAATTGCACCAATTGCTGGAATCGGCCATCAGACTTCTCCCTGACGATTTGCGCCTCGCCTTTGTCCTGCGTGAGGTGCAGGGACTTCCATATCAGGAAGTGGCAGGGATGCTTCAGTGCTCTGTCCTGGCCTGCAGGACAAAGGTGTGCAGGGCGAGGGCCAGACTTCAGGAGACGCTCAGGGAGTATCTGTGACTTGAGGCGATGCGTGTAATGGAGTCAGGGCGCGATTGTCTAAGTGGGTTGGGACATGAATAACGTCAATGATTTGGCGATGGATCTGGAGACGAGGTCGGGAGCGCGCATGAGCGAGCACCGCAGGCGTAGCCGAAGCGCTACGTTGAGGAGCGGAGTCGAGGAGCGCCCCGAGATCGGCCCAGAGACGCGCCAAGGCTTGATGGGATTTGTGTCTCGACCCACTAAAAGTTTAGGAACTAGGAGCACTCGTGCAGTGTAAATACGTGCAGGAAAGACTCGAAGAATACAGGGAAGATCTTCTCAGCATGCGGGAGAGGGCCGAGTTCATCGAGCACCTCAGCTCCTGTGATCTGTGCCGTCAGGCCCTCGAACGTGCAAACCGCCTCACAAGCCTTGTGAAAGGAATTCCCGAGAAAGAACCTCCTGCCGGGCTGGTTTCAGGAATATTGTCGCGGCTCCCTGCCAAACCCAGGCCTGTTGCGGAATCTACAGAAGCAGTATCGCCTCGCAGATCCCTTTGGATTCCTTTGGCCCGGGCTGCTGTCGTGCTTCTCATGTTGACGGGCGCCTGGTTCTTCGGTGAGCGCATCTCAAAGCCCTCTGCGAGCCTCGCGGGTATCCCGCAGATTGACACCTTTCGGGGATCTGTCCTTGTCACCCCGAGGGACCGGCCTGGACCTGTCGTCCCTGTCAAGGGAAGATTCCTTTCTGAAGGAGACCGTCTGGAAACCCGGGCCGATTCCCAGGCATTCCTGACATTAGGGGAAGGAACGAGGGCCAGGCTGGAAAAGGACGGCATTCTCTTTCTTCTTTCACTGTCCCCTTCGGACCCATCCCATTCGGTCCATGTATACCTGGTAAAGGGAGAATTGGAAGTCTTTCACAGCAGACACCCCCTTCTTGTCACCACTCCACAGGCATTTGTCACGCCTGTGGGAACTCGCTTCAGGGTCGTTGTGAAGGATTCCGAGACAACCGTCCGGGTCCTGGAAGGAGCGGTAGCCGTTCAGCGGAAGGCCCAATCCGGCCCGGGTGTCACTATACGATCAGGCGAGGAAACCGTTGTTTCAAGAAGGACTCCGTTACCCCCACCTGACCTCCCCCCTCAAGGGGGAGGAACTCAGAGGTCCCCCACTCCCTCGGCGCCGGAATCCCCCGGTCCGGATCAGGAAATTCAGAACCAGTAATCACAATATCGTTCTTTTGGGCGATAAGAAATCGTTCTTCCGGATCGTTATGTTTTCCCTCGTGACGTGTCTATGACGTAGAAATACGCAAAAGAACGGGATGATACGGCATGACACGAACACGGTCACGGGGGCTTTCCATCATCGAGGTTCTAATGGCAGTCGGCCTTCTTTCCAGTTGTGTTCTCATGGTTCTTGGAATCTTCCCCTCCATCTACAAGATGAACAAAGGCGCCTGGAACCAGACCGAAGCCCTGACCCTGACCCAGGAGAAAATGGACGAAATACTGTCCACAGCGAGCTTCATCTCCCAAACGCCCCTTTCCGACAGCCCCACCAGTCTTCCAAACTGCACGAGACAGTGGTGGGGCTCAAGCGACCCTTACGGCAATCCCGATATTCAGCAGATCACGGTTCAAGTCAGTTGGCGGGAGGAGACCAGGACTCGAACAGTCTCGCTGACGAGTCTTTTGAGTCCTTAGGAGCGAAGGATGAAAAACAACAAGAACGGTTTCACACTGGCCGAATTGCTTGTTGCAGCCGCCCTATTCATGCTTTTGGGCGGGGCGCTCCTGACCGTTGTTTCCATGGCCCTCCGCTCCTGGAGGGACGCGGATGTCAGGGTCAACAACCAGCAGAATGTGAGGCTGATTCAGGACGCAATTGTGTCGGAGCTGCGCCAGGCAATTCCTGATTCGGATCCAGGCGGTCTTAATCCCCCAACAGGCTACCTTTCCGTGACGCCTGCCATTTCGCCCACCGGGGTGATTTTCCCCAATACCAACACTCCTCTGGGAAATTACGTGGAATTCACGGAGCCGAATCCCGCTGTCTATGATCCATCATCCGTGGGCTTCAATCCTGCGACGCCTTCCAACTATCGGCGGATCAAGTACTACCTGCAAAGCGGCTATCTGAAGCGGGATTCAACGGAATATGATTCCAACGGTACTCCCCTAAACCAGAAGACGACCAATATCGCCCAGATCAACACAGGAACCATCACTCTGGAGGTCGCCAGGCTGGGCACGAAGCTGTATCAGGTGAAGTTCACCGTGCAGCAAGGAAATCAAGTCTTCATGCTTGTGCAGAAAGTCTTCGTTCCTGCAGAATGAGGTGATGCAGTATGAAAACAAAAAAGAACAGTGCGGGAATGGCCATGGCTTTCACTTTGTTTGTGCTCACAATAGTTTTCATGATCGCTGTTACCATGGCGAATGTCATTTCTTCCGAGTCCAGAACTGCGGCCAATGCCTTCCTTTCGAGCAAAGTGATGTACTATGCGAGGGCTGGGGTCATCAGGGCTCGGGCGGAACTGAAATACAATTATGTTTGGGGCACAACAGGCGCAGTTACGCAAAGCGTCGGGGACGGCGGTTACACTGTCTCGGTCTGGGCAGACCCGAACAACGGCACCAGGCCCCTAAAATTGTGGAAAGTCACATCTACCGGACTCTATGGCGATTCCCAGCATCAGTTGGTTGTGTGGCTGCAACAGGACTCTTTTGCCAAGTTCGCCTATTTCACGAACAGGGAAAAAATGGGAATGTCGGTCATCTGGTTCACAGACAGGGATCAGATCACAGGAAATGCCCACACAAACGGCTATTTCAGCATGTACAAGACGCCACAATTCTCGGAAAAAGTCACAAGTGCCCAGGAAACGGACGCCTATTATCGTCCTGATAAGACCTACATACAAGGGGGATACACCTACACGGATCCCGCCAAGTTCTATCATTATTACAACAACTATACGCAAGACCGACCCATCGCCCTGGGGGGGAGCAGCTCCTTCTCCTTTGCCGGAGGCCAGCCGGTCATCCCTCTCCCCACAGACACCTCCACTATTCAAGCCAAAGCCGATGTTCAGTACAGCGGGAACACGACCATCCTGTTTCATGTGAACCCCCTGACAGGGAAAGGTCAAATGGATGTAACCAATGGAGGCACAACCACCACGGTGGATGTGCCCGATCCGCCTCAGGGATATACCATTCATGTCAACGGGATCCTGAATGTTTCGGGGGAATTAAAGGGACGGGTCACCATTGGGAGCACGGGCAACATGAATATAACGGATAACTTGATTTACAATGACGACAATCGGGATGTCCTGGGACTTGTGTCCAACACAAATGTGATCATAGACACAGATCCGTACACAGCGGAAGACATGTATGTGGATGCTGCAATAATGGCTTTGAACACCTCTTTCAAGGTGAACAACTACTCCATTGGAGTTCCCAGAGGCACTCTCCACGTCTTCGGCGGGATCATCCAGAACAACAGAGGTCCTGTGGGTACCTTCAATGGCGGAACAGGCCAGATGGTGACAGGGTATGCGAAAGACTACCAGTATGACCAGAAGCTGCTGAATATGCCTCCGGTCAATTTTCCCACAACCGGCACTTCTGTCATAAAAGCCTGGCAGGATGCAACATCATTGGGCCAGTAGCGGCGAGGAGGGAAAAAAGTGATACCCCTGAAAGCAAGCCACGGAACAGAGCATGGGGGAAATGGAGGGACAGAGCGCCAGAAGCCCGCCGTGGTCTATTTTCTTCCACTCATTGCGGCCCTGATTCTCATCGGCGCCTGGCTGGTAATTTCAGGTTACACCAGCCATAAGCGAGCCTATCAGCCGCCGAGCACCTATGTCCGGCCCGTGGCCCCTTCTCTTGTCCCGGAAACGGAAAAGGTGAATGGAAAGCGGACGACTCCGGACCTTGAGCATTACAAGGGTACCCCCGGCTCTGATACGAATTCCGGCACGCGAAACGTGGACATGCAGAATGGAAAGAAGTCAGCCGTGCTGGAGGGCAGGGAAGAGGCGCCTCAAAAAGAGGAAGAAGAGACCCCTCCGGAAAGAACCGAGGAGGGAGACCCGATTCTTGTCAACTAGTGCATTGTCAACACTCAAATTGTGGGTTATCTGGTATAACGTCATTCCTGCGTAAGCAGGAATCCAGTATTATGATTCTGGATTCCCACTTTCGTGGGAATGACATAACCTCTAAAATAAAGGTTGACAGCCCGCCAGGAGGAGCGGATGAAAACACGTCACGGAAGCGGGTTCACCATGACGGAACTGGCGATAGTTCTGGGTCTGATCGCAGTTCTCACAGTGCTCATGGTCCCGAACTTCGTGAAATTCCGAGGGGATTCCGCCGTCAAGATGGCTGCACAGGATCTTGTGGGAAATCTCCGCTATGCCAGGCAGCTCTCCATGTCAAGAGGGGGAGGGGTGCAGGTCGCCTTTGATGCGCCCTCTTCCCTGTACACCATACGGAGCAGCACCGGATCCACCTTGAAACAGGTCTCCTATGCAAAGGGGGTTCAGTTCCTCATTTCCGGAGTCGCTCCTCCCATCACCTTCGCGGCCAATGGCGCCATCCCGGCAAACGGCACGATCGTCGTGAGCGGGTCCCAGAGCAGCAGGACATACACGATCGACCTGCAGCAGGGAACGGGCGTGGCCAGGCTGCGTCCTTAGAGCAGCCGCAAGTTCCCATTCCTGCGTTCGAGTTCCAAAGTTCTCATCGAGTTTGAACTTCATCCTGTTGCCACGGCAGGGATTTCAACGTATCGTTCTCGGGCCATTTCGGCCCCATAGGCGATGGCAGCCCGAACACCCTCCTCTGTCAATTGAGGATCTACACTCCTCCTCAAAAGGGAACTTCGAAACTGACCCAGAATTCCTGTCAAAGTAACATTTCTTTCCGTTTCTTGGGGGGGGCGCGAAAATGAAGTTCTTCACTATCCTGATTGTACTGGTTGTCATATCAAGCTTCCTGGCCGGGTGCGGAGGCGGCGGGGGGTTGGCTCCGGGCGGGACGCCTGCCACTTCTCTTGGACCTAACGGGAAGCTGGTTCTCTCCTTTCCATGGCCCGGCTCTGCGGGCAAGACGAACCCGTCCAAATCCTCTGTCTGGTTTTTTGCGGGAACGCTTCAAATTGAGGTTTCCGGAGACGGGCTCCCTCAACCCCTGTTGGCTGTCATCTCGCAGAAAGACGTGGTAAACGGGGAAGTCACCCTCACCTTCGACAATGTGCCTCCAGGCAGGAAGGAAGTGGATGTTTACGTATTCACTCCGGATGGATTGCTGATCGGCCACAGAACCCAGACCGTTTCCGTCGCGGGCGATACCAATATCTCTATGACGGTTGGGGTCACCATTTTCGATGGCCTCATCTTCCCTGACATCTTTCCAATTCTCCTCGGAGATTCGGCTCTCTGGGTCAACAGCGGAACCCAGACTCACAGACTTGTGGGGGACAAGAAGGAGTTTGATTCAGGACTGGTGGATCCCGGAAAATCCTACAGCTTTACCGTTGCCCAAACCGGCGAGATCCGTTATCACTGCAGCTTGCACCCCAATGAGACAGGGGCTCTCTTTGTTCTGGATCCGAACGCGCCTCCTCCCGCAGCCCCCCCCCCAGGGGCCCAATATCTTGAGCATTTTACCCGTTTCGGGACCATCAGGAACCCTGGTCACCATCAATGGAACCCTTTTCGGCGATCCTCAAGGGACCAGCCTGGTATATTTCCAGCCTGCCAATGGTCCCCCTGTGAGCGCAGGACCGGCGTCCCTGTGGACTGACTCCCAAATCCAGGTTCATGTCCCGGCAGGGCTTCCCTCAGAAATGGTGTCTTTGTTTGTGGACAAGGGAGGTGTCTTGAGCAATCCCATGTCCTTCACGGTTACAGGCGCTCTCCCTGGAGTGCCGCAAATAACCGCCATTACGCCTACTTCTGGCAATCCATTGACAGAGGTGGTCATCTCCGGATCAGGCTTCGGCAACATTGAAGGAACGGTTCTTTTCGGCGGAAGCCCGGGTCCTGTGGAATCCTGGACGGACACGGAAATTCGGGTCTTTCCTCCAAATTTCGCCGGTTCGAGCACCCTGCAGGTGCAGGTGGCCAATGGAGCCGGCGCCGGCAATGGCGTGAGCTTCGACTATTTGGCCCAGTATTCCGCCTCCATTTGGGTTCCGGGGCTGACCTCTCCGTGGGCGATTGCTATGGACCAGAGTGCATGGGGGATTTTCGTTGCATACGGTTCTGCGACATACGAAATAAAGAAATATGATACGACTACTCAAAACACATTGATTGGCAGTTGGACCACTATCAGCGGATCGGGGAATTGCTATGGTCTGGCGGTGGAGCCCTCCTCGGGGAATCTCTTCTTCAGTACCGCGAACGCCGCCCCGTACAAGATCGTGGAATACAATTCCGGCGGTACCGCTCAAGTTGGGTACGGTCTTCTGCAGCAATCCCCCCCCGAATCAGGCGCCTACGGCGCAGGAGTCGCCCTCGACTCATCGGGCGGGGTCTGGGTGTGCGATCAAACGAACGGCGCCGTCGAGAAATACACATGGGATGGTTCAAACTTCGTCATAGCAAATCAGGCTACCGATTGGCTCCTGGGGTTTTCCACCAGTCCGAATGGAGGCCCTTTCGGTGTGGCGGCGGACAATAGACCCGGGGCAGGTTACATTTACATAACAGATACGAGCATGAATGAAGTCGAGAAATACCTGGCAAATGGCACATTTATGGGAACCCTCATCTCCGGGGCGAACGCTCCTGCTGTTCCCAGGGCGATCACTGTGGCAGAGTCGGGACACATCCTAGTGACTCAAACGACCGCAGCCGACCTGAGAATCAAGATCTATGAACCGGATGGCTCACTGGTCAAGGAGATACCCATGGATCCGTCATGGTTCTGGATGTCCCTGGGAGGAATAGCTGTTGACAAGCTGGGGAATATTTATGCGGTCCACACCGGAGGCGCGGTATGGAAACTCACTCCATCGGCAAGTGCCTCGTGGCCCATCCCGGTGAGACAACGGCGCTAAGTGGGTTGAGAGATAACCAGATCCTTCAGGGTGATGGTGTAGCTTTTCTTCACAACCATACTATTGCAAAATAGGAATAGTATGGTATAATAATGCTGTGGATACCGAAACTCTGCTTGCTTCAATTTCTCGCCAGAACTCCTGGTGGCGTAAGAACAGCGTTCCTCCAGCCCTGGATTTTCCGGTAATGCGCACTGCCGGGTTCGCCGCCCTCCGCCATTTGACGGGTGATTCGCCTCGGGCACTCTTGCTAATGGGGCCAAGGCAGGTGGGCAAAACCACCATCCTTCTCCAGATAGTGCGACAACTCCTGAAATCTACTACGGCTCAGGCAATATGCTATCTCCGGTTGGATGATCCGGACCTCGCGGGTCAGCCATTGGGCCGACTGGTGGACCTGTACCGGAAGTCGTGCCGGTCGCCCAATCGCCTCGCGTATCTTTTGCTGGATGAGGTTCACGGGAGCCCGGGATGGGCTCAACAAATGAAGTCCTGGGTGGATGGAAATGAGCCCAACCGAGTGCTGGCGACAGGCTCGCTGGCGCCTCATCTGACAGATGGATCGCGGGAGTCGGGCCCAGGGCGCTGGGATGAAGTCGTAGTGCCCCCCCTTGGCCTTTTTGAGTATGCACTCTTGCAGGGTCTGGCTAAAGAGGAGGAGGCACGACTCTTACCAGACGGATGGTGGGAGCGACCACAGGTGCCAGTGCCGCAGTTGGAACGGGATCTGTGGCCTGGATACCTGCTCAAGGGTGGCTTTCCAGCCTCTGCTCTGGAAAACGACGTGACCACGGCTCACCAGAGACTAAGGGAAGATATCTATGAGCGTGCTCTCGTCCGGGACATGGCTGTCTATTTCGGACTGCGCTCCTTCGACACCTTGCGCCATCTTTTCCGCTACGTTGCAGAGCAGAGCTCATGCATAGCCAATACGAAGGTTCTTTCTGCACGGTCCGGCGCCTCTGCCGCCACCATAGCCGACATGCTGGTGCGGCTGCGCGAGACTTTCCTGGTGGCCCAGACGTTACCTTTTGTTCGCGGAAAGGCGGCACTGCGCCCGCGCCCCAAGTTGTACCTGTGTGATGCCTCGCTCCGGTCGGCGGTGCTTCTCCACGGCCCTGAAATATTCCAGGACGCCTCGGCTCTGGGATACATCTATGAAACAGCGGCCCACTCTCACCTGGCACATCTGGCCCGATCTCGGGGAGGCGAGCTTTCATATTGGAGGGATGAGCGGGGTGAGGTGGATTTTCTCATGGCCCTGCCGGGCCGGTC
>JACPDT010000212.1:567-9527 GCA_016183865.1 Armatimonadota bacterium | reverse complement strand
ATCCCGCTGAACCCACTCCACGGGACGGTTCAGCCTGTGGCCCAGGTGGGCGAGGAGAGCCTGATAGCTTACGCGGGACTCCTTCGCGGAGACCACACCCGCCACAGCTACCCGGAGCGGTGCCGCGGCATCCCCCTGGGGGTGGGCGGAAATTTTCGGGGTCAACTGATACAGTTGCACCCTCTTGTAAGCCTGGCGATTCCCGCAACCCGGAAAGGCGACCAGCAAAAAAACCAACAAAAAGATGGACAGGAGGGATGCCCCCCGCGACCCACCCTTCAAACGCTCGATCTTCTCAACCAAGTCCTCAATCAACCCTCCTGAACTCCCCCGGCGACTTCACCATTCGACGAATGCCTGAGAAATCCTGGCCTTTGCATGCTGGAATCCCTGACAAGAAAAAGGAGGGCCATCATTCTCGGCCCTCCATAATCGTGAAACCAGGTCGGATGTGTCTGGAACCTCTTATTGCCCGCCTAGAACTTTTTCTGTCCTGTGAGCCACAAGGAATTGTATGAGCCGGTCAAAGTGGGGTCAATGCCGTCTCTCCATTGTCCGGAGAACCAGTCCAGGCGAATCCTGCTTTTCTGTGCATTCAGTATGAAGTCAAGGCCTGCGTTGAACTGGGTCCACAACACGTCAACAGGGTTCTCTTCACTCACGACGTTTGTGAAGCCCCCTCCATTTATCCCTGCGTTTACATAAGCGCCGTAGAGATTCTGGAGGTTGGTGAAAAGGGTCAGGGGCTGGGTCCCTCTGGAATTCGTGCTCGTGTAAGCTGCATCCAGAGAAAACCTGGTGGACAGAGGGACGCGAGTATTCACAGTCCACGTCTGGTTGCGACTTGTATACGTGTCGCGCTCGGGTGTGAACATGTGAACTGTAGCGGCAGGAATGGCCGCAGGCTTGGGCCGCCATCCCGCCCAGTAAATCCAGCTTGTGGTGTCCTGGTCTTCGGCGCCGTAGCTCAAGCCAAGTCCCCATTTCTGGTAATCAAACCAGAGGCCGGCCAGGAGGGAAGAAATCTTGTTCTCAAAAGAGAACTGAGCTGATTTTCCCAGGTGGCTGTTGTAATTTATGTAGTACAACTGCTTTGGGTTGGGCACAAAGCTCAAGTCAGCCGTCAGGTCGTTGTTGTTTCCGGTGACGCCCCTGGTGTAGTCATCTACAGGGGCAGTCTGGGAAGAATAGTGGGCCGAGAAGTTCCAGAAGCTTGTCGGTGTTGCCATAAAGTCAATCGTCCAGGTCCGCTTGGAGTTCTCTTGAGCGAAATTCAAGGGATCAAGAGGGGAAATCCTGTAAGTGCTCAACATGGTCCCATAAGCTTTATCCAGGTCATTGGACAGAGCGTCGTTCCTGCGACGATCGCGCTCCACCTTGTAGCCGACGCCGAAGCTTCCCCATTTCCATCCATGGTAGCGCGCATCCAGGCGATAAACTTGCTGATCCAGGTCTACAAAGCCAAGAGCAAGGTTTGCGGTATCGGGTGCAACCCATCCAGAATTCATGTCGGTTCGTTTCTCATTTGAGTAAAAAGAGCCCGACAGGCTCCAGTCATGGTGAGGCTGCCAGAATCCGTTCGCCCTGAATGTGCCCAGCCTGTAGCGATACCCGGTCACTGTATTGTCTCTGGTCCTCACTACATAGTGAGCGCTCGCGGCAAGATTCTCCCTGTCCGGCGTGGCCAGGGTAAACCGGTGTGCATTGGATTTGAAGCTGGGAAACATAAGAGAACCCTGTCCCCTTTGCTTCAAGCCGTCTGCCCCGTTGTCCAGCCAGAATGCGCCTAAAGACAAACCGGGTGTTCCGTCTGAAAAAGTCGAGCTCTGGTACCGATATGAGAAAGGCCATGTCATGATGGGCCCCTCAAGACCGACTTCCAACTGAGAAGTATTGCGATCCAGTGACCAGGTTCTGGATGTCTGGGGATGCTCATAATCTGCAGCAGTAAAGTCCTTGGTCCAGAGCTGAAAACGTCCGTTGTCTTTCTCCGACCAGAAGCCCGCCACAAACCGAACCTGGTCAAACCGGCCGACCTTCAGTTTCAGCTCATTTTCTCGCCGCTCCTGGAAATACGAATCAGATGGATTCAAGTTAGCGAGGTTGACTGTGCCTGTAGTTGCCGTTGTGCCCGTGGGAGCAATGATCCTCACGCCGTTGACAACCCAGTTCTGGTTGAACTGTGCCAGGCGGTGAAAGAGTCCTTCTGAGCTCAAGTTCAAAGATACGTAAGGTCCGTGCCAGTCAAAATAGCCGTCCGCCCAACCGGAGCTGAGCAAATCTTTTACCAGAAAATTAGCAGTGTTGCCGCCCCTGTCTGTTGCTTGAAGGGAGAACCGGGAGATATCCAGAGCGCGGTAAGCATTCCGGTCGTATTCCCTGACAGTATCCTGGTTGTCTATGGGTGAAAGGGTCCTGGCAGTAATGGAAAGATCGTGCTCATACTTCCACTCCGAGGGGGGCGTCGGCGCCTCTCGCTTCTCATCAGCGGCCGAAAGCGGCCAGGCAGCCGAGAACACGAAGAGGAGTCCAAGCACTATTGCATACAGTTTGTTCGTCATTGGCTTCATCTCCTTTCTAGTAAGTCCCGGCCCGGTTCTGATCAGAACCGTGGAGCTTCACGTGACAGTGGGAGCACTGCTGATAAGCAAGGCCCCTTGTGAGTCTTTCGCTTATATTCGCGGCATTGAAGGCATTTGTGGTTCTTCTGACCCATCCCACATGCTGAGGAGCGTGACACCTCAGACAAAGCATGGGCATCGGCATTGACAGCAAGTTATTGTTGACGGATCCATGCGATTTATGGCAAATTGAGCACTTCTCGGAAACGGGGGAATGCTCAAAAGCGAATGGCCCGCCGTATTCGGCATGACATTTCACGCACGTCTCCCGCTCGTTTTCGCCGCGCAATCCCTGAGTAGCTCCCCCGTGCATATTATGGCATGAAGAGCATTTCATTTTTCCCTCTTCAAGGGGGTGGCGGGAAGGCATGCGAAACTGAGCTCTTTTTTCTCTGTGACAATCATAGCAAAGATCAGGGTCTCTTTTCTTGAACCCTTTGGGATCTGCGCCATGAAGGTTGGAATGACAAGAAGTACAGGCCATGCCATTTCTGGCGTGGGAAAACATCCTGAACGAAAAGCGGCGCTCATCGCTGTGGCACTTCAGACATACCCCGATCTTCTTGGACGGAGAGAAGCTGGCAAACTTGATAGGAGTTTGCCATTCTTTTTTGCTCGGGTCTTGCAAATGCTGAGCCGTCGGTCCGTGGCAAGCATCGCACCCGACTTCTTCAGCCTCAACGCCGTGCAGTCGGGTTGTTGTCTTGTACATAGGGTTTCTGTAAATCTTACAATCGGAGATGTCGCAAAATTCTTTGTGGCACTTGCCGCACAGCTTGGAGTCAGCAGCAGACGTATACTTCGCTTCCTCGCCCCGAAGCAAGGGACTTCCCAACAGAACCAGGGCGGCAACTAGAAACAGTGGAATGACCAGAAAATAATGTTTTGGTTTCATAAGCGTGGTACCTTTTCCAGGCTGGTTCTCCTTCCTTGTTGGACTTTTCGATAGACCGACGGCCTGTGGTCACCCCCCTTCGCCACTCTTCCCCCAGCGGTTCATTGGCCCCTGCCCTGGAAACCAGTGAACTTCTGTAGGTATTTTCCCGGACAAATATTGGACATTATTGAGTATTTATCCTGTCCTGCGTTTCTCATTGTACCAGGGTAATTACCTATTGCCTATACCCCTGAAGGTCCATATTTCCCATGATCCCTGGTCTCCCCCAACCCGTTGGTGTTACTACTCGGCCAGGCAGAAGGCAGAGGCATTCACGGAGGGAATCGAAACCAGGAAGCAAACGCATGGGGTCCCGCTTACAAAGCCAGAAGGATATGCTGACCGCTGAGGATGACGACATAGCGCAACGCGAGAAAGCCAATGACCGAGAGGTCGAAGGCCGCGAAAGAGAAATGGTGAACGGTTACATATATTCTATGGAGGGCGCAAAAAAATTCCCCCGGCAAACGTTACGTTCCCCGGGGGACAGGGAGAGTGAGTACTGAATCGCGTCCTGCTTGGAGAGCCGACTACTATATTGGAAACATTTCAAGGAAAAAACGACTTCTCTCCCAATTGCCAATAACCCTGAAATAACCTTGGATTCATCTTACCACAAGATGGCAACTTTTGGATATACCTCAAGGTAGCCATTTCGGTTGGGAAAAATTACCCGTTGGTACCATTCATTCAACTGCTGAATCTTCTTGACAAACGATGGGGCTAACTGATATACTTCAGACTGTGATATAATATTATAAAGACGTTGGAGTGGTTCGCCGCCGGCCCACTGATGTTTGCTACAGTAGAGGTTCAGAGATGAGCGTGAGATTGGACATACAGAAAGACAAAATCGCCGAGTTTTGCCGGAGGAATCATATCCGGCGTCTGGCCCTCTTCGGTTCCGTGCTGCGCGATGATTTCGAGCAGGGAAGCGACGTAGATGTTCTCGTGGAATTCGAGCCCGGCCATACGCCTGGACTGGCATTTATCACCATGCAGGACAAATTGTCTGAGCTGCTAGGTAGAGACGCGGACCTGAACACCCCGGCATGTCTCAGTCCTTATTTCCGGCAGGAAGTCCTCAACGAAGCGGAGGTGCTCTATGTCGCGGCGTGATCCAATGATAAGCGTTCATCACATGCTTGACCATGCCTCTGAGGCGGTCGAGATGGTGCGAGGACGTTCCCGGGAGGACTTGGACACCGACAGAATGCTGAACCTGTCTCTGGTGCGCCTGGTGGAGGTGATCGGCGAAGCGGCATCACGGGTTCCGGAGGAGTTCCGCTCACGCTATCCGGAAGTGCCCTGGCGGCAGACGGTGGGGATGCGCAACCGATTGATTCACGGCTACGACACGGTAGACTTCGATATCCTCTGGGCCATAATAAGGGATGACTTGCCGCCGCTGATCGAACAATTGAAGGCAATCATCGGACGAATCGCAGTAAACATGGCCAAAAACGAAACGGCAAATCAGAATACGTCAGCGTGAGAAATGCCGCTACTTTGCCGCAAACGGTGAATCGCTACCCGGGTTGCTCGTACCTTCTTTTGGCGCCTCCTGGGTCGTCGGTGCAGGTGCAGGAGACGGCCCGGGCGCCGGGGTCCCCGTAGGGACAGGTTTCCCATCAGGTCCCAATTTCCACTTGAACTTACCTTTGTGGCAGATCTTGCACATCTTCGGATCCTGGTGGCAGCGGAAGCAGAAGGCCTCCTGCTGGAATGAGGCCCCTGGCTCCTTCTTGTGCCCTTCATTGATCCAGGCAACGGCGTGAGGCAGAGCGGTCTTGTGGCAATCCACGCAGGCATTGCGTCCATGGCAGAGCTTGCAGGACTCGTCCTCGGCAGGAACCCCTGTCCGAAGCTTGTGGAAGCGCACTTTCCATTTTTCCAGCTTATGGGAGCCGGGAACCACCTTCTGCTTTCTGTGGCAGGTGATGCAGTCCTCGGAGCGCTGGTGACACAGAGAGCATGTTGTGAAATCCTTTGCGTTCTTGTGGGACACTTTACCCCAACCCTTCGGGTGTGGCATGGGGAGCCTGTGGCAGGCTTCGCAGTCCTTTCCCTTCCGGTGGCACCTGAAACAGGCGCCTTCTCTTATCAGCTTGACCTGGCCGTGCTCTCCCATCCATTCCCTTGGATGGGGCATGGGAACCTTGTGGCAGCCCATACATGTTCTTCGGCTCTCATGGCACTGATTGCACCCTGTCGAATCGGTGAGAGCCGGTCCGCCGTGGCGTGTGCGAAATACCGGAGGATGAGGCATGGGAGATTTGTGGCAATTGTCGCAGGTTTTTTGAAGATGGCACTGGCGGCACTTGTTTCCCCCTGTCTCGAGGCTCACCTTGCCGTGGTTTGTCTTCCAGGAAAAAAGATGGGAAGCGGGTTTCCTGGTTTTGTGACAGCCCTGGCACTGGTTCTCATCGTGGCAAAGCTGACAGTCGTTCTGCTTGTTCAGATAGCGAGGCCCGTGAGCCTGTGTCCAGGATGTGAGATGGGTGGAAGGTTTTTTCTTCACATGGCAATTGTAGCAATGGCTAGACCTGTGGCAAGGCTCGCACTGGCCCGATCGAGCTTTGGAATCCCTGGGATGAGATGTGAGCCAGTTCCTGGGATGGCGAAGATCCCTGACTTTTTTCGTGGCATGGCAATCCAGGCAATAGCTTTTCTTGTGGCAGATCTCGCAAGTTCGATCCCCGACTTTCCGGGCGTAGGGAGGGTGTCCCTTCTCAAGGAATTTGACAGGGTGTTTGAACTCTTTCTTGTGACACTGAACGCAGAATCTCCGGTTATGACAGGTGATGCAATACCCTTTCTGCCCCGCCTCAGAGCCGTGGGCCGTCCGCCAATCGGCCTTCATGCCGTGGAAGACGAGGGGAACGCCCTTATGACAGGATACGCAGGAAGCCTCTTGTCTGTGGCACTTCCAACATTTCGAGGAATCCACAAAACGGCGGTCCAATCCGGCATGCCCCAACATCCATTTGGCGGGATGGGGAGCGCCTCCGCGGGAAGCCAGGAAAAGGAGCAAGAGTCCTCCGGCGAAAAACAGAAAACATAAGGCTGCGAGAATCAGAAATCTGACCGGAATGCGCCACTTATGCAAGACGATCTCTGCGTTGATCACGAAAAAGCTCCTTCTTTCCCTGTCTTTCTCCTTTTCCTGAGATTCCTGGCCTTAAGAAGCCCTGCCTGAACTTCATCCTCTTCCCATTGAAGGAAGGCTATGGTAAGGGATGCCATCTTACGGTAGAAGTCGCACGTTGTGCATGTTTCCACCTTTCGACAATACTCCGGCGCCCATGGCAAGAGACAATCGTGAAGGAAAGCCTGCTCCGCTTCCAGGATATGGGAGAACCTCTCCACGTCCTCCCTTCTCCGTGCCTTGTCCTCTTCTTGAGTGAGATGTGCAAGAAACTCCAGCTCCACACCGAGATGGTCGGGAATCTCCCTGTGGCTTGCAGGAAGCTCGTATCCGGCTTTCCTGTAATTCTCAATGACTGGGATGGAGATGGCGCCGCCTTTTTTCTTAGCCTCGCCGTCCCATAAGCGTCCCAAGGGTTGGAAGGCCGGCGTGGAACCGAGGAAAAGACGGGCATATTCATTTCTCAGCCTGTCCAGAGGCAAGAGCCCAGGTTTGAAAAAAGCGGGAATCGGCGCAGATTCCACCCATTCCAGGAGGGCCTCGCTCGGCTCCTCCAGGTAGATCCCCGATAAAAGGGAATGCAGGTGGCTTCGCAGAGTGGGAGAAGATTCGCCGTGGGTCTTCACGGTCACCATCCCTCCCTCCTGAATTCCTGTCTGAGATCTCCCCTGCGGAGGGGGCGCAGGGCAACTACCGTATCCATGAAGGCCTGACCTCCGCCGATGGGGTCGGTGGACACGGGTATGATCGGATTGGGATGGACCCCTTTGCCTTCCTCCTCCCACCAGATGTGCCTCGTATCCGGATCGGCGCTTTGAAAAGGCTTCCCCTGAGCTATGCGCCCATAGGCCCAGCGGCCCACACCTGTGGAGATGGCAACAACTCTTGGATGTATCCCCTGCATCACAAGGGCCTGGGTGACGATTTTACCCACCTTTGAGGAGACCTCCACAAAATCGCCGTTTCGAATTCCAAGAGCCCTGGCCGAGTCTTCGTGGACCCACATCGGATTGGAATGGTGGATCTCGGAGAGCCACTTGCAGTTCGCGGTGCTGGAATTGGTTTGCACATTGGGCTTATACGTAACCAGGATGAACTCATTCGGCTCCAGGTGGGAATGCTCCCAGATGGGCTCATAATAGGGATGGGGGAAATGACGACCGATCCTTGAGCCTATGGTGTAAACCTCTTTGTGATGGTTGGAGCGGCTCAATGTTCTTGCATTCAATAATCTCGAGGAGTAAGCCTCGAACTTCCGGGACGGGGTCGGGAAACCTCTCCGCGATTTTCCCTTCACCCGCACCCCTATGGGCGCCTCCACACCTGTCTCAGGATCTTTCTTGACTATGACGCCATCCCTGAGAATGCGGCTTCCCGCCAGCTCCGAGGGGTCCAGCTCCTGCTCATGGAGCTTGTACAGGGGCTTTGCGGTCCGGTCGGTCCAGACGCCGTATTTCTTGAGATACTCCAGACCTCCGACGGTCTTGAGCCCTTCAATATCGGATATGGCCCATTTGATGTAATTCTCTGGAGATCCGTACTGAAAGTACTTTTCCATGCCCCCGCCGATGCGATGAGCCAGATCGTAAGCCACTTCCCTGAAAGGTCTGGCTTCACCCATGGGCGGAAGGACCGGCTGCCTCAACCCCACATAGGGCACAAGTTCCAAAGCCGGCTGGGTCTCGGGATCCCAGCGCTCCAGATAAAGAGCATCAGGAAGGATGAGATCGGCCAGGGAGGTCGTTTCGGAAAGGAAGGCATCCACAGACACAAAAAATGGAACCAGGGACTCGTCCTTGAGCACCGATTCCACGAGATCCGCCTCGGGACCAGAGTAGGCAGGATTGTGGACATAAGTCATGTAGACCCCAACCCTCTGTTTCTTCTGTTTGATCAGTTGGAAGACTTCCTGAGAAATCGTATGGACCGCAAGTGTAAGGTCCTCGCGGCGGGCGACTCCGCTCGTTCTCGTGGGCTCTGGAGGGATCGGAGAAGGCTCGCCCAGCCTGGCCATACGGGGGACGCAGTACCCACCCAAAACATCAATATTTCCGGTTATGGCGGGCAAGAGCATGATGGCCCGCTCGGCATAAACTCCATTCAGGTGGGAGGAGATGCCTCGCATGGAGATCACCGTGGCAGGCTTCGTTTCCGCAAATTCTCTGGCGATTCTGACGATATCCTGGGCCCGCACCCCGCTGGCCTGCTCGGCTTTCTCCGGAGTGTATCTCGAAAGGATCACTTTCAGGCGCCT
>JACPDT010000212.1:0-541 GCA_016183865.1 Armatimonadota bacterium | reverse complement strand
GAAATCGCGGTCATAGAGCCCTTCTTCCAAGATCACATAAGCCATGGCCAGGGCAATGATTCCATCGGTCCCCGGCTTCACAAGGATCCATTCATCGCTTCTTCCCGCCGCATTCGCCAGGCGCACATCGAAAGTGACCATTTTGGCCACATTGTCCACCCTGGCCTGGACGACCCTCTGAACCATTGGGATATAAAACATGGAAGCTTCGTAGACATTGCATCCAAAATTTAGAATATACTTCGTGCGGGTAAGGTCGGGCACTTCCATGGAATGGCCCCAGGTCAGCTCCTGGGCTACGAATTTGTTGACTTTTCCAAGACTGTAGTTCTGGACAAAAGAGGGTGTTCCGAAGGCATGGGCAAAGCGGCGCACAAAGCCCTGGGTCCTGTCCAGGCCGCAGTGAAGGACAAACTCCTCCGGACGTTCCCGTATTTCCATGAGCTTGAGAGCGACCTCGGAAAGCGTCTCTTCCCACGAGATCCGCTTGCAGCGGCCTTCTCCCCGTCTCCCCACACGCCGCATGGGGTAAAGGATTCTG
>JACPDT010000218.1 GCA_016183865.1 Armatimonadota bacterium | reverse complement strand
TCTCGGGGGGAAGAGAAATGGTCCTGGGGAGTGCCGGTTGCGAGTTTTTCCATCCTGTGGGGACGACTCGCCCTATTCTGTCCCGGCCTGCAAGAAAAGGAGTCGGCGATCTGCATGCCCCTTTGGACAAAGAGCTCGATTCACTGAAAAAAGAAGTAGCCGAGCTAAGAAAACTTGCCGCACTTAACGCCGCAAGACGGAATGCCCCGCATCCAAAGCTGCACACCCAATCCGACAGCAAGGCTCAAAATCTCAATCCAATACTCGATATCATCGCCAAAGGAGTCGTGGCCGTCCTTGAGGCCGAGGAGATGGGAAGAGGCGCCAAAGAAATCCCGCACCAGCCCAGGTCTGTCGGGAAGTCCGATACCATCAAAGCTGTGGCTGCACTTTCCGGGTCGAATGAATCCGAAGCGCCATTTATCCTGTGCCCACAGTTAGCAAAGTTAAGGGGTATTCTCAAAGTCGAAAACTTTGAATTGCCCGCCATTCAAGAACACGTACGGGATCTCACAAAACTCCCGACAGGAACCGTGTCCAGACTCCTGAGCGCCGGCCTTAAGGGCATAAGAATCGCCGACAAGAGCATCCGCGAGCTTGCTCCTGGCCAGAGCTTCACGGCGCAGAAGCCGAGGGGATGGTCGGAAGGAGCGACCTGGGACGATGTGCATGCAGCTTATTTTCCCGGTTCTGGGATTGTTTGCGTAGGAAAGGGCCGACACGACAGCTATAGCGCCGTTCTGCATGAAATCGGCCACGCAATCGGTGACCTCCTGGGATTCGATGACCACCCGCTCCTGATCGAGGCTCACAAACGTCTTTATAACAAGCTTGATTCTTATCTTAAGCAAGGCGGCCCGGGAGGAAAGGCCGGCAGGGAGGAGCTGCTGGCTGAATCTACTGCTCTGTACCTGAAAAAGGGCAGAAAAGAAGCAGAGAACACCTATGACGGGGAATATGTGAAGTTCCTGGAAGATACGGTTCTTGCAGGTTGAAATAACGCAGCAGATTATAGGGAGACTGATTGCTTCATTTTGCGTTTGTTTTGCAATTTCCGGGAGAAATCGGGGGGGTGCGTCTTTCGTTCCGGCAAGTGGTGTAACTTTGCTCTCACTTGTCCCGCATTGAAAATGTTCACAACCTGTGCATTGCCTTTTCCTTCGAAACATGGATAATTGTGAAGGGAGCAGGAGCATGAGAAGGAGGAGTTGCAATGAACACGATCTCAGCAGGAGCAATGTATTCACGGGCGATCGCGGGGCAGAACCAGGCCAATCCGCCGGTGCCTGAGCCACCGGCACAGGAGCCGCCCAGGCCGGAGCCGCCACCGCCACCACCGCCGCCGCCCCCCGTGTTTTCCGAGAAGCAGTGGACCTATGGAGTCTATCTGGGGGCCGACAATAATCTGGTAACCTACATGACCAATAATGTGGAGGATATGGAGAAGGTCGGCTCCAATGCGAAGATGAATGTACTGGCCCAGTTGGATCGGGGGCCCAATGGTCCATCATCTTTCGGCGGGTGGTCCGGTGCTCGAAGATTCTACGTAGAGCGGGACAGTGACGCCACTTTGATAAACTCTCCTGTTGTGGAAAATATGGGGCTCCATACAGACATGTCCAGTCCAAAGACACTGACCGATTTTGTGGTATGGATGGAGCAGAAATACCCCGCCAAGAATGTTGCTTTGATCTTGAATGACCATGGCGGCGGTTGGAAACAGGATAAATTGGGCAAAGGCGCAATTTCCGACGACCATGACGGAGATTTCATGTCCATGCCCACCATCCGACAGGCCCTTGAGGAGGCCCAGGCGGCTACAGGAAAGAAATTAGCTTTCCTGGCTTATGATGCGTGTTTGATGGGGCAATTGGAAGTCGCTTACGAGACCCGAAATCTGACCGATTTCATGGGTGGATCGGAGAAGACCGAAGGGGCCTATGGCTGGCACTATGAGGAGCTTCTTCAGAAGTACTATGACAAGCCCAACCTCACGGCAAAGGACATGGGCGACATTCTGGTCGAAACGAATTCAAAGCACCCCGGTGATATTCAGACTTTCTCGATCGTTGATTCTGCAAAGGTTGGAGACCTTGCGACAGCCACAGACGGGCTAGCCAGGGCCATCATCGCTTCCCAGGGCTCGGCGAAAGCGGTAAAGGACGACATCTCAGGCGCCGTCGGTTTCGGCTACGGTTACAAGGATCTGGGCAACATCGCAACCAAGATCGCTAACGATTCGCGAATAACGGATGAGGCCCTCAAAGCTGCCGCCGGCCAGGTAGAGGCAAAGGTAAAGGAGGCGGTCACCGCGGAGTGGCACAAGGATTCATACAATGGCGCAACAGGGGTGACTATCTATGCACCCTCCTACGGAGTGGACTCCGATTACAGAGACCTTCAGTTCGCCAAAGACACTCAGTGGGATGAGGCGATGGAGTTCCTGAAGAGCGCGTAGAGAGCGAGAAGCGGCACGAATCAATAAGCCCCGGAGACGCAGCGAAATCAGCGTCTTCGGGGCTTTTCCTTATCACTATCGCGATCCGAGGAGCGACAAGGTTCAGGTTCCCAAGGCCCTTCTATTAATTATAATATTGAAATTATGAATTTTTGCGCCGATATATATTTACAAAATCAACTTTATGATTTATAATATTAATATGAACCAGCGAAATGTTCTCAGGCACTGCCCTTCCTGCAAGGAAATCCTTTCCGTGACGACACTATACTGCGGACGGTGTGGGATAACCATCGAGGGCAATTTTCGGCTTTGCTCTTTCTGCGCTCTCAGAGAGGATCAAAGGGAATTCATCAAGGTTTTCCTGCAGGCAAGGGGCAATATCAAGGAAGTGGAAAAGGAGCTCGCCATCTCCTATCCGACTGTTCGTGGAAAAATTGATGAGCTTTTGAAACATCTGGGACTCGAGCGGACGGAGCCCAGGAGGATAGACATCTTGCGACGGTTGCGGGATGGAGAGATTGATGTTGAAGAGGCTCTGGAAAAAATGTGATTCCATGTCATTTCGCGGGAGTGAGAAAAGATGGCCAAAGACAGTCATGCCCAGATTTTGAATCTTGTGAAAGACGGTGTCCTGTCACCCGAAGAGGCTGACCGGATTCTTGAGGATTTGGACAAAGCTCAATCTTTCAAGGGTGAAGGGGAGAGAAAAAGAAGATCCGTCGCCCGTGCTGTAGCCATCGGCGGCAAGAGAGCTGTGGCCATATCCCTGGGAGATGTGACGGAATTGCCCCTTCTTGAAGAGGAGGAAGAGCATGTGATTCCCCATGAGGGGAAGCTCTTGCTTGTCAAGAACCCCTTTGGAGACATTCATTTTCGCGGAACGGACAGTCGGGAAATCACCGTGAGATTTCGGAAAGAGATTCGAACAAACTCGGATAAGGCGAAAGAGTTTCTGTCTCGACAATTGACCCTGTCCAAGGAGATCGGCAAGGATAAGGTCTCTATAGAGGTCCTGGGGCTGTCCGATTCTTCATCGGAAGAGTCCGGATCCCTCCATGGAGACTTGCTGGTATTGGGCAACAGAGAGATGACTTTGTCGGTTGAAGCCTGTAACGGAAATGTGGAAATAGAGGCTTTAAGGGGGGATGTCTCCATAAAAAACTCCAATGGAGACGTATCTCTGAAAGACGTGAACGGCGAGATGAGAATTAATTCCACGAACGGAGATGCCGATTTGGCTTTCACTTCCGGAGAGCTGAGAGTCAGGGCCGACAACGGAGATGTCACAATCCAAAAGCATGACGGGAGCCTGGAGTATTCCGGAACCAACGGCGACCTCAGTATCGAGGAAAGCTCCGGATCCTTTCTCATTACAACCAGGTCAGGCGATCTTGAAATCCGGAAGACATCGGGAGATTTCGAGATTGAATCAGGAGGCGGCGATATCGAGATGACCGATCTCATAGTCGGGAAATTGAGCATCAGCTCTCACTGCGGAGATGTTGAAATTGAGGCTGCCTTTCGGGAAAAGGGTGAAATTGACACCAGATGCGTTAGTGGAGACATCCAGCTCAAAGTGCCTTCCGAAACCAGAGCCAGAATAGAGACAAAGACTCGAAGCGGCAGAATCAGTTGCCTTCTCCCCCTTGGTGAAATAGAAAGAAAAGAGGGGAGTCTGACTGGCGTCATGAACTCCCCTGATTCTCTTATTCGGTTGAGGACAACGAGTGGAGATGTCTCGCTCAGTTGAAGCTTCTTGCAAAAGCTTTGGAGAAATAATCCGCCACAGCGAAAGCGGTCCCCCTGTTCGCTTCGGCGAAAGAGTCGGACCGGTGATCCGCTTTCGCGAAAGTCGTGGAGTTCCTGAAAGCCCGTGACGTTGCTTTCGAGTAATGATTGGCCCAGGCCGTTGCTTTGGAGTCTATGGGCAAAGCCCTTCTGTCGTCAGCCAGGGCGTCGGCGCGGGAGTGATCAAGGGCGGTCGCCCTGCCGATGGAGTGGAAGTACGCGGCGGCTGTGGAGAAAGAAGAATCTCTGCCGAAGGCGTTGGCAATGGAATGATTGTCTGCCCGGGCCCTTGTAGTGGAGTTATTGAAAGCCATGGAGATTGACTCGGAATAGTTGTTGGCCCAGGCAGATGCCTTTGAATCTATTGGCCTCGGCGCCACTCTGTCATCAGCTACGGCACGGGCCTTTGAGTGGTTGTTTGCATAGGAATCCGCTTCCGAGAGATGCCAGGCCTGCGAGATTGCCGTGGAATGATTCAAGGCGACGGCCTTTGTTTTCGAGTTGTCATACGCCTCTGAAACGGCTTTAGAATCCCTCATCGCGAAGGCTTCGGCATCCGAGTCAACAGGTCTTTGTCTTACCCGGTCGTCTGCAACCGCCCTGGCCTGGGAGTCGTCAATGGCCGTCGCCTTTGCTTTGGAGTCAACCTGGGCATTGGCCGTCGCCGTGGAATCATCCACGGCTGTGGCCTCGGCAGTGGAACGCCTGTCGGCGCCGGCTGAAGCCTTGGAATCGTCAATGGCTGTGGCCGAGGCCGTGGAATTGTTTGTGGCTGTCGCGTCGGCCTTTGAATCGTCCACTGCTTTCGAATAGGCCATGGACCCATCGTCCGCGGTTGCCGTGGCCTTGGAGCGGTCATCGGCAAGAGCGGTAGCCTTGGACCCATCGTCCGCCGTTGTCGTGGCTTTGGACTGGTCATCGGCGACGGCCGTGGCCCTGGAGGAATCATCAGCACTTGCCGCTGATTTCGATCCATCCGTGGCTTGCGCCGTGGCCTTCGATTGATCATCCGCCTGGGCGTTTGCTGTCGAAGAACTCCTGGACTTTGCTGTCGCGATAGACCCATCGTCCGCCGTTGCCGTGGAAGTCGAGTGGTTCTTCGCAGTTGCAGTGGACTGCGAGCCATCTGTCGCTGTGGAGATCGCCGTACTTCCGTTCTCGGCATTGGCTGCAGCCGTTGACCCGTTTGCAGCAACTGCAGCGGCGAAGGAGGGTCCCTGCATTACGCTCTGCAAGCTCGAATTCAGGTTCTGGTTGAAGTCGAGGGCGGGGGAGGAAGCGAAGGAAAAAGCATAACTTGAGGAGAATTCGTCAGCCCCGAAAGCACCGGCGGCAGAACCGGCGTTTGAATCGGGTGTGCCGGCGTGGGCAATGGCGTGGGCGCCATCGAGATCGTTCATGCCCTGGTATGGACGAGGAAATACTTCGGAGATAGGATCCATGGTATAGCCTCCCTTACACAATCGCTTTAATTTTGGGTTTTTGTGTTGGTCGGCTCCCCTCAGATCCCGCCACACTTGCCTCAGAACATGCACCAGCGAAGCATAAGCATCCCTCCTTGTGAGTTTTCTTGGTACGTTATGTCACGCAATCGTGCCGAGAAGTCAAGGGGTGGAATTGTTAATTTTTTGCTACCCCTTTTGTCTGAAATATTCCTGATTTGCCTGGGTGATCTTCAGCAGGTCTTCCACCTTTTTCTGACCATCCCGGGCGTAGTTCTGTGCCCTGTCGAGATTTGTCACGTCCTTCGCTTCCACGAAAGTCTTCAGCTCATTCAGGCTTTTCTTGAAAAGATCAATACCCACAAACGCTTCCATCATAAGGAGAGTGGCTTCCGGATATTCCTCATGGGGGATTGAGACTGCATTCAGGTCTCCCTCCCATCTCGCAATATCGGAAGCGAACAGGGTCAGGGCCGCTGAGAACTGCTCCGGCACGACCCGGTTTTCCCTGAGGGCAGTAATGAGGTCATTTACTCTGGCGTAGGGCCCCTGGTTTTCCATCCTTTGCCTCCTCTTGTCGGCTTTGATGGATAGTTCTGAATGTCGATGGGCAACCCCTCCAACCAGAGCCTTGATAGGAACCGAGAAAAATTAAGAAAAAGTTCACGCTTTTTTTTCTTTCCCGCCCATTCTGTAAGTGAAAGAGGACAAGCCTGTGACCCGTTTGTAATTCACATTTGATATGATGGGAATGGTTCAAGTCTCCTTACTGGAGATGAAGGGAGAGGTCCGGAAGAACCGTTCTTGTGGGACGGGGAGCCCCGCTCAGAACGGCACACTCGCATCCTGGACCTCTTCCTCTTCGCATCTTTTTTCAAGTTTTCACATCAAGGCAACATGTTCCCGTCCTTGGTGGGGTCTTGGTCATGTCCCCGTCAGGTTTCCGTAAGGTTTTTCCGTTACATCTTGACCAATGCAGTTGGGGCTCCCCTCCCGACAAGAGGGCCCAGCCGGGTGGCTGGGCCCTTTCCCATGGGGGGTTTAGCAGCATGGAAATGGACACAATTCCTCACAGATTGTTTACCTTACAGGCATTTTTTTTTATCGCCAGGTCATTCAAAAGTGATTGATTTGTAATCAGCCTCCTGGATAATCCGTGGCAGATGAGATGTCAGTTTCACGGAAGGAGTGATGCCGCAAGATCCGTTTTGTTTGGACAGGAGGGGAGCGCCAATGAAACGGAATTCAAGGAGGTATTTTGGCAATGGCAGCTCCAACTCTTGCTCCATTAAGCAGAATCGAAGGAAACGGCATGTCCCTCCGGATGATGTCCCCTGAAATACACATTTATGCTCCTCAGGGGAACGATCCGGCTTATGAGCAGTCAGGGTCAACCGGAAGCCAATCCCATGACCATACTCAGAGCACAGGAACCCCGTCACTCCCGACCCCGATTCCATTTGCCCCAGCCGGTGCAGGGCCTTTCTCCACCCAACCCGGTCAGTTTCCTGATTCCCAGCCCCCCCTCAATCCATTCGGGCCCGGAACCAGCTTCCAGCCCAGCGGAATTCAACCACCCCAGTCCCAGCCCGATTCGAAATCGAAGATTCAGGATCTTTTGAAGCAATTGATCTCAATGCTTCAACAACTGGTGACAAAGCTGGGAGGCAGCCAGAGTCCGTCGCCTCAGCCACCGAACCCCGTGCCTCCAGGTCAGCCGGGAGCTGCATCTGCTTCCACAGCCGCGACCGCCGGTAACGGACAAGCGGCAGCCGCTTCAGCGGCCTCAGGTGTAACCGGAAATGCGGCGACCGGCACATCCTGCTGCTGCGCCGCTCCGCCTCAATCGGGAATCTTGCCGCCGGGCGGTTACCCTGCTCTTGACGGCGGCAGGAATTTCCTTTAGAGTAAGGGGCGCCAGAGGCGTCGGGCTAGTCGTCCGCCCGGCGCCTCGCTTGGGGCAGGATTCTTTCCTGCAGCAGGTTGTTAACAAGAGCGCCTGTCATGTCATTGGAATGCAATTCAATTGTAAGTAACATGTCATCAATGGTTGGGAATCTCTTGTAAGTATTTTGTAAGTGAAATCTTTTCAGTCAGGGGTTGATAGCCATGAATCTGCTAATGATGACTTTGCTGAACCGAGCCGCGAACCAAACCCCAGGAGCTGCGCTTACCCCGCCTGCATCCGGAGCAATGAACCCCGATGTCTCCGGCAGCCTACTTCTCAATTCTTCAGGGGGAGAATCGGGACAGAGGAGCCAGGTGGAATCTCTGCTCTTCTCTCCTCTTCTCAGAAGACTGGCGCCCGCTCCCCCCGCAACGGACCCGGCTCAAGTACGGTCGCCTCTCCTGGATGAGAACCTCACACCGGAGCAGAAGGCACTCATTACAAATGCACTGGAGCCCCTTCCCCCCGAGCACCTGACTCTTTTGGGTCATGATAATGTGAGAATAACGGTGGAAAAGGAAGCAAGACACTACGCCCATTACCGAAAAAAGGATTCCACGATTTACCTGAGCGAGCAACTGCTTCAGGACCTTGCAAATCCCGAAAGAAACGAGATGGCGGAAACAGTCGTAAGGCACGAGATTGGGCACGCTTTTCTCGATTCCTATGTTCTCCACAACGGGACGTTTGGCTCAGCCGCTCTGCGGCAAGTCACGGACAAAGATCTTAAGAAGGTGGTGGCAGCCGCACTCAAAGGCAGGGCCGCGATAGATGATCAGGCAGAAGAGGATTTCGCCAATGGGTATGCGGCTTTTTTCGGCCGCAATCACGGCGGTGGAGTTGCTGACCCGGTCCTTCTCCGTCTTTTCTCAAATATCGCCAATGACCCATCATTGCGGTTCGGCCCCTATATTTCGCCGCAATTGGGCAACTTCATCGCGAGGACACACGCGACCTATCTGGCCCAAGCCAACGATGATGATGATCCGTGGGGGGTAATTGCGAGGTAGATCAGACCGCCCCGGTTGCTTTCCGGTGGTGGCGGGCAGGCTCGGCGGCCTTGCCGGGGGGGAGGAAGCCGTGAAGACGGCCTCGGATTCGGAAAACCGCCTGGGCATGTAGCTGGGAGGCTCTGGCTTCGGATACCT
>JACPDT010000216.1 GCA_016183865.1 Armatimonadota bacterium | reverse complement strand
AGACAAGATCGCTGAGCCCGGGTTTTGCGCGAAAACAGGAAGAGCAATAAGAAACAACAACACAAATCCTATGGTATTGATGGCTACGAGCTTCATACATATCCCTCCCCAATTTTTATGAATCCTCAAGCCATGGCTCCGGGTGGACGTCGCGGAGGCGAAACGCCTCCGCGACGTCCGAAATCTCTCTGCTAACAACTCTTCTCATTTGAATCAACACAGCAGAAAAATACTCCGTAGTCTTCTCTTGATGCAATTTCCGGTCTTTGGTAGGACATAAAAAAGGTCACCTCCTTCTTTTTTCTCTTCCCTGTTCTTTGCCGCTACGTGCCATCTCGGATGCGAAGAGAACTGTATACCTGTCACAGTTTTTATCTATTTTAGAGTCTTAAGGTATTGCAAGAGATCCTGAAAGTCTTTCTCGCTCATTTTCCACCTGGGCATCCAGTAAGAAAGGGGCTCTTCATTGGAAGCGATTCCTTCCGTGATCGCTTTTTTGAGAAGATCCGGGTCCCCTCCGTCGTATTTTGCTTCAAGATAAGGCCAGGTAATGTTTGCCGAGGGTTTCCCGTCTGGGAATAGAATGCCTCCTCTCCCAGTGGATCTGTGGCAGCTCGCACACCCCAGCGCCATGCGATTTGCCATCATCAAGCTTGAGGGAATATGCTGTCCAATCCGGTTGTCTCCCGCAAGAAAGATTCGTTCACCTGCATTTTCGTAATGTTTTTTGCGATGATTTGTCATGCAGGCTTCTCGCATGGAACCCATTACTGAGATTTCACTCGAAGTGTCTTTCGATTTGACGGTCTGAGGACGGACCTGTCGAGTTTGCGCCTCCCCAGTACCACAAGGGCAGGCCAACAAGAGATGAAACCCACCTCCCTGGGTTATCAGAACAAGAATGCTCAGCCCCATGACCGTCAAATAGAATCCCCTCACAACAAACCCCTCCCTTTACTCTCCACAGCACGAAAGTTTGGAAATGTCCATATTCAGAGCCTGTGCAGCCATGCGAATCCCTTCTGCAAAAGTTGGGTAAACGTGAATGGATTTTCTGAGAAGGTCGGCCGTTGCACCCGCCCTTGCAGCGATCACCACCTCTTCTATCAAGTCTCCTGCCTGATGGCCCAGGATAGAAGCCCCCAGAATTTCTCCTGTGCCTGCAGAGACGATCAACTTTACGAACCCCCGGGTATCTCCATGGGTCCAGGCCCTGGGAACTTGAGAAAAAGCCGCTTTCCCTATCTGTATTTTTTTCCCAGTCGTAGCAGCTTGCGCTTCAGTGAGCCCTGACCATGCCGCTTCAGGGGATGTGAAAACCGCTCTCGGAATCCAGGTGTAATCTGTGATCTCGTGTTTTCCCGACAAAGCATTCTCAGCAGCTACAGCCCCCTCATGGCCGGCCACTGTTGCGAGCTGATTCTCTCCCTGAACATCCCCGATTGCAAAGATGTGGGAAACACTGGTTCTAAGATCAGGTGTGCGGACAAGAGATCCGTTTTCAGAGGTAATCCCTGCTGAACTGAGATTAAGACTCCGAAGATTCGGCTCCTGCCCCAATCCCAGGAAAAGACTCTCCGCGCTGAAGGAACGCACATCCCCCCGGCTTCGGACGCAAACGGTGGCCCCAACAGAAGCGGACTCTATCGCAAGAATCTCTACACCAGTATGAATTTCAATCCCTTCTTCTTCAAGACACTTGCGAAGTTCTTGTGATAATTCAAGATCAGCGTCTGGAAGAATGCGGTCTGATCTTTGCAGTAAACAAACTTTGGAGCCAAAGCGGGAAAAAATCTGTGCGAACTCCAGAGCCACCGCCCGCCCCCCTAAGACCAGAACCGAAGCAGGGAGTTTCTCCAATTCCAAAGCAGTAATGTAGGTGAGAAATGGTACATCTTTCAAGCCGGGTAAAGCAGGAATCCTTGGGGAAGCCCCTGTAGCCAAAACAAAAGCTCCCGACGTGATTCTTCTGTCGCCGATTTCAAGTTCATGAGGAGACGAAAATCGGGCAGAACCCTGGAAGAAAACAATATTCTCATTTTCCGTGAGAAGGGTCTGATATTTGCCGGAAAGGTTCCGGATCACTTCTCGAACATGGGCCATAACAGAACCAAAGTTTACTGTTATGCTATTTGCAACAATCCCACGATCTCGCGCTTCTTTAAGAGAATGAAGAATTTCTGCAGACCTTAACAAGGTCTTTGTGGGCACACATCCCCGATTGAGTCAAGTGCCGCCGATGACTTCGCGCTCTATGAGAGCGATCCTGGCTCCCATACCGGCAGCCTTGAGGGCGGCAGCGAAACCCCCTGTGCCTCCCCCGATCACTGCAAGATCAAATGAGTTGGGACCAGGGTTGGACTCATAACATCCGTCAAGAGGAAGTTCAGGCATGACTACTTCTCCTTCTTCAGACGATCTTCTTTGACCAAAAAAGCCTTATAGTGAGTTTGATTGATATTTGCGATCACTTTTTCGGCATCCAGTTTTTCCGTCCCCCGGATTACAGCTTTTTTCTCATCATGGCTTACCTTTGCAGCCACCACTCCAGGTGTTTTGAGGATAGCCTTTTCGACCGTGTTCTCGCATCCTGTGCAAGTCATTCCCTCCACCCTTAGAGTGACCACTTTTCCCGCCTCTCCTGCCGCAAGAGATGATGTCTTTTGAAAGCGATTCAAATATGGAAAAACAAAAAAAAGCAGAACCAGAAAAGATACCAGCCAGAGGGAGATTTTGTTTGCTCTGACTTTCCGGGAATCCTGGCTGCAACATGTGGGAACAGGCCGGTACGCTTTCCAGAGCGAATAACCCAAAAGCGTGGCGGCTACTAAGAGAAAGACGGGGCGAAACTTTTCCAATACAGAGAACGAACCTGCGGAACCCAAGCCCAATGAAGCAAGAATTAATGGCCCTGTGCAGCATAAGGATGCCAGAAAGACCGACATTATGGATCCGGCAGCCAAAAGAATCGGTTTCACGGAAAGTTCAATACTGCGCTTTTTCATGCTGTTACCTCCTCTCTTGACTCCCGGACGGCCCCGGTTTCTTCCAGAGCCTCCAGGATGGGACATTCTCTGACAGAACCACCCTTCGAACAGAGTTCCTCAAGACGCGCAAGAGCTTGTTTCATAGTCTCAAGCTGTTTGATTTTTTCTTCGATCTGACTAATTTTTGCCTGGGCGCGTTTTCGGACATCAGAGCACCGGGCATTCTCCATGGATCGCAAGGAAAGAAGGCTCTTGATTTCGCTCAGGGAAAAACCCAGCATTTGGGTTTGTTTGATGAAACGCACCACGCCCACCGCATTCCCTGGATAGAGGCGATAATTGGATTCAGACCTGAGAGGGTTGGGAAGAAGCCCTCGTCTCTCATAATAGCGGATAGTCTGAATGCCGACCCCGCTCCGGAAAGCCAACTGCCCAATTCTGAAACAATTCATTTTTGAGACCTCCATGTTATTATAAACCCTATACCTAAGTATCGAGTCAAGAGGCGAAAAAGGAGATCAAGGATGGGAGGGGAGGATCACTTTTTCAGATCGGCCTTAACCCAGTAGTCGTGGGTGTGATTGTGGCCGGGCATGGACCAGCTTGCCGTGGCTTGGAGCTTGCTCCCGGTGACGGCTCCTCTCCAGAGGATTTTGCCTTCTTTGGCACTGACGGTTGTGGCTTCAAAGGTAATAGCGGTTCCCTTGATTTTCGTCTTGTATGAAGCGGAACCGAATCCGTAAGCATCACCGGAAAGGGCGCGGAATCTTCCATCTTTGAAGGTAAGCTGCTCCTTACCGGCAGCGGGCTGCCCTTTTTCACCGATCACGCCGGAGAAAATCTTGCCGTCAAGGGTGCCGCTTTTTCCCGCGGCCTGGCCCACGAGAACAAGAAGGAAGATCGTCATGACCAATAGTGCCGTTGTTTTAGATGACCCCTCACTCATTACAGCCTCCTTGATAAGCCTCTCTTCTTCCCTCCAGCAAAGGGACGGGAGAAAGAGGAAATTGCTGTGCGAAGAATCTGCGACATCATGTAGGACAGGGGTTTTCGCCGGCGAGTTCCCGAAAATGGGAAAGCTTATTCGTAATGACTCCCGGCTCATGCCTGTGATCTAATTCCGCCGCTCCCTGGCAATCGCGACGATCGTTTGTCGGGAGTTTGCACGCATAATTCTGGCAGATGAACGCAGATGCCCGTCCATCCATTGGAACAACCTCTTCCAGAAATTTCAGGGATCGGGCCAGGAAGGCTTGACCGGGGCCGCCGTCCGCGTATAGCAGAGTTTTATTCGGCAAATAAAACCGGTGGATACTGTTCAGAAATTCTCGGATATCCTGGCCGTCAGGGGAGCCTGCCAGCACGATTTGATACTTTCTTGCGAGGAGCCGGTCCACGGCACAAAGCATTTGCGGAAGAGCTGTGGAGAATTTCGCAATAGAAGTGGAGTAGTTCTTCAGAATGCCTTCTGCTTTCAGACGAAAGTCCCTGCGATCAAGCATTTCCGACAGTCTCAGTAGATTCATGGCAGCAAGAGAATTGGAGGATGGTTCCGCCCCATCGTACCGCTCCCTGTCCCCGTGCAGGGGCCGGACATTCGCCTGGGTCTCGAAAAAGGCCGTTCCCTTCGGGTCCCAGAAAAGCTCCAGTTGCTTCTCCTGCAGGCGCAGCGCTGCTTCGATGTATGCGATCTTTGCCGAAGCTTCATACAGATCGAGGAGGCCGTAGATCATGGCAGAGTAGTCTCCGGCAAACCCCTCTACCTCCGAGGCGCCGTTGCGATAGTAGCGCTTGAGTCGTCCCGACTTCGGGTCTACCAGTCGCTCTAGAATGAAATCCGCGGCACGGCGCGCCTGCCTGAGATTGCCCGAATCGCCGAGAATCTGGTAAGATCTGGCAAAGGCCGAAATCGTGAGGCCGTTCCATGAGGCAAGAATCTTCTCATCTCTATGCGGTCTTGGACGGCGTGCGCGCGCCTCCAGCAGGCGCACCCGGACCGCCTCAATGTCCTTACGGAGTTTCCCTGGCGGGACGTTGAGGCGCTTTGCAGCAGTCTCAACAGGGAAGGCAACTCTGAGTACGTTCTTGTTACGGAGCTCTCCAGATTGGGTGTTTCCTTCAGGCCGCATACCGAAATATAGCCTGGCCTTTGCGTCCAGATCCTTGGGCAACACCGCATCAATTTCCGGAATGGTCCAGACATAGTATGCCCCTTCTTCGTGGGCCTCAGGATGTCCGGGGTCCGGGCTCGATTCGGCATCTTCCCCTGCATAGAATCCTCCCTCCGGATGACCCAGGTCCCGCCTGACGTAGGTCAGAATCTCCTTTGCGACTCGTGCATACAGGGGATTTCCAGTTGCCTGATAGGCTTCCAGGAACGCCCAGGTCAGGAGGGCCTGGTCATAAAGCATTTTCTCGAAATGAGGCACGGCCCAATGGGCATCAGTTGCGTAACGATGAAAGCAACCTCCCAGATGATCCCTGATTCCACCTGAAGCCAAAGCTCTCAGAGTTCTTTCGACCATGGCGAGTGCTGTCGGATCACCTGTAGATGCGTGATAGCGCGAGAGAAAAATCAGTTGGAGCGCCTCCGGAAACTTGGGTCCAGCACCGAACCCACCCTCCTGTGAGTCGAAGCTTTGCTTGAGTCCTAGAAAAGCGTCCTTTAGAGTCATTCTGTCAGGCAGAGTCCCTGATCCATCTTCGCGCTGAAACGCCTTGAGCTGTTTCTCGACTTCTTTAGAGGAAGCCAACAGCTTCTCACGCTCGGTTCGCCAAATCCCCTCGATTTGTTGCAGAAGAGGCTTGAGCCCTGTCAGGCCAGGGAGGGGATCAGGTGGGAAATAAGTCCCTGCGAAAAAGGGCTTCAAATCCGGTGTCAGCCAGACATTCAAAGGCCAGCCGCCGCTCCCGCCGATGTAGGGTCGAGGACTGGCGCGGTAACAGATCAACCTCCGAATATCTCGGCGCACGCGCCTACTGTAGTCTAGTTGCCCCTGATAAAAGGGCTCTCTGAACCGCGAAAAATCTTGATTT
>JACPDT010000215.1 GCA_016183865.1 Armatimonadota bacterium | reverse complement strand
GGCGGGAATGGGAACAGCTATGGTGGTGGGAAAAGCAAAATTCGGGATTCTCTCTCTTCCGGGAGGCCTGGATGAATACAAGTATGTCCCCTTTTCTCCGTGGACGGGAAAGAAAATAACTGACGAAGCCCTGCGAATTCTGGGGAATCACAAAATCCGATTCCTTTTTGTCCATTATCCGTTTCCCGACCATGCCGGGCACGCCCATGGGTGGCTTTCCGACAAATATTTCCGGGAGACGGCGGAAACGGATAAGGAGCTTTCAAGGCTCGTGGCTTTTCTCGAAAAGGATCAAAAGAGCCGCACCTTGTTGATCATTACATCCGACCATGGTGGTCACGGAAAGACCCATGGGACAAGCTCCCGGGAAGACCGGACGATCCCGTGGATCGCGTGGGGACCGTCTGTGAGGCCGGGTTTCCCGATTCAAGGAAAGATGAACATTTTTGACACCGTCCCGGTGATCCTGGAAGCCCTGGGGTTGCCGGGGAAATCGGAAACGGACGGCCATTCTCTACCGGACATCTGGAGGGAAGGGACGGGATCGAGCTGTGGCCAGCGCAGGGGAGTTCCCATTGGACAGACCCTTCATTCTTGAAGGGGATGCCCCCCTTTCATGCCTTCTCCTTCACGGATTTGCGGGAACTGCCGGCCAGATGCTGCCCTTTGCGGAACATCTCCAGAGGGAAGGCATTACCTGTTCAGCCCCTCTTCTTGCGGGGCACGGCACGACCCAGGAAGATCTTCTTCCCGTTACTCCGGAGGAATGGCTCAAGGGAGCGGAGGAGGCATACGAAGGTCTGGCTTCCAGGAAGAAAGAGATCACCGTAATAGGCCATTCCATGGGCGGCGCCATCGGGATCCATCTTGCAGCCCGCTATCCGGTGAAGGCCCTGGTCCTTCTCGCAACCCCCCTCGCAGCCTGGCCCGGCGCCAGGCCCGTGATCTCAATTCTGGCAAGAATCTGCCCTGTCCTGTCATCCCCCCATTTCGCTCTCATGGGATCGGAAGAAAAGCGAAAAGTGGCCGGATATTTTCAGGTGCCTGCAGCTTCAGTTCTGGCCTTTCTCCGGCTTCTGGATCTCGTCCGACCCGAGCTTCCCCGGGTATCTGCGCCCACTCTCATCTTTCAGGCCTGGCAGGACTATGTCGTTCCCTTTACCAATGCCCAGGCCATCAAGAAAAGGCTGGGCTTCCCCTGTGCCGAGATCCGGTATCTCACAAAAACCCTTCATCTGCCCCACCTGGATCGGGAGCGGGAGGAGGTTTTCGCCGAGTCTTTGCGCTTCCTGCGGAAACATGGAGGTTTGTAGAGCAAGGAAAGAACAAAAGAAAGAGAAGTGCGCCGGAAATAGAAGTAATGAAAGATGGAGGGCCACGCTTCGTCGTGGCCGCAAGTGGAAACAGGACATCGCACGAACATCCAGGCTGTATAAGTCATTTTTGGCAGTTTCGTTGTGAAGGAGCATTCTCATGAGAAAGATTTCGCTCTTGCTTGGTTTTCTGTTGCTGTGCGCCCCCCCTGCCTTTTCCCAGACAGGGGAGACGAAGCCTCTGGCTATTGTGTCTCAGATTGATGGAAAGGTATTCATCAAGCGGGAAGGAAAGGAAATCCCCGCTCAGTTGGGGATGGCCTGTTATGACAAGGACGAAATCAAGGTCTCTTCCGGCCAGGCAGTTCTCTATTTCCTGACAGGAAAAATCCGCCCTGTGAATGCTCCCCATTCTATCGAGATCAATGAGGAGATCGTCCGATCCTTGGGCAGCCCCTCTTCCCCTGCGTCGGATCTTGTGCGCCACAATGAAGAGCTTTTTTCGGGAAGAAGCCGACAATCGGCGAAGATTGAAACCGCTACCGGGGGACTCCGGGCGGGTCAGGGGGTGGACGCCCCGGCGGCCCTGCTCCACCCTGCGAGAACCATACTCACGGCAAAGCCTGTCTTCCAGTGGACATACGGCAAGGTGCCTCCCTCTGAAGACCTGGTTCTCGCCATCGAGGATGATAAGGCAAACGTAGTATCCCAGAAACGAATCACGCCCCGACAAACATCCCTCCCATGCCCCATTTCTCTTGTCCCGGGAAATACCTATACCTGGTGCGTCAGGGGTATTTCTCAGCAGCCGGAAGATGTGGATTCCCAGATCTTCACAGTGGCGCCTGAGCCGAAGGCAAGGGAATACCTGGATCTCAAGCAAAGTCTCAAAAAGGAAGGCGCCGATGAAGTGACTCTGCACCTGATTTTGGCAAAACATGCGGAAAGATTGGATCTCATCTCCGAGGCAGTGGACCACTGGAAGGCAGTCTCCAAGGCACACCCAAAGGAAACCCTCCCCCATAAGTCTCTCATAGAATTGTACAGAATGCTGGGCCTGAAGCGGGAACACGAGAAGGAGAAATCTCTCCTTGAGGCATTGGAAAAGAACAAATGACCAGGGGGCTCTTCGGAATCTTCCTGCTCTTTTTCATCCTTTTCGGATCTCTTCCCGCCCGAGCCGACACGGCGGATGAGTGTCTGAACCAGGGAATTCAGGCCATTAAGGAAAACCTTCCGGACCGTGGGAGAGAGCTTCTTGAAAAGGCTCTTAAGCTTTACCCCCCGGACAATCTTCTCGGGATCGCGAGAAGCCACAAATACCTGGGCAATATCGCCTTTCTGAAACAGGACTTCCTCGGAGCGAAACAGCGATATCTTCAGGCCCTCAAGATGCTAGAAAAGGGGAAAGGAGAAGCGCTCCTGGAGGAAACAGCCAATGTTTACAACAACCTGGGAAAAACGCATGATGCCCTGGGAGACTACAGACAGGCCCTGGACTTCTTCCAAAAGACTGCATCTCTTGACCGGAGCGCAAAAAATGCGCGATACGGGACCGACCTTCTGAATCTGGGTCATGTGAAGGACCGTCTGGGGGATGCTCTGGGGGCACTGAGGGCCTATGAGGAGGCTGAGCCTCTGCTGAAAGGCTCCGACACCCTTGAAGAAGCGGATCTGGCCTATAATGTGGGAGTCCTGAAGGATCGGACAGGGGATCTCGATCAAGCCCTGGTCAAACTCGCTGAAGCCCTTTCCCTCTATCGGAAGATCGCCCCGGAGGATGCTTTTCGGCAGGGCAGAGCCCTTCAAGCCAGGGCCAACACTTTGCGAAGAAAAGGTGATCTCCCTGATGCCTTGACAGACCTTCTGACCGCCCTCGAGCTGTTGCAAAAGGGTGAAAACAAAGAAGCTCCGGCCGGGGCATATAATGATCTGGGGCTCATTTACGAGGATTTGAACAACCTTCCGAAAGCTGCCCAGGCATATGAGGACTCTGCTGCCGCCTACAAATCGCTCCCCGAGAAAGTCCGAAAAGGAAACCTGGAGAATCTGGCGATTTCCCTGGATAATCTCGCCAATGTGAAAACATCCCAGGGGGAAGCAACGGCTGATCCGCAAATCTGGGCCGAAGCGGACACCCTTTATCGGGAAAGTCTGGCACTGAGGGAGAAAATGAAAACTCCGTCCCAGTTGGCGCGAAGCTACAACAACCTGGGGCGGGTTGCGGAGAGGAAGGACAGAAACAAGCCCGACCTGCACGGGGCTCTCTTGATGTACAATCTGGCACTCACCGTCTTGAAAGGGGACCGGACGGAAGGTGGAAAGGACTTTCTTCCAACAGTGCTTTGCAACATCGCAAACGTGGAGCTCAAGAGGGGGGATGTGGGGCAAGCCATCGCCCGTTACGAGAAAATCATCCCTTTGTTTACCCGAAATAACGATCTTCCGGGATTGATGGACACCTACAGCAACCTCGGGGTGGCCTACGAAAAGCAGAAAAGGAAAAAGGAGGCACTCACATCCTACCAGTCTGCGATCGCTATCCTGGAGGACATCCGGAAAAGGCTCCATACGGAGAAAGACAGGAGCACAATCGTTGAGAACAGGATGCTTATCTATGAGAGAATCATCGAGATTCTCTTCGGCATGGGCGCCCATGATGAAGCCTTCTATTATGTAGAGAAATCCAAAGCCAAGGCCTTTCTGGACCTCCTGGGCTCCAAAGAGATCATTCCCAAGAACCAGGGCTCAGAGAGGGCGCTGAGCTTGGCCCGGAAAGAGCGGGAGCTTCAAGTAGCCGTGGAGAGCGCCCGGGACCTCAAGGAGCTGACCCTGTCCCTGAAGGAGCACCAGAAGGCTCTTCTTGACCTCAAGTCCCTGGACCCGGAATACGTCTCCCTCAAGACCGTGAGCCCCCTTCAGCCAAAGGAGATCCAGGCCCTCCTGGACACGGACTCCGCAATTCTGGAATACTTCTTTGGGGAGCAGATCTCCCTTCTTTTCGTGGTCACCCGGGATCAGATTTCGGCCCATGCCCTTGAAAGCAGACTCCCTTCTCTCTTGAAAACGGTTCATCGGTTCCGGCACCTGGCCGCAGACCAGACGAAAAACATCGCAGACTCGTCGTGGCAGGACATTCTGTTCGAGCTCTATGGCGGCCTCCTGGCCCCTGTTGCCGACAGGATTTCGGGGAAAGGGCATTTGTTCATCGTCCCCCATAACATCCTCCATCACCTCCCCTTTCAAGCCCTTGTGACGGAGAAGGACAAGTCGGGCGCTCTTGTCCCACAGCCCAAATTCCTGGTCGAGAAATTCAACATCTCCTATCTCCCATCAGCGAGTGTGCTGAAATATGCGCGGGAGAAAAACACCGGAAGAAACGATGTGGCACTGATTCTTGGGAACGCGAAATATCCTGATGGTGTCATCCAATTGAAAGGATCGGAAAAGGAGGCCCGACAGATCGCTTCCATTCTTCCGAAATCCACGCTTCGAATATATGATCAGGCTACCGAGACACTGGTAAAAAAAGAGGGGTCCGCCTATGGACTCCTCCATTTCGCCACTCACGGCCAGTTGAAAGGAGATCGCCCTCTGGAATCCCGCCTTCTCCTCACTCAGGACAGTGAAAACGACGGGTACCTGACGGTACAGGAGATTTTCGGTCTCAACCTTTCGTCCTGGCTCGTGGTTCTCAGCGCGTGCGAGACCGGCAAGGTATCGAGCTTCCTGGCGGAATCTGGGAACATCTTTCCCGCAGGAGACGACCTTGTGGGGCTTTCCCGGGCCTTTGTCTATGCCGGCACACCCAGTGTTGTGGCATCCCTGTGGGAAGTGAGCGACGCATCCACCGCGCTTCTCATGGAGAAATTCTATCAGATTCTCACGGGAATGAACCCCGCGGATAAGGCGAAAGCCTTACGAGAAGCCCAATTAAGCCTGATTCATTTCAAGAACTACGCGAGTCTCCCCGACCTGGTTGAAGGCCAACTGGCTCACCCATATTACTGGGCCGCTTTCTCCCTTATCGGCGATTTTCGTTGATTCCGCTGCCCGAAACTGTAACTACTCAGGTAGTCAGGAGTCAGAATGCAGAAGTCAGAATGAG
>JACPDT010000214.1 GCA_016183865.1 Armatimonadota bacterium | reverse complement strand
TTGAGGCTTTGTCGAAGGCTCATCCGGGCTTTTTCTCCATAACCGGCCGGGACCGCTCCGATTCGGTCTGGACGGTTGCCTACAGGGTGGATGACGGCCCGGTGGCCTACTATGTCTACCATCGCGGGGAAAGGAAAGCCGATTTTCTGTTCCTGAATCAACCCGCTATTCAGAAATACAGGCTTGCCCCCATGACGCCCATCGTCATCCCTGCCAGGGACGGCCTCAAGCTTGTGAGCTATCTGACCGTACCCCCTGGAGTTGTGCCGAAGCATCTTCCCACTGTGCTTCTGGTGCATGGAGGTCCATGGGCCCGGGACCATTGGGGAATAGACCCTGCCGTGCAATGGCTTGCCAATCGCGGTTATGCGGTCCTGCAGGTAAACTTCCGGGGCTCCACCGGTTTTGGGAAGAAGTTCCTCAATGCCGCCAACGGTCAGTGGGGGATCGGGAGCATGCAGCATGACCTGACCGATGCGGTGCAATGGGCCATCAAGAACGACATCGCCGATCCCCGGAGGGTAGCCGTTTTTGGGGGATCTTACGGTGGATACGCGACCCTGGCCGGGTTGACCTTTACTCCCGAGTTATATGCCTGTGGCGTGGATCTTGTCGGCCCTTCCAATCTCAGGACTCTTCTTCAGTCCATACCTCCTTACTGGGCTCTGGAGAAGTACAATTTCACATTGCGGATCGGGAATGTGGAAGAAGACGACGAATTGAATCGAAAACTTTCCCCTCTTTTTCATGTGGACAAGATCCGCGCCCCTCTCCTGATCGGCCAGGGGGCCAATGATCCCAGAGTCAATATTCGGGAATCGGATCAAATCGTCCAGGCCATGCGTGCCAGGAATCTCCCTGTCATCTATGCGGTCTGCCCTGATGAAGGACATGGATTCATGCGTCCGGAGAACCGCCTGGACTTCTTCGGCAGAGCCGAGGAGTTTCTGTCCAAGTACCTCGGCGGCCGCCATGAAGCCTGGAAAGAGGTCAAGGGCTCCAGCCTGGAATTGAGGTAAGAAAAAAGCCCGTCCGAAAAGGACGGGCTCGCGGGTTGCAGTGTACAGACTTTCTCTTATCGCCTCATAACGGTCAATGTCATAGGCTGCGATTCATTCCCGAAGGCGTCTCTGGCTAAAGCAGTGATCGTATAGGTTCCACCGCTGAAGGGCAGATATCCCTTGAAGGAATGGCTGAACTGGCCGCTTGCATTGGCCTGAACCGTGGTTGACAGCACATCCCCCT
Organism: Armatimonadota bacterium; assembly: GCA_016183865.1. Taxonomy (GTDB): domain Bacteria; phylum Vulcanimicrobiota; class JACPDT01; order JACPDT01; family JACPDT01; genus JACPDT01. The sequence continues at coordinate 5,216 of JACPDT010000214.1, read as the reverse complement.
CGAATTGGACGAAACCGCCGCTTCGCGCCTTGACATTCAGCGAAACATTGGAGAAGGGGCGAGTCATCCCCACGATCTCGAATTCATCACCAACCGTCACACCCGACCCGGGGGATGTCAGACTGACCGTGAAGGCTGCCGCGGAGCCGATGGACACCGGCGTTGTGGCGCTTACCGCAACGCTTGGTTGACCGTACATGGCGAGACGCCCTACGATGTATCCATTCATCAAGTTGTCGGAGGGCTGCACGATATACGTTCCCACATAATGCCCGGACGAGCTTTCCACCATTGTGAGGCCTGTCCTTAGTGTCCCGAGATCAAAGGTGGCGGTCCCTCCGGGATCTCCGACCATGGTGACTGTCAGGGTCTCTCCAGGGGCAAGGGGCCGTATGGCGCTATGACTCACCGACTGGATTGAGCCTCCCAACTGGACATCGAAATTCCAGTTCTTTTGGAGCGAATTCCCCTGAGTGTCTGTGGCGGAGAGGAAAACCGAATTCTTCCCTGCCTGGAGGTTTCCCGATGGGGTGTAGGTCACAAGATTCTCATTGATCACAGCCTGTGAAGTCACATCCGTTCCGTTCAAATAGAGCCTTACCGATGAAGGAAGGATCCGAGCGGTGCCCGATGGACTGAACATGACCATGATGTTGGGACGACTGGTTTTGATCAAGCTGTTCTCCTCGGGCAGGATCCTGGAGATACCAGCCGTAAGTGCCTGGATTGTTACTCCCGGCGTGGCCACACGCAAGCTTTCCTTGCCTGCCCTGCTGAGACGGCCGAAGATCGGCGCATTGCTCAGGTTCTGTGTGCTGTCTGGGATTTGTGTAGAGCCCACATAATGGCCTGGCGCCACTTCCTGCATGGGGACATTCTGAGCGACTCCGGAAATATCGAACATCGCCTTAGCCCCTGCTTCCCCGTACATCGTAACTATGACTGTGTCCCTCGGATGCAGGGGAGCGGAAGCATTGTGGGTCAAGGTGTCAATTCGGGGTGCGGAAGCAGACGGAAGAGGGCTCGGCCCGAGACCTGCCGTCGCTCCTGTGATTTCCACAGTCCGGGTGGCCCAGTACCACTTCACATCCGCGCCCAGGGCCTCGCTGACGAAGCGCAAAGGCACCATGGTTCTTCCCCGAATGCTCATAGCCGGCGTAGCCAGCATCTTGACTTCTCCGTTTATGGTCGCCGTGGGGCTTCCCAAGCGGAGCTCAATCTGCGTATCTCCCCGAGAGGCCCGAACAACCCTGTAAAAGGGCTCCCAGTGCACATCTGCACCCAGCTTCTCGAAGACACCACGCAAAGGGACCATGACGCTTCCTCCTGAGATGAGAGGAGGCTGGTCAAAAGTCAGAAGTTCGCCGTTTACCACGACATGAACACTCCCCCCCTGAGCAATAGCGTTTGAAGAGAACAAGGCCAAACTCAGGGCGAGAATGCTGAAAAAAATGATTCGTCTAGTCATTTTCACTCCTCCTATCCAACTGGGCCGAATGTCCAAGAATGCTGTTCGATCCGGGGAATACTCACCTTTCGGCCCGTGAGGTTCCGTATTGGCTCGCCGTTGGGCGAATTTTCTACGGGTTTCAGCCATTCCAGGAAGTATAACAAACCTGGAAATGTTCGAAGTTCCTCACAGGCATCTGTTGCGGCTCAATACGGAACCGTACCGGGCGATGCCGTTACGGCATCGCCCGGCATATTCAACTTTGTGCCGTCAATCACCACTTCTTCGGACCTCGTTGTTTTTGGCCTTTTTTCCACGACTTATCCCCTTTCCAGGATTTGTGGGGGACAACCACAACACCCGAAGGCTGGTTGCTTACAATCGTGGCGCCTTGAGATCGCTGCATGTTCAGGGCTGCATTGAGAGGCACGTACACGACATTTCCGTTTCGAAGCTGGACATATACCTTTGTGCGAGCCTTGGTGTAAACAGGTACGTATGCTGTTGGAAGGACGTAAAATCCTTGAGATGTTCTGACGGTCAATGTCTGGTCTTGAAGTGCGGTCAAATTCCCACTGAAGGGGGGCAAACCCACCATCATGGACGTTCCTACAGGGAGGGCGGCGATCTGGTTATATTGCAACCGAATGCCTCCCACTTGAAATGAAGCTGTTGCTATCGGTATTGTGGCAATTCCCATGGCGGTGTTTAACAGGACCGATCCCCCTTCGATACCCTGATAGGTACCTGGGAAACTGAACTGGTTAAAGGATATTACTGTATCCGCCGAACTCGGAGCTGCTGTGAGACCGATGAGGAAGACAAAAGCGAGAATTCCCACACCCAGAGAGCCCGGGTTCGACCGAATGAGTTTTTGGGAGATCATGACATCACCCCGCTTTCCGGGGTTATTATACCCGATAAAAAAGGTCGTAAACATGCTTGATTCCTTCAACACAAGATGAATGTTATCCTCAGTGCCGCGATCCCAATGAAAAGGCCGGGGAATCTCGTTTCCCCGGCCTTTTTCTTCACTTGAGGATGGCTTACATCTTCTTTTGCAGCTTCGCCTTGACCCAGTATACGATGGGTCTGTCCTCCTGACCGGGCTTGCGCCACGTGGAAGTGGCTTCCACCAGATCGCCCTTGACCGTACCCTTCCAGAATATGCGTCCTTCCCTGGGGCTTGAGCATACGGCGGTGAAACGGGTCTCTCCATCTTGCGTAGTTGTGCCATAAGGTCCTGCAGTGAACCCGAGGGGATCGCAGGCTTTGGAGCGGAAGGTGCCTTCCTTGAAAACAAGGGTCTCCTGAAACTCGGCTCCCTTGCCCTTTTCACCCATCTGGCCTACATACGTTTTTCCGTCCAGAAGCTTTGATTGTGTGGCGCCGATTGCCAGGCTGCTGAGAACGAAGACACTGAGAACGATCAGTGCCACTCCGACCGAGAAAATCTGTTTCATAAGGTTCTCCCTCCTTTCCTTGAGAAGTATGGGAAATTGCATACTGAAAAACACTTGGATTGAAATGTGAGTTCCCGGGGGAGGGATTACCTCCAGCTCCTGGGAACAGCGAAAAGAAGCCTCGGATCAATGGGCTCGCCCTGAACATAGGCGCCCCAGTGCAAATGGGGACCTGTGGAGACCCCTGATGAGCCTACCCTGGCGATGGGATCCCCTTTCTCTACCACGTCCCCCTCTCTCACCTGAACGGAGGATAAGTGGATGTAGAGTGTCATCACTCCCTGGCCATGGTCCAGGATGACAGTTTTTCCGTGGAGTTGAAAGGTATGGGAGACCAGGCGCACGATCCCCTTGTTTGAGGCATATACAGGCTCTCCGTAGGCGCCGGCGATATCCACGCCCCGATGATAGCCGGCAGGTTTTCCATTTGTGATGCGACGGATTCCAAAATCCGTTCGGACACCACCGCTGCACGGTCGCGCGAAATTTTCCTTCCACTGGCGCTCGGGCGTGAAGGTGAGTAAAGCCTTGTCAATCTTGCGGTATTCCTCTTCCACGTATGGATGCTCATAAAGGGCCTCCGTGGAGGCGGGGAGCCAGAGCCTTTGTATCGCGAAACGGTAAGGCTTTATTCCCACCGATCGCTCCAGAGCTCTTCCCGACGGCAGGGGAACCTCCAGAAGAATTGCCTTGTCTCTGGCCTCAGGGGAGATGGGCAACAACAACTCAAAGCCCCCAGGTCCTTCCGTGAAAGCGTATGTCTTGCCACCGAAAAGGGCCTTCCCATCCCAGGGGCCTTGCAGCCCTTCGAGTGTCACGAAGAGTACGCCCCCGGGGCGCGGATATCCCTCGACCCTGAGGATTTCCTCGCACTGCGCTCTTCCGAGCAGGAGAAGAAAGAAAAGAAGTGTCGGCAAGGCTCGCATAAGCAAAACTTAGCTCACTTTCTCCAAATTCCTGCAGGGAGGAAAGGCAGGTGGTCCGCCGAAACTCGGAGACATGGAAAATCCCAAGATCCGGCCCATTGAGGCATTTCCCGTCAAGTCCGGCGATCATCAAATGTTCGCAGTAAGGGATCCTGCCCAGATATCGAATTCCATGGCTGTCCTTTCCCCCGCAGCCTTGTTTATTCTCTCTCTCTGTGACGGCGAAAATACGAAAAAGGACATCCAGGCCGCTTTTACCCGACAATTCGGCACTCTTCTCCTTTCCACCGAATTGGAGCAGTTGTTGAATCAATTGGATGAGATGCACCTTCTTGAGAGCGAGGAATTTGCCCGTTTCAAGCAAGATCTGGAAGACCGCTTTCACAGGGCTGAGACCAGACCCGCTTTTCATGCGGGCAAATCTTACCCCTCTGTTGAAGAAGAGGTTCGTAAACAGTTTGAGGACCAGTTCAAGGACGGCCGGGTCCAGTCCAGGCACGAGATGCTTCGGGCCATAATCGCCCCGCATATAGATATCAGAAGGGGGATGAGGAGCTTTGCAGCCGCCTACCGGGCCTTGTCCGAAAATCCCGCCGACCTTTTCATCGTTCTGGGCATTTCCCATCAGCCTTCGAGAAATCCTTTCGTTCTCACCAGGAAGAATTTTGAGACCCCTCTTGGGATCTGTCCCACGAATCAGGAATTCGTGAATGCCCTTGCGGCCAAGATTTCTTTTGATCCCTTCGAGGACGAAATTGTTCATCGCACCGAACATTCCATAGAATTTCAGGCGCTTTTCCTCAAATACGTAATGGGAAAACGCCCATTTACCGTTGTCCCTGTTCTTTGCGGCTCTTTTCACGAAGCGGTCGCGGCAGGAAAGGCGCCTGTTCAGATTCCCTCTGTGCAATCGTTTCTCACTGCCCTTCGCGAAACCGCCTCAGGGTTCCGGGGCGCGGTCTGTTTCATCGCGGGCGTGGATCTCGCTCATGTAGGTGGACGCTTTGGAGATAAGGAGACCATCACTCCGGCTGTTCTGGACCAGATCGAGAAAGAGGACAAGGAAATGCTTGAAGCAGCCGCCAGGGGGGCTGCCGGAAGCTTCCACGAGGCGGTCGCGAACGATCAGGACCGCAGAAGAATCTGCGGTTATCCAGGCATTTATTCTCTTCTCTACTGTTTGGCGCCAACCCGGGGCTATTTGCTCACTTATGAGCAGTCTCTTGAGCCCGACACGAACTCTGTAGTGACCTTTGCGGGAATGTCCTTCAGCGACTGATGCCCCACCGGTACCTGGATTTCATCACAGCCGGCTTTGTGGGAATTCTTCTGATCAGCAACGTGTCGGCTACCAAGCTCTTTTCGCTGGGTCCACTG
>JACPDT010000209.1 GCA_016183865.1 Armatimonadota bacterium | reverse complement strand
CACTCGACAGCGCCAGGGCAAGAGTCGCCACAAATGCGACTGTAGAAAGAAGAACAGCTACCAGCAGCACCCGAAAATTCACGCTGTCCCCCATCAAGAAGCCGTCGCTTACGTACCGGTACCCCTCCGCGCTGGCATTACTGCAATTTGCAATGCGCGGAAGAATAGCTATCGCCATCCGAAGCGTCGGTGCGTGCAGTTTGTGGACGATACAAACCTGGATCTGTTGTTTGAGCGGCTCCTTAATGGCAAGTCCATGGTTATTGGTTATAGGTAAATTGATTTTGCCGTCGGTGGAGTTCTCCGGGAAATCAGGGGATCCTTCTCGGAATTTTAAGGGGGATTTGCTCCTTGCGGGGGAGGATAAGGCAACAAGCCATCTCAAGAAAAAGGGATTCAAGATTTTGTGCAGGAATTACCGCACCCGGCTGGGAGAACTGGATCTAGTCGCCACGAGCAAGGGTGTTCTGGTGTTCGTATTCGACCGACAGAGGTCAGTAATAGTCTCCGTATGAATCACAGGAAGTCCCGGAATCTTCGCCGCCAGATGTGCCTCCACAGTCATTAGCCGCGCAGTCGGTCAGAACTTCGCTCAGAATATCCGCCCCTACATATGTTGCCAGGTAATCGGCTGCGCAATCATCAACCTGTTCAGCATGGGAAAGGGGATTTGCCGCGGGATAGGTATTCATCGCCCGGGCTTCCTCAGATTGAACTATTCTTCCGCAAATGAGCTTCAGAAGCCGGACTCCCCATTTTCCGACATGCACGGGGTTGTCTATTTCAAGAAGGGTGTCCCCTTTCTTTACCCCGAGTTCCACTTTCCATGGAAAGGAAGACGTTCGTTCTTGATCAGATTACAGTATGTGCCATCAAAGGGAATCAGTTCCGCACTTTTCTTGAGGAAGTTCCATCGCTCCCTTTCGATGGTTTTTGTTGCGCCATTTATGGTGAGTTTCTCTTTCTGTCGAATGAAACTTTCATACCCTGCCCTGGCGAGAAGGTACAGGAAGAGGATCCACGGGACCCCGAACCCCACGACGGCGGCAATTGCCGGCAGATACCTCCAGGCGGTGTGAGACGTTTCGCGGACCCCCACGCATATGAAAACAAGGAGGGCTCCCACGGAAAAGAAAACAAGGGAAAAAGCAAGGAAAGAAAAAAAAAGGAAACTCGTGAAAGGCGTCGTTTCCCCGAATGGACCCTTGTTTACGACGATGACCTGCTCCCCTTCATTCTTGAACTCCATTCGCATCACCATCCTGACCGGATATTCCAAGACCCGATGGTTGACGAGAGCCGCCCCAAGCGTGGCCGAAAACTCCCTCTCCGCGCCAATGAGCCTGCGCGTCTCTCGGTTGCGCTCCTCCACCCAGCCGTCATCGTCGAGCCTGTCCGCCAGTCGGCGCAGCAGATTCCCGTCCATTCCGTCAGTTTTACCGCCTGCGGGATTCCCACCCGCTATGTGATACGCCCTTTGCTCGGCGCGCGGAAAATAAATTTCCTCCGTACTGTGATCTCTGGGGAAAATCGGAAGGTTTCTTTCAGAGACTCTTGTTCGCCCTCTCATTTTCCCCGGGTCTTCCCGATGCAGGGCTCCACGCTTTATTTGGGCAGGTAAATGAGTCAACCCTACCGAGTTTTGACGCTGTAACAAGCGGAGGTCGCAAGTCGAGTCATGAGCTTGTCGTAAGCTGTGTCGCAAGATTGTCTTAAGTTTAGCCCATCTCCTCCATCTTCATCCGGTAAACGAGTTTGTTCGTCGATCCCTCCGAAACCAACAGCCCAGTATCCACCATGGCCTTCAGGTCGCGCTGCAGAGAGCGGCGGTTGACCTTGGGAAAGAGGTGCTCGAATTCCTGGATGGTCAGGCTGCCGTGCTCCAGGATGTGGCCGAGGGCCTTGGCCTGGCGGTCCGAAAGACCATGTTCCCTGGTGAGCACATCCCGTCGGATGGCCTGCTCGCCGCGCTCCCTAACCTCGGCAAGCTGGGTGGTCAGCCCCTCGACGAAGTATTCCAGCCAGCCGGTCATTTCCATGCCGCGCTGGCGGACGCTCCGGATGGCCCTGTAGAAGGCGGGCCGGTCCCTGTCGTAATACTCGCTGATCGTGAACAGCCGCTTGAAGTCGTATCCGGCCCGGTATAGACACAGAGTCGAAAGAAGTCGAGACGTCCGGCCGTTGCCGTCCAGAAAGGGGTGGACATGCACGAACTGGAACTGAGAGATGCCGCTCACCAGAACCGGATGGACCTCCTGTTCCCGGTTGAGCCAGTCCACCAGTTCCGCCATCATGATCGGCACATCGTGCGCCGGTGGCGGCGTGTAGACCGTCTCGCCCGTAACGGAGTTAACCACGTAGTTCTGAATTTTCCGGTATTCGCCCGGAGCCGCAGCTCCGCCCCGGACGCCTTCCACCAAGCGCTTGTGGATTTCCCTGACCAGTCCCTCCGTGATCGGACCTTCGCTTTCGAGGTACTCGGAGACTAATTCGAACGCCCTCCGGTAGTTCAGCAGCTCCCGCACGTCATCGGGGTCGGCCCCGGGAACCGGGTTCCCTGTGAGCAGCCGCTCGGCCTGCTCCAAGGTAAGGCGCGTACCCTCGATGTGCGTGGTGTGGTGCGCTTCCAGGATCAAGGCACGGCGGCCCATCTCACGCACCCAGGCCTCGGACAAAGTCGCTGCCTCCAGGAATCCCCGGGCCCGCTCGATGCGGGTAAGCCCGGCGGTGATCCGGTTGGTAATCGTGAAACTGGGTTTGAAACCCTTCGTCATTCCATGATCCTCTATCGTCCGGTCCTCGGTGAGAGGTGGCGTCTGCGTCGCCCCAGTCCTCGCCCTCCATCATTTCATGTTGCATTGTTTCTCTTTGGACAGCCCTCGCGTCTGCCTCTTTCCCTTCGACTCGCAGTGTATTCTGTGGCTTGAGTGGGGGTTCAAACCAGATATGGGCGCCGCCACGATATGTATAGGAAAATCAATTTTCTCCGTCCTGTGATTTCTGGAGGAAATCGGAAGGTTCCTTTCCTGTTCCAATCATTTTCAGACAAGACCATCCCTATCGGGTTATAGATCAGACCGCCCCGGTTGCTTTCCGGTGGTGGCGGGCAGGCTCGGCGGCCTTGCCGGGGGGGAGGAAGCCGTGAAGACGGCCTCGGATTCGGAAAACCGCCTGGGCATGTAGCTGGGAGGCTCTGGCTTCGGATACCT
>JACPDT010000198.1 GCA_016183865.1 Armatimonadota bacterium | reverse complement strand
CTTCAGCACTCCCGGTCACCCGAGGCACTGGGAGTCTGCTACACGGCTCTCTGGCAATTACCGTGACCAGACTTTCACTGGTTAGCAAACGATGACTTCGCAAGGCACACGGCCAAATTTAGCTCTCCCCCCTGGATGGGTTTTCCCCCCCAACTGGCTCCCCTACCGCTAAAGAGGGGGGGCGCCTCGGAAAGATGGGGTTTGGGGGGGAAAACCAAGGCGGGGGGGAGAGCGGCGGCCCCCCTTTCATGGCAGCCGGGTTGCAATTGCCACACGCTGTGCCGCCCGCCGCAAGGATGCGGCGAACGGTGGCACAGCAGCGCCTCTTGCGGGCAGAGGACTTCCAGTGAGCAGTCAGCCTCTTTCGCGCTTTGGGGTGGGCGGGGGTGCTGAAATGAAGACATTCGAGAAGGTGGCCCACATGTGGGCCACAGGGGGACCGCCCAGAAAGGCGGCCGGGTGACAATTGGGGGATGCCCTGGATATGGGAGTGGGATTGCGGTGGAGGAGAGGCCAGGCGGCCGCCCAAAAGGCGCATTCCGCTTTTCTTTTTCTGGAAGGGTCGCGAATGGCGGTTGGCTTCCGATCCGGGGAACAGGGGTTCCGGATCGGGGAGACCTTTCGGTGGTCGCCCGGCCCGGGGGTATCGGCACTCGTCCAGGTCGGGCGGTTGGGTCTGGCTACTACCTGTCCCAAACGCTTGACCGGTCGCAGGCGAAGGGGGCAGTTGGGTCCCCGCCGGATGGCGGGGGCGAAACGGTGGGTTGCGACCTGGCCCTCGCTTCAGGCACTCAGCCAGCGAGGGCAGTTGCGCCGGGCGGCCGCTTCGCGGCTTGTCCGGCACAGCGCCCGAGCGGTCGCACAGCACCCAGGTCAGCGCGAGGGCGAAGCCCGAAGCGGGCGCGGGGCAAGTCCGGCTCGGAAGCTGGCTCTGTTGACATTATGTCAGAAATGACATATACTGAGAGTGAATGAAAAGAACAGACAAACCGTTAGCGTGGCTACACGGCGAGATAAAGACTCCGCCGCTGTCAAGCGCAGCGAGGATCGAGGCAGGTTTTCTGCTGCGCAAGCTGCAAATGGGAGAGCTGCTTTCGCTGCCCCATTCGCGGCCGATGCCATCGATCGGTTTGAGATGCCACGAGCTCCGTATCGATGACGAAGACAAAACGTGGCGCATTGTATATCGAATCGACAACGACGCCATCGTGATTTTGGAAGTATTTGAGAAAAAAACACAAAAGACGCCCAGGGAAGTACTTGAGAACTGTAGGCGCAGGATTCGACTTTATGGTATCGCCGCAGGAGGAAGCACATGAAGATCACAAAGAAAAAACGACTTGAAACAAAAGGGTGGAAAGTAGGTACGGCTACGGAGTTTCTGCAGCTTTCGCCGGAAGAATCCGCCTATATTGAGATGAAACTTGCATTGAGCAAGAATCTTCAGGAACGGCGGAAGGATAAGAGCCTGACTCAAGAGCAACTTGCTCGTCTCCTGAAGTCCAGTCAGTCGAGAGTAGCGAAGATGGAAACAGGAGACCCCTCTGTTTCCCTTGATTTGCTTGTTCGTTCGCTGCTGGTTTTGGGTGAATCACAAAAAAGTCTTGCTAAGATTCTTTCCGGGCCGCGTTCTAACTACGTGAGTTAAGCCAGCTCTGGCAATCTTTGATTAGAAGCTCTGCTCATACGCTTCCTTGACTTGTTCAGGGGCTAGGTCGGCATAGATCTGGGTGGTAGCCAAGCGCTTGTGACCCACCTGTTTTTGTACCGCATTGATAGGGATTCTTTTCATCAAGGCATGAACGATATGGGTATGGCGGAGGGTGTGAGGGGTCGCGAAGGGGATCCCTGCTTTTCCGACATACTGTTGGACCAGGCGCTGGACCTGGCGGACAGTCAAGGGGCCGCCCTTCTGAGAACGAAAGATTGGACCGCTTCGGCGCTTTTCTTGTTTCAGATATGCTCTGAGCTGGGCCCGGATGGCAGGGGGCAAAACCGCCGTTCTGGGTTTTCGCGTTTTGGTATGGGCGGAGGGGATTCTTAAAAACCCTCCGGAGAGATCCAGGTCTTCGATGCGGGAAAAAACCAGTTCCCCGACCCGCATGCCGGTGGCATAGAGGAGATCCATCATGACCTGATCGCGGTAGCGGTCTACGGTAACCCGGAATTTCTCCCAGGCTTCCCGGGAGAGGTAGCGGATTCGATCCTGGGGCGCGGATGGTTTGGCGGCTCGCTTGAGTTTTCGAATTCGTTTCATGGCAAAATGTCGCATTTTCAAAATGGGCTGGTTCTGTGTTCGAAACATCGTGGTTTTTTCCTGTTGGGGTGGTTCAAAAGGTCGCATTCTGGCTCCTAAGGCGACATGGTTTTCTATAAAGCAGATAGAGTTTTTTCGGTATACGGGGAAGGAGCCGAAAACAGGCATAAGGAATGGCGGGGTTCCGTAGGGTCCGGAACAAGATGGGCCCGATGCTGGAGGTGGAAACCGAGCGACTCAGTATCAGAGAATTCAATACCCGTTGCCGCTTCACCGATGAGGGCCAGGTCAAACAACTCATGGTCTCCACGGAAGAGAACGGATTTATCCCCCGATGTGCCGTTTGGGTGAATGCAATGACCGAAGATGGCGCTCGGGAATGTAGAGTTTCGCCATTCTTGATTTGAATTCTTGAAATAAGATCGTCCCACCTGCTCTGCCACCCTCGTTCATTTCCCTTTTTTCTTCCTTCGCACCTGTCTTCACATCGCCAGCCTTCATGAATTTCATCCACCTGACTGCAGGCTGGCTCCTCTGCAGCGGACGCCACACCATCAGTAAGGCACTCCAAGCCATCGGACCAGTCCACGCGCAGAAACGCCACTCGGTTTTCTATCGCCTCGTCAGTCGAGCACGCTGGAATCCGGATCGCATAGGTGAAGTCCTCTTCCAGTTGCTTCTCCCCTTTGATCCCGATACCCTACTTCATGAAATACCAAACGCCGAGTGATCCGATGTCGGCCACTGCGGAAGTGATGAGCAGGGCCGCCCCCAGGGTAGGCATTCCTGAAACCGCGGACAGGATCCCTGCATTTACGGCTGCTCCTGAAAGGACGTCCAGATAGCCGAAGGCTCTTGTTTTCTTCACGCGGGATGCGTCAACGGCTCTGGCGGTTCCGGCCTTGCCCATGGAATCCTCGATCCTGGCCGCTTCCCTGAGCTCACAAACTCCCAAACCAAGGGCGATGGAACCGCCTATGATGCCGAAAACCTGCCCTACCGCCAACACTTCCCCTGCGGCCTTGCCTAGCACTCTTCCCACCTTGTCGGGGAAGAGAAGGCTGAGAGTTGCCGTCTCCTGAGCCGCCTCTGCAAAGCAGGACGTAGCATTGGCCGCCGAATTGGCAGCCATCATATGATCATCACTGCGGGCATGTTTTACGCAATTGTAGGATTCAATCAAAGAGGCGCCCAAATTGAGTCCGGGAATGCTCTTGATTCCAGGAAGGGAGGTTATCTGCGAAAGATTGGCGGTTATCGTCGGAATGCAGGAAAGCCCGTAGGTCGCGTTCCCTATGTGCTGAGATGTGGACATGGCCCATTCATCGGCTGCTCCGGCCTGGGTCCTTTTCTCAGAGCCGGAATCCTCGTGAGGGGGTTCTTCTTTTCTGGCTGGATGCCGCTTCACCCTGGCGAAAATGGAACGGATCTGATCCATTTCCTCTCCTCTTTTCTCTATTCTTGTTCTTATTTTATCACTAGATAATGTGACATTCAAGTTCCAAGAGAGCTCCATCGCATATACGCAACGGCTTAATGTGGGTCAGGGACCAGGGATCGGGGAGAGGGGAACGAATAATGACGCAATATCAGACGAGCGGAAATGGGGTAAACGTGTGGGACGAAACCAGGGACGCAATGGCCGTTGCGGCGCCTTCGCGCTCCTTCTCGTCCTTCTCCTGGCACTTCCGGCCTGGGCAGGAAAGCCCGAAGTCTCTTATGAGGTTGTCATCGCCGAGTCCCGACCCTATGTAGCCGTGGTTTCGTGCGAAAGCTCCGGCTTCTCCGGAGATGAGCTGAGCCTTTCCCTGGCCCCCAGATATGGATGGATTCAGGATTTCTGGACGAATCTCTATGAGCTTTCCGTCACCCAGGACGGCCGATCACTTCCTGTCGTGAAGGAAAACGTAAATACTTGGGAGGTACGGGACCTGAAGCCTGGAAGGGTCCTGATCAGATACTCGGTTGGAGTCCCTCCGCGCCGGTGGCCGAGAGGCGGCAACGTGCATGAGCGTTCAGTGCTCACCAGATATGACGGTTTCTTCACCGGACACGCCCTTTTCCTCACCCCGAATCTCCCTGCTCTCACCGCGCATGTGAGGATTTCCGTGCCGAAAGGCTGGGAGATTGCATCCTCGTGGGGTGAAGGGACCGGACCCTGGCTAGTCCGATCGCGGAGAGAGCTGGTCTCATCCTACGTGACAATGGGGGCTTGCCGAGTTTATCACACAAAGGGTGAAGGGGTGAGCTACACTCTCGCCATTGGAGGCGCCTGGAAGTTTCAGGACAGGGATCTCCTGGAGCTGGTCCGCAAAATCGGCGATCACTACACAAAGACCCTGGGAGAAGCCCCTGATGAAAGAGTCTTCGTCGTGTGCCGTCCGGGTCCCACTGGAAGTCTGGCGGGATCTGCTCTTGATCGGAGTTTTTACATCCTCCTTGATCCCGAAATGGACCTGACTCTGTCGAGTCTTCCAAGCTCGGATGTCCCCTCCCTCCTCGCCCACGAGATGTTCCATACATGGACCAGGAAACTCACGCCTCGAGTGGGGGATGACACACTGGCCTGGTTCCACGAAGGATTTACCAATTTTGCGGCGGCCCGGGCCCTTCTGGATACGAAATTAATGTCCAGAAAGGCCTATTACTCGATGATGGCGGGCTACTGGCTCAAGGTGAGGGAGAACCCCATAATTGAGAATGACTCTGGATACCGGAGGAGACGGGAGTGCCGTGAAACTGGCGGCAAACCTCTTGCAGAGCCCTGGCCGAAAGTCAGGGGCCCTTTCACTGAGAGAAATTGAAAGAGCTGCTGAAAGAGTCGGAAGACAGTCGTACCGAGCCTACTTTCGGGCGATAATCCAAAGCGCTTCCCCCCTCCCTGTCCGGGAAACCCTGGAATCTCTCGGGTTGAGAGTGGTCTCAGAATACAGGCCCTTTCTCGGGATTTCCTATGAGAGGCAAGGAGAGAGCCTGATTGTAAGCGCAGTCGCGGAAGGGGGACCGGCTTCTCGGGGAGGGATGAAGGTGGGCGATGAGCTCCTTCTCCTTGATGGGAAGCCGTTCGCTCCAACGAGTATCCCTTCTCTCAAACAGGGAAGCACCGCCACCGTGCTTGTCCGACGAAAAGAACAGACCCTTGAATTATCGGTGCCTGTCGGCGCAAGAGAAAGCTGGGTCTTGAGTGAGTAGCGCACAGCCCCCTTGACAGCCGATAAATGCACCATCCTTGTGGACGAATGCTTGCCGATGGTTGCCAAACTTTAACATATCCCCGTCTCATTTGAGGTTTCAATGATTTTTTTTTGAGGTATTTTTGAGCGATTTTTGAGATATTTGAGAGGATTTACCTGCCAAGCTCTGAAGGGAGGGATGCCGTTCAATCAAGCCAACCCCCTGGGATGGGATGGGATGGGAGATTCACCAGGAGGAGGAGTTCCCATGGGAGATGAACTTAAGCCCTTGCTACCGCCTAGATGTCCACCACGCGGATCTGTCGCTACGCCGGCAGGAGGAGGGGATCCAGGGAATCAATTAAGATCAACAGAAGGACCCGCGCTCCGGGTCAAAAGGGACGGAAATCTTCTGAATGCGGCACAAGCAAAAAAAGACGGCACGCCAATCCCAGGTGATGGAGTCAGGCTTTCAGAACTGGGACAGCACCTTCAACCCGGGCTCACGCCGCCCGAACCGGAGTCGCAAATCGCGCTCGGAACTGGTCAGACGCCCCAGGGCAACTACTTCGTGAATCTGTCGAATGATGACAATGATGTCAACATAACCGTGCACCAAAACGGGGAGGTATTGGTTCGGGATGCAAACGGTGATATCGTTCATCAGGGGTATATGGATCCCGATGGAATGCTTGCTGTCGCCGGACAAGGCGGAAATGACCATATCACTGTAAACAACCAGGGTGAAGCGGGTATCCTCATCTATGGAGGACCTGGGGATGACTTAATTTCCAGTAACGGCAGCACCCGTGGATACGTCCTGCTTGACGGCGGGGAAGGACATGATGCGCACGCATTCAATGGCGATCCGTGGTACAGAGCCGGCGGATCAGAAGGCCACCTTGAGAACTTTGAAGACCACTTACCTTTAGCGCCTTGGAACGGGTGATCGCTCGTGCGGCGCTGGAGATCTCCAGCGCCGCACGCTATTGCGGCATCCGCCACGACAGTTGCCGCAGAACATCAACAAGATTCACTTCCGTGCGAGCAGCAGCCCCTCATTCACAAACTCTTCATAATCTCCTGATATCCTGAACTTAAGAAATAAAGAAGGGAGTCTTGTGAATCATGCGTCGTGTCTTTCTATGGCATCTCCTCCTGTGCGGGCTTGCACTGGTCCTGGTGTGGGCCTTCTCGCCTATCGGCGATGCGATGGCCTGTTCCTGCGACCACTCAAAAGTTACGCTGAAGAAGGAAGTGTCGACAAGCGGTCATAGTCACGCCCAGGTCGCGCAGGCAAAGGAAAACAGCTCAAAAAAGGTGATTGACCCTGTCTGCAAGATGGCTCTTGACAGCTCAAAGGCAGTGGGAAAGGAAACATACAAGCAGAGAACCTATTTTTTCTGCTCCAAGCCTTGCCTGGAGAAGTTTAAGGCAGAACCGAAGAAATTCATACAGTCATAAAGTACACGCCTGTCCCGCTATCGGGTGTAGATTACCATTTAGAAATGACCCAGGATTATCAGATTGATTGACCCGCCGGTTCAGGTATAAGTCATGACATAGTGAAAGGGCGATCGATTTTCTGCTTTTCTTGTTGCCAGCATTTTGAGCAGTCCCCAGACCTGA
>JACPDT010000201.1 GCA_016183865.1 Armatimonadota bacterium | reverse complement strand
AATCACTGTCCGGAATCAAATGGAATCCGCGTCCGGAATGAAATGGAATCACTGTCCGGAATCAGTGGAATACGCAGTCAACATTTTCTTGCTATCCCCCAGACAAAATCATGTGTAATTGCAAGTATGCCGAACCTTTCAAAAAGGGCTGAAACCTGCTTCTTTACCTCTTCATCGTGGAGGTCCGCCATCACGTCGAAGCCCGCAAGCGCTCCCGTGGAGGTCACCCAATCGGTCATTTCCGCGGTAGAATCAAAACTGAACTTATGCATGCCCCTGAACGTCTGTGCCTCGCAAAATCCGGCTTTTCTGAGCCATCGGTCCAAATGCCGCTCATCTTTCGGATTCGGCAGCTCAAGCATCAATTTTTCGATCCTGCTTGAATTCTCAATCAGCAGGTGTTTATAGACTCTGCGCACCTCCGGCAGGGTTTGTCCGGAATTCAGGATCACGCCTATCTGCCCATCCTGCTTGAGGACTCTGCTGCACTCCCTTAACACCTTGATGGGGGGCTGGTATTCCAATGCCCAGGTGCAGACGACCAGATCATACTGTTCATTTGCGGATTTCCCAAGGAATTCGAGGGCGGAGGACCTTATGAGGTTTGCTTTTCCGTCCAGTCTGCGGTCAGCCTGCCTTAGCATCCCTTCCGAAATATCTACTGCATCTATCACGTAGTCAGGATGTGCTTGCAACAGCCACCAGGAGTTAAAACCCGTCCCGCAAGCCAGATCTAAAACACGCGCTTTCTCCGGCAAGGGAAGCAGGGAAAGCATCTTGATGTTGTATTGCTGCATGGTCTTCAAGAATTGATCATCGTAACAACGGCTCACCAGGTCGTAGGAGTTTCCTATGTCGGCCCTGTCAACCACCTTTGCCGCCAGGCAGCACTTCAGAACCTTATAATAAAGTTGAATCCTCCCCAACTTTGCACCCCACATACAGATATTCCAGCCTATTCAGCAGAAAGATTTCCCCCTCCACCCCTCTATCGTACAACATTTTTTTCAATGTTTCAGGATGGATCAGCCGGGTTCTCTCCAAGCACAGCCTTTCAAACAGGAGAATGAGTTTTGCTTTGAAGCTACCGGGATGAAACTCCATCACGACAATTTTCCCACCAGGCCTGAGGATCCTGACTGCTTCGGCAACTGCCTTTTGCCGATCGGTGATGTGATGCAGGCAGTCTTTCAGACATACCACATCAAATACGGCGTCCGAAAGTGGAATGCTTTCCGCACTTGCATTTACCGACCTGATTCTACGGTCTTTGTGGAGGGCAATGCAAGACATGGACACACTGGGTTCAATCAGGGCGACCTCTGCATTCAAGTCGGCAAGCATTGCCGATAAAGAACCGGTTCCCCCTCCGATATCGGCGATGCGTTTCCCACTTACGTCCCCCAGATAATTCAGCAGTCTCACCTCATCGGCAAGCCCTGCTTTCTTCATGAACCCATCATACAGGAATGCTAACCGATCAAAAAGAAAGCTCATCGCCTCTCCACACTTTCGTTGCGCCCCTGTACGTGCTTTCAACTCCAGTCAGGTATATTATACCACCGCCGACGCAGAGAGTCAAAGATATAAGATTGGGGCGCTGCACGATGGATTTCTAAGTGTGGAGGGGACTGCCCGTGACGGTCTGGTATGGAGGAATGCGAAGGGGCGCGTCATTGAAGGCCTGTCTCGTGCTGCGACAGGGGGTTCCCCTGCAGGCAGGGGTTGCTTGCCGGGTATCGGTGCGGAAGGCTGCGGCTCCTATCGAGTTCGATTTGTGAGTGGATTTGCGTAAGCCCAACATCTTTCGTCCCGCGGACTTGCTTCTCCATCACGGCCGCTTCAAGCATGCGTCGTGGTTGTCCACATTCCTGAGCACGATCTCGGACGAAGAGCCGTACTCCCAGGTGAACCGGTATTTCTCGTTAACACAACCCTCGAAGACTTTTCCTCCAAAATCCCCGACAGCGTGTTTCACCTCGTGAGTCTTGAGGGAGGGGTGGCGGGGGTCTCCCACGATGGTGCAGAGACGCCTCCGGAGTTGTGTGAAAACGGCACTGGGAAGCTGGAGTGCTTGCCGTTCGAATCGCCTCGTGGTGACCAGCGTGTAGCGAGCGGTCACTTCTTGCGTTTTTGTTCGAGGCGGGCGAGGAGAGCGTCGGCGGACGCATGGCGACGGATTCGTCCGGAATGAATATCTTCAGATGCTTCCCGTTCCCCCTCCTGCCAGCGTCTGGTCCAGAAGTATTCCTGGGTCGCGGGGATCCGGATCTCCGGAATCAGGAGAAGAGTACCGTCCTCTTGTTTGACGCACTGGAATTCGCGCGCACCCTTGGGGATGAAATCTCGAGGGATGGTAACCTGATTGCGCTTGCCCAGCTTGATCTCCTTGCTAACCATGGCTTCATTATACCAAAGGACAGAAATTCCGTCAAGCGGAATCACTGAAAGGCCGTTTCCCCCGAAAACAGGAAGCCCGTTCTCTGTAGAAGAGATGGAAGCAAGAATTACGCCGGGTTACGTGATCTTCCGGTAAATAAGGAGTGGAAAGCAGATATCCAGATACGGTCTGACCGCTCTGAGTACCCTGATCCTGATAATCTGTGCAAGCCTCGCATCCTCAGTGACCCCTGAACATCGGGAAAGGGGAGATCCTAAGGCTGCATCATGAGCGACCGCAGGAGAAGGTCAAGACCGGAAGAATATTCCTCTCGTCACAAGAGAGGGTAGGCGAAATCTATGAAACACTCCGAAAATTTCCTCAAGCTTGTTGAGGATGCGAGAACACGCATACAGGAGGTCTCCATTGGCGGGGTGCTGAAAAAGCAACCCAGTGAAGGATCGTCAATCTGGCTCATAGATGTCCGCGAGGATCACGAGTGGGACAAGGACCGAATTCCGGCCTCCACCCATCTTTGCAAAGGTATTATTGAGCGGGACATCGAGGAGCGCATTCCCGACCATAACGCGGAGATCTTCCTTTACTGCGGAGGAGGCTTCCGCTCCGCTCTGGCTGCCGATAACCTCCAGAAAATGGGATATGCAAACGTCTTTTCCATGGCCGGAGGAATTCGCGCCTGGCGCGAAGCAGGATACCCCATTGATTCCGGTCTGGCTGACGATTGATGGAACGATCGAAACTCGCGTTGCTTGATCTCTGAGTCCATTCACCAGCAGGCGTGCGAGCTGTTCTTCAAGAGAAATGCGACCGTCGGCTTCGTGGACTGTGCAAGTTTTGCGATCATGCGGAACCGGGGCATACCTCGTTTTTTTGGTTTTGATCGGCATTTCGCCGAAGAGGGCTTCTCAGAGGCGTGAGGATCACGGAGCATTTCCCAGGTCGCCTGGCGCCTCCGGCCAGCAAAACAGGCCCTCTTCGCTTGCACAAGCCTTGATCAGCAATTCAGGGTGGAACAGTTTCCTGCGCAGGATCTCACCCATCAGAGCGTCGCCGCCTGCTGCTTCCGTAGGAATCACATAACCTTCGGGGCGATCTGATGTGAAAAAATAAACCCCGTCCGACAGAAAGGGACCCTCCGCCTTATAGCAAACTCGAATGACCTCATCCCAGCGAAAACAGTCTCTCCACGGCTCTTTTCCTGGTGGATTGGCTTCACGATAGACGTTGACGTCATCAAAGCGAACCGTGAACCAGTCCAGGAGATTCTTCCCTGGCGTTGCGGCGCCCTTGTTCGGCTTCCTGGCAAAGAGCTTGTTGAGCCAATTTTTCATGGGTCAAAATACTCCGAGCTTATTATAGCATATTCGTATTATGCAGTTGTTAACGTTTTGCGACAATCTAACGAAGACCTCTATGGGTGCTGATCTGTATGCTTGTTTGCGTGTATGAATTTAACCCGTCTGTCCAATGTATTTTGACCCTCCCTGCTCAGGAATTCAGCGCATAAAGAACGCTCTCGATGATGCCTCCGTCGTGTTGTCTCAGATACAGGCTGTACGAGGAGTTCAGGCGATGAATCAGGGAGGGGATCTTCCATAGATCTGACGGCCTGTGGTACACGGCAATCGCCAATTTCGGAGTCCGGTTTCTTATAAGATTTCCCGCCCCATGAAGGGCCTCTTCTTCGCATCCTTCAATATTCAGCTTCATGAAGGTAGTTTCGCACGACTCGGGGATACTGTCCAGGCTTGTCACAGAGATCTCGGAAGGACCGGAATCGCTTATCATGGAATCCCTTTGCCCCATGCCTGCAAATCTGAGACCGGCTTTTCTCGAATAAAGACCCTCATTGAAAACCAGGATCCTGGGATCTGCCTCGCAGTGGGCGGCCAGCTTCCGATATGTGTCAGGATCGGGCTCAAAGGCAAGAATGCGGCGAAACCGCCCCTTTGTTCTCGAAACAAAGGCATCAATGGTGTCACCGCTGTAAGCCCCCCCATCCACAAACACCTCTTCTCCACCGAGATGAACGATATCCTCGGGGAAATAAGCGGAAGGCTCGATGACCCCCCTGATCGTGTCGGGAGAGAGAGTCATCCGAAACCCGATCAAGGCATCCAGAACAACTCTGGATTTCTCATCACTCAGAAGATCATAGAGGCTTTCGTAAGAATCGTGATGGGTGATCAAGTCCCCAGCCAGACCATCATAAAAGGGGTGGGGCTGGAACCTCACGGGATCGAGGACGGATAAGACAGCCAGAGAAGCAACATTCTGGAAACCCATGGCTTTGACCTGATCGTAGACGGACAGAAGACGATGGGAGGCTATCACAATCGGGACCGAGGGGTCCATGCCCGACAATGCTTCTACCGGGCATATCCTCTTGCCTCCCAGGTCCCTCCCCTGTTTGCCCGGGTCGCTGTCGAACACACCTGCAACATCTATGCCGTGATCGGAGCAAGTGTCCACAAATCCAGCGCCCCAGGTGGCGGCGCCGATCAGAGCGACTCGGCGAAAGTTGGAGGGATCGAATGCCGGGTATCTCGAAAGAAGCCCGGACCGTGCGTCATCCCCCTGTTTGTAAGAAAACAGGCTCTTGAGCCGTTCCTTGCCCATTCTT
>JACPDT010000003.1 GCA_016183865.1 Armatimonadota bacterium | reverse complement strand
GCAAATGTTCCAGCCCTCTGTGTTGGCTGGAGGCCGGAACATTTGTGCGATTCCTATTTTTCCTTCAATTTTCCTTTCCTGAGGCAAGAAAAATGAAAGGAATTTCTCTGTGATACCATCGAACTCATATCCTGGCCGTAAAGGAATCCTGCTGAAAGGAGGCAAGCATGCGGCTAACCCCTATAGATATCAAACATTACGAATTTAAGCGTGTTTTCAAGGGATATAGTGAGGAGGAGGTTCAGGATTTCCTGGACAAGATCTTCAAATCCTATGGAGATGTGTATAGCGAGAATCTCGAGATCAAAGAGAGCCTGGAGCGACAGAAAGAGCTGCTTTCTCATTACCAAAATGTCGAAGAAAGCCTGAAAAACACGCTTGTCATCGCCCAAAAGACGGCTGAAGAAATGATTGTGAATGCACAAAAAGAAGCCGATCGCATTGTCCAGGAGGCCGCTTCTGCAGCCGAGAGAATAAAGGAGAACGCCACAAGATCCCTGGATGACCTGTTGCGGGAGTTGGCCGCTCTCCGATATGAGAAACGCCGATTTCTTCTGGAATTTCGGGCTCTGTTGGAAACATACGGCCGAATGCTCGATTCGGAGAAGGCCGATACCCCAGGAGAATCTCAGCCGACGGAAGAAAAGATGGCTTCAGCCAAACCGTAATGGGAATTCACCACAAAGACACAGAGAACACGGAAAAAGGCCGGGGGGAGAACGGCGTAACCGATCATTGCATGATAAAAGCAAGATGCGAACTCGGGGGGAAGACCTCCGGCCGGTGGGCAGGAAAGTGAATGAATCGCGCGAAATTGCTGGCACTTGTTGCCCCGCGCTCCTCAACATCGAAACTTGCCGGATTCAGGCGGGGAAGACTCGTGATCCGTGTTTGTGCGCCTCCCGACAAGGGCAAAGCGAATGAAGAAAGTAGAGACTTGATAGCAGGTTTTCTGGGAATTCCAAAAAGCAGAGTATCCCTTCTTTCCGGTGGGGCATCGAGAGAAAAGACATTTCTGATTGAAGGAGTGACACAGGAGGCCATGGACACCCGATTGGCAGCCTCCTTTGTGGAGATAGATCATTGAAAACCGTAATCCAGGGGGGGAATCATGGCAGCTTCCGTCACAAAAGCAGAAGTTATTGAGCATGTATCCAAAGAAACAGGACTATCGAAAAGGATGGCAACCAGGGCTCTGAATTCCGTCCTCTGCTGCGTCAAAGAAGCTCTAAAGAAAAGTCAGAAAGTCCAATTATCTCCCTTCGGATCCTTCGAGGTCCGAAAGCGTGCAGCCAGAGAAGCCGTAAACCCGAAGACAGGAGGACGCATAAAGATCGCGGCGAAGCGCGTGGCCGCGTTTCGCCCGGGGAAGGCCCTGAAAGAGGGTCTGTAGGCGATCCGGTGCGGCATCGCCTACAACTGAACGAAATCGGCGCAGTTCTTCTCCTCACGGCAGGCGCCTTCCTGATTCGAACCTACGGCATATCCTTTCCTCCGAACCCCTATTTCGATGAAGAACACTACGTCCCGGCTGCACTAGCGCTCCTCAATCAGCAGCAGGATCCCAACTGGGTGCATCCGCCCCTGGCCAAATGGATTCTTGCGGGGGCCGTCGGGTGCCTGGGAAACAACCCACTCGGCTGGCGCTTGCCTTCGGTCCTCATCGGAACCGCAATGATACCCATCCAGTACACCCTGGGCCGAAAGCTCCTGGGACAACATCGGGCCGCCCTCTTCGCGGCTTTTCTGCTCTCCCTTGATTTCCTCCACATCGTCCAATCTCGAATCGCCACCCTCGACATCTATCTGGCTGCTTTTCTTCTCACAGGATTCCTGGCGCTCGTGACGGCACTCGATAGAGAAAAGGGGCTCACTCGCAGCGGCTTGATTTTTCTGAGTGCCTTGCTCTTCGGACTCGCCCTTCTCACAAAGGGTTCCGCCCTTTTCGGCTTACTGGGCGCAGGGGCCATTCTGCTCAACTCAAAGAAGAACAGGGGCGAACCGGCTTCCTGGGCCATCCTCCTCGGCGCCCCACTCCTGCTTTACATCCTGGCTTATCTGTGCATCCCGCCGCACAGAGGCATCCACGAGGTCCTAAGCCTGCACGCAAGAATCCTGGGGTTTCACGCAAGAAGCGCCATGGAGCATCCCTATACATCCCACTTTTGGGAATGGCCCTTTGTTCTCAGGCCCATCTGGTATTTCTTCTCACAGCCCGATTCCCTTCACGTGAAGGGAATACTGGCCGCAGCCAATCCCGTGCTCTGGTGGGCGGGGTTTGTATGTATTTGTTATACCGTGTATAACAGAAATCTTAGATCCTCCATGGAGGGAGCGACTATTCTAGCCACATACTTATTTCAACTGCTCCCCTGGGGGCTCTTCGCCAGGGGAGGCTTTTTTTACTACGTGCTGCCGGCCGTTCCGAGCCTCTACCTTGCCATTGCCTTGACCATGACTCACCAGCAGCCTCGTCTCAGACGGGGGATCGAAGTGGGCATCGTGGTCGTTGCGATCGCGGGTTTTCTCTTGTTCTTTCCGCTCCTGTCCGGTATCTCGGTCTCCGCAATATTGTATAATTTTATAATATTTACTCCGCGGTGGATATGAAAGCGACTTGGAAGGAGAAAAGCCCGCAGACGCGAACATGCCTCATTAGCGACTCCACGAAAGGGGTGATTGTATTTTGAGCAAGCCACATCTTCAATTCTCTGTTCCTTGCCTGGAGGTCAAGGAAAACGGCGGTCCTCCTTCGTTTCAGCATCTGTTCTATGAGCTGCCTCTCCCTGAATTTCCCTTCAAATGCCCCCCCTTCTTCATAAGTAACGGGTGGTGCAACGGGAAGGGAGAGTTCCGCCAGAGCATTCGAATTCTTGCGCCGGACAAGCAGCAAGTCATTATTGATACTGGAGAGCAGCCCTTCACTCTCCAGGAGCAGACTACCCCATTTATGGCGGTCAATATGTTCGCGGAAGTGGTTTTCAAGGAACCCGGCATCTGCTGGGTGCAAACCTTTCTTGACGGCTCTTTGATGCTGGAGTACCCGCTCACGATTCGAAAGGCCGAAGTGAAGCGCTGACCCGGTGATGCTTCGCTCAGGAGTTCGACTTTTTCTTTTCCACCTGGCCTTGGGTTCCGGGGGCATTTTTTTTCTGACCGCAGGAACGCCTTGTTTGTCGCTGGCCCATTCGATGGAAAAGACCGCCAGGGCGCAAATCGAGGACTTTCTGACTTGCGTAAATTGACCAGGTTGTGCTGTTATCCATATATTCCAGATACGAAAGCAGGGCAATCCGGACTTATCTGGTCAAATTGAGGGTAAAGGAATGGGAAGAAGGCGCCTTAAGCTGGAAATCATACAGGGGAGAAGTGTCTTTGATCCGGGAGAAGAACTCGTGGCGCTTCATAAGAGTGGACTTTATCGTCTCGACTAAAAAACCTCAGAGGTAAACGCTCCCATGGCTTCATTGCAGCGAAGGATTCTTCCCATACTTTCTCTCGTTGTTCTTATTGCTCTTTTCCTCATGGCATCCATCTCTGTCGTAACGACCCTTTCCGCCTTCCAACATCAAATGGAACAAGAGCTTGTCCTGGAGGCGCGCCGCCTCGCCCTTACTGTCTCCGACTCGGCGGATGATCAGGAGCGCAAAATGCGCCGCCTCCTCCATGTCCTTTCCGAGCAGGAGGAGAGGGCGAACAGGAAAAACGCTCCCAGACTTGGATTCGACAAAGCTCAAATCCAATCGCTCTGGGGCCACGCGAACCTGAAAATCCTGGTGGGAGACGGAAAAAGGATCCTCTGGTCAACCCACAAGCGATCATCCGGCCTGTTCCTGCCGGACACGAGGAAGGTTCGCGATCTTGACCGATTCCACTATTTTTTTCAAAGAGATTCGCAGTCAGGACGCATACTCGACTCATGCGCCGTCCTGGCCAAAGGACTTACGGTGGGGAAGAGGTTCTACTATTTTTATCCCGGCCTGAGTCATTTTCAAAGGACTCTGAGAGACTATCACTACTTGCATAGCGGCTACGGATGGCTTGTGGACGAAAATGGACGCATGATCGCGTATCCGGAGAAGCAGCGTATTCTTTCCCCCCAGGGACTTCTTGCCGATGCCAGGGAAGGGGAGAGGGAAATTGCAAAGCGCACCGGAGTCGTCTTCCAGATTCCTCCCATGGCGAACTTCCTCACAAAAGAGGGTCGCATTATTGCAGCAGAGCCGCTCCCCCAAAGGTCCTGGTCCGCAGTGGTGGCCCTGCCGTGCTCCGAGTTTTCGCCAATGGCCAGGCTGGTCGTCAGAAACACCGGTATTCTGTTCGCGGTAATCGCCCTCCTGGCCATGCTGCTGTTGGTCCAGGCCGTGGGCTCCGTCTGTCGCCCGGTGGAAACGCTGATCGAGTATCTCAAGGGAGAAAAAAAGCGGATGGCTCCACCTGAAAGCCTGCTCAGAGATCCGGAGCTGTCCAGGCTCCTCCTGGTCAGGGACCATTATGACCATCTGATTCAGGAGAATCTGGAGTTGAAGCAGGCTGACGCAGACGTGAATCCCATTACAGGACTCTTCGGGAACATTGCCCTTCAGAAGGAGCTCTTCCGGCGCATGGATGAGAACACACAATTCGCTGTCGGGGTTGTGGACATAGACAATTTTGCCTCCTACAATGCAAAGTACGGATTTCAGAAGGGAGACGGTGTGCTTCGGCACACGGCCCTTATTCTTCGCAACCTGTCAAAGGAGTTCGGAAACGGAGGCTTTTTGGCCCATACGGGAGGAGACAATTTCGTATTCATCACAACCCTGGAAAAGGTGGATTCCTTTTGCGGGGAATTGATTCGACTCTTTGATGCCCAGATCCCTCTGCTATATGATGAAGAAGATAGAAAACGCGGCTTCATTGTGAGCAAGGACCGCAGAGGAAGTATTCATACTTTTGATCTCATGTCCGTCTCCATCGCGGTCGTAACCAATGAACATCGCCCCATCATCCATCCCCTTCAGGTTGCCCAGATTGCAGGAGAGCTCACCAACTACCTTAAAAAGCTGCAAGGAAGTCATTACTTCAAGGATCGAAGACGGGAAGAAAGGGAAGGAACGACCGGACCTGCCCAGGAGATTCCCCAAACCAGTTAGAGGAGGCTTGTGCGATTCATGGATACATTCGACGACAAGCAAGAACCGCAGGACAGCACAGAGCAACACACCACGGAAGGACCCAGGGCACCAGGGGAGACCCCCGTGCCTGAGCCCAAACAATCGGAAGCTCCTCATCCTGAGGAGCCTATTCACCCCACGATTCAGCAGCCACCGCCGAAGAAAAGCAGCTCCTGTCTATGGATTGGCGCTCTGGCGGGGTGCCTCGGACTTATCATTCTGAGCATCCTGGGGATCATCACCGCCATCGCCATTCCCAACATTCTAAAAGCGAGAGAGCAGGCTCAGGTCACGAAATGTGAGAAGAACTTGAACGACCTTGCCGTGGCATTGGACGCCTATGCCAGTGAGCATGGGGGGATGTACCCGAAGTCCCTGCAGGAAATCGTTCAGGAAGGAAAGCACCTGAAGGAAATTCCCAGGTGCCCGGCAGCCCAGGCTGATACATATTCCGCCTCTTACATACTGGAAGAGGAAGGCGCCTCTTACACGGTCTTCTGCAAGGGAAACCATCACCAGAAGGCAGGTCTCGTCCCGAACACTCCTGTGAGCAGGAACGGAGAAGTCTCAAGAGCGCCTTTGCCCGCGGTCAGCCCGCCTTCCACCGGCACAACGCCGGAGCCGACTCCGACATCGTTCCCGGCCGGGTCCCTGGTGGTCAAGTGCATCGAGAATCTGAACGAGGTCGCCACTGCCTGCGAAGCTTACAAACAGGACCATGACGGCCGCTACCCGACCACACTCATCGAGATGGTCCCTGACTATCTGGATGCCATACCCGCCTGTCCGGCGGCCGGCATTGACACATACAGCGCATCATACACGACAACCCAGGCCCCTGAACCCACTTTCACCATCGCCTGCAAAGGACATTATCACAGCACCGAAGGAATCCGCGAAGACAAGAAAATCCACCTCGAGCGCTTGCTCGAGCGCGGGACAGTGATGATTTTTGTGGACTCCCGCAAGCCGAATGTCGGCGTGCCCGAGGCCCATCGGGGCAATCCCCAATTGGCTTTGAACCTGGATTACGCTTTTCAGATTTCCGATTTCCGGATTCTGAATGATCGTGTTGAGGCTTCGCTCAGTTTTAATCGCGCCCCGTTTTTTTGCGCGGTTCCTTTTGATGCCATCTATGCCATGCGTTCGGACTTTGCCGATGAAATGGTGTTTTTTATCGAAGATGCCCCGAAAGATATGGAATCGGCCTTGCAGGCGGCGGCCTTGCAGGCGGCGGCCTTGCAAAAGCCGCCCACCAAGGAGGACAAGGCGGCGCCCGAAAAACCTGTGCTCAAGGAAGTAAAACCGGAAACAGGAAACCCCGAGAGCGGGGATCCCAAAAACCCGAAAAAGAAGGGGCATTTGAGGCTGATTAAGTAGTGATTGGCTTGACAACCCCGAAGTCCTGTG
>JACPDT010000220.1 GCA_016183865.1 Armatimonadota bacterium | reverse complement strand
GGCATGCGGACGGCGGCGTGCTTCTGTTGTGCGACAGGAATGTTAGAGGATTGACGGGACAGGTCGCAGAGGGCTATGGTGATGGGCTGACTTGCCCGGAGATCAGCCTCGGGAATCTCGACAGATGTCCGGCTCTGTCGGAAAAACATGGAATCATTCTGCCCGGACCCCGCCATTGCCGCCCTGCCGCCGGCTGCCAGGCGCCTGTGAGAAGCGGGATGGTCTATTGCCTGCCCCTCGTGGGCGAGGAGATGAGAGCTGGGATCGTCAGGCTGCGTTATGAGGAGGATGTTCCATCACCCCGGACACGATATCTGGCGGGCCTGCTGGACATTGCAGGTCAGGCGGCTCAGGCAATCGCCAGAATCGGAAAGAACGCGCGGGACAGAGTATCCGCGGACTTTCCGGTCAGAGTGTTGCGGGCCCCTGAAAGGGAGACGGCCCAACCCTTTCTGGCCATACGCTGTCTCGGCTCCTTTGAGCTGCGCCGCCAGGGCAGATTGATTATTCCGGACATGGTAAAACGACGGGGAACATTCACCTTACTGAAGATCCTTCTCCTGAACATGGGACGCTCCATGCCTCGCGATGTCCTGGCGGAAATTCTATGGCCGGAATCGGCCCCCGGAGCTGCCGCAAATCGCCTGCACGTTCTGGTCCACTCCTTGAGGACTATCGTGGAGCCCTTCCCTGACAGAAGACAGCGGGTCTATGTCCGCAATGACGGAGACCGCTACTACTTCAACGTGGATTCCCCTCATCGCCTCGATATACAGGAATTCCGCGAGCTTGTATGCCTGGGGGATGAGCTGGAATCGAGGGGAGACAGGGTGCGCGCTGTCGCTGCCTATGAGAAGGCTGTTCAGTTGTATAGGGGCGGCCTCCTGGAGGATGAGCCTTATGCTGAGTGGTGCTGGGCCGAGCGAGAGGAGATCCTTGAGACCTGTCTGGCCGTTCTCGGCAAGCTTGCCTTCTTCTCCGCCCGGGAGGGCGCCGCAGAGAGCAGTATCGCCTGGTATCGGCGGGCCCTGCGCCTGGATCCCCTGCGGGAGCATAATCACCAGGGGCTGATTCGCACTCTCCTGGCTTCCGGAAGGCGCGACGAGGCCCTGCGTCAGTATCGGGCCTGCCGGGACATCCTGAGAAAAGAGCTGGATGTCGCGCCATTGCCTGAAACCGAAGAGCTTTACAACATCGCATTGCGGGGGTAGCGTCGAGGCCTTTACGGTTATTGCCGGTATTTGCGAATCCAGATATCCGTGGCATCGGGCGGCGCCCCCCCGCGAAGGGTGTAACCGGTCACAAATACCTGGCCGAGAGTGTCCACGAAAATGTCGTATCCGGTGTCATTGCCGTTTGCAGTGCCGTCGTGCGTCTCAGTCCAGAAGGCATTGCCGTTCGTGTCATATTTGCGAATCCAGATATTTTCCTGTTGCCCCAGATCCTGGCGGGTCTCGTAACCGATTACGTATACATTCCCTGCACTGTCCACAGTAACCCTGCGAGCCAAGTCCACTGAGTTGGCCGGACTGTTATGAGTTCGGGTCCAGAGGGGATTGCCATCGGCGTCGTATTTGCGAACCCAGGCGTTGAGACTTTGCCCAAGATCGTAACGACCTTCAGCCCCTGCAACATATACATTGCCCTGGCTGTCCACGGCAATGCCTTGCCCCAGGTCCGGAAAGTTCCCAGGGCTGTTGTAGGTCTGTGTCCAAAGAGTATTGCCGTTGGAATCGTACTTCCGAACCCAGATGTTTTCATTTTGTCCGGGAACCGTTACATATCCGGTCACATACACGTTGCCTGAGACGTCCACAGCGATGCCTTCTCCGCTGTCGAAGCTGCCCGCGCCGCTGTCATAGGATCGTGTCCAAAGAATGGCGCCATCTCCTCTGTATTTTCTAATCCATATATCGTCGTTTCCTCCGCCGGGATCTTCACTGCCTATCACATACACGTTGCCTGAAACATCTGTCGTGATTCCTTGCCCTTGATCTGTGCCGCCGGCAGGACCGGCATACGTCTGAGTCCAGCCCGGGCTCCCTGCAACGTACTGTCTCACCCAGACGTTAGCACCCTGCCCCGCAACGGTTTCATACCCTGATACAAATACATTCCCCAAGGGACCGGCAGCCACGTCGTATCCGTAATCCGCCAAGCTTTGTGGACCATCATGGGTCTGGACCCACAGGTTATTGCCCAGAGCATCGTATTTGCCCAGCCAGATGTCCTGGGTTTGCCCGGGGTAGGAGGCGACTCCAGCCACATAAACATTGCCTGCCGGGTCCACGGTAATCCCTCGTCCTTCATCTAAACCGTCTGAAGGGGCGTTGTATTCCCGCGTCCATACTGCGACCGGGGTGACGGCAAAAGTTAAGGCATTGCTTGGGACTCCTTGAACAGTTACCACCAGATCTCCACTCGTTACCCCCACACCCTGAGGAACCGTGCAGGTGATCGTGGTATCCGTCCAGGATGTCGCCACCGCCGGTTTTCCGCCCATGGTCACAGTGTTTTCGGATTGAAGGGCTCCGAAATTCGTTCCATTGATCGTCAAAGGTGTCCCCGTAGGGCCGCTCGCTGGGGAAATTCCCGTAACGGCGGGTGCGGGAAACTGCACAACAAGAGTGCCGGTTTGCGCATTATGGATGGTGCAGTTGTAGGGAAAATTTCCGGGAGTAGTGGCTGTCCAGGAGAAACTCCCGCCGGGCGCCAGATTCCCTGAGTCGAACAGGCCGTTATCGGCTTTCACGCTATGGTTCCCGGCGCCCCCGTTCACCCAGAGCAGAGTCTCACCCTTGTTCAGTGTAAACTGGGCAGGGGTGTAAGAGCCGTCGGAAATGGTGACCCCCAATTGGGTCGTCACGGTTGCCGTCTGGTTCTCCTGAACCGACGCGGAGGCTATCCTGTGAGCCACGATGTTTCCGGAAGAATCGAGAGCCTTCACTTCTGTTGTCTTGCCGCCTGTGGGAACATTGGAGAAGCTCAGAGTCACCTGCCCATTTTGAACTTGGGATTTGGCGACACTTTGGACCAATGGGGAGGGGAGCCCTTCGCCGGTGACAGTGACCTGAATCGTCTTTGCAGTTGCGGGAATGAGTTTGCCCTTTGAGAGAACGCCAGGCCATTGGATGCGAAGCTCAAGAGAGCCGCTCCGCGCAACACCGGTCCCCACGGAAAGCGGGATTCCGCCGCCCGTACCCCCCGAGCCGCAGCCTGAAACGAATGCAAGAAGATACAAGAAGACCAAAATTCTACAAAACATATGATGAAAGAACTGACTTCTCCATTTTGCTTTTCTCTTGCAGCAGCAATTTCTGGGAGAAATCGGAGGGTTCCTCCTTGGCGCGTCCATCGCAGCGTCTTCACATGACTATCAGCGATCAGCCATAGCGCCTTGCCCCCTGCGTGGGTTTTCCGACTGACTGCTGAATGCCGCTGCTGAAAGGTATTTTCTCAATTTTTCTCTTGGCCACTCAGGAATCCGGTTTGCTTGTCCCAAGGGCAGTTGAACTCTCCTCCGTCCTCTGAAACCTTTCGTCTCACTCGAAATGGACGGGCCAGGCAACCTGTGCAGTAAGGATGGTGCGCGCACCCGCTGCAATAGGCAATCCCTGGAAGCGGCGTTTCCCTCAGAAAAGAGGAAGGGGCGGATTCCAGGAAGGAACGATATCCTCTGTTGATCGAGCCCAGGGAGGTTTCTCGTTCATCGGCAAGGGGACAGAACCGAATGCTGCCGTCCGGGCCAAGAACCATCATGCGCCATCCCGCTCCGCAGCGTCGTGGTCCCGAATTCAGCCCCCCAAGGTCAGTTTCTGCAGGAAACAGGAAATGTCGGTGCTTCGCCCGCAGCAAGCTCAGTTGCTCCTGGAATGTGCAGGTCTCTTCATAGGAAAGATGGCAAGTGCTGCCACGGCCGAAATCCACCACAGAGGCGCAGGAAAAGAAAGTGGCGCCCAATCTGCGGGCCAGCAAGAGAACGTCTTCCGTGAAAGGCAGGTTATCGGGCGCCACTGTCATGGCCACTTTGCACCGGATTCCCCGTTGTGACAGGAGGGTAATTGCGAGGCAGGCTCTTTCGAAGGATCCTGAAACACCTCGCATCTGATCATGGACGAAAGGGGAAGGGCCGTCCAGATCCACTTGAACGAGCAATTTGTGCTCAAAACCGCACACCTCATCCAAAAGTGCCCTATCCAGTAGCCAGCCATTGGTCAGGAGACAAACCAGCTCGAACCTGTTCAGGCACCAGACCAGAATGGATCTTGAATCAGGATGGAAAAGGGGCTCTCCACCCGTAAGCTCCACCACCCTTACGCCTTCCTGAGCCATCTCATCAAGGGCCCTGAGGAGGGCGCTGGTCGGTAAGTGATGTGCCTTCCTCCCGCCGGCATCCCTGTAGCAGTACTTGCAGTTCAGGTTGCAGCCATCGGTCAATTCTATGACCATATGGTAGGGGCTGTGGAAACGAACAGAGCCGCAGGTATGGATCGGCTTGAGGGCAGGTCGGAGAAGCACTTCCAGGATCCCCGCATCCAGGGCCCAGAGCAGGAAACTGGCGCGCATGGGTGTCGCGGTTTTATCGTCCGCAGGGCCCAGGAGATCCTTCGAGGTCCTGGAGCCATCACATAAGAGAAGAATATCCCTGCCCCCGGAATTCACGTGATGACGGGTCATCCTCAAGGGGGAGCGGGGTAGAACCATTCCCCCGTCCGGCTGTATGTGAAGGATCCACTTCGGGCTCCAGGCCAGCCATGTGTCTGGAATTGCCGTGGGAGTCATTGCCCGCGCTTCAGGGTTTGAAATTGAAAGAATAAGTGGTCAGGAAGACCTCCATGTCCGGAGAGGGAGTAACAAGACAGGGGAGACATACACTGCATCCATTGCACTCAGGACCCTTTTCCGTGACCCCCTCCGGGCCGAGCTCTGCTAAGTGTTTCTCCGCCAGGCTGCGCACCTCGGGCCTTCTTCCCAACTCACGCATGGACTCCTTGAGTGCTTCGATCCTGTCCGCCAGGGCCTGCCGATCTTCACTGCCCGCCTCTGTTGCCTGGAACTGCTCGATACGCCTTTCCAGGTCTTCCCTTGCAAGTTTCACAATTTCAGGGTGCCGCCCCAATGCCCTCATCTCTGAACGAACCGAGTCTATCTTCCCCATTAATTCACGGCTGGGTTCCTGGGGCTCCATAGTTTATTGCCCTCCGGTATACTAAATTCTCTCAAAATGTAAACCCATTATAACACGACAGGGAGAACGTGTCAAATATTCCACCGATCCCTAAATCCACCGCCTGTTTCCCGAGGGCTTATTCCTCCCCCTTGAGGGGGGAGGTCAGGTGGGGGTGACTGTCCCACACCTGGGAGTTTTGTCAAGAAAAAGGCATAATTGTGTGGATTTCTCGCTCATCTTGCGG
>JACPDT010000208.1 GCA_016183865.1 Armatimonadota bacterium | reverse complement strand
TCCGTCGGGTCTGCCGTCACCATCCAGATCCACGGCCACCATGTCTATGACCCCGTTTCCGTCCGTGTCATACTTGCCGAGAACCTTGAGGCCGCCCTTTTTCTTGATGGTGGAAGGCTCCGGTCTTGGCTTCGTGGACGGCGTTTCCGAGGCCACGGGGCTTGTCAGGAACTTCCGAATCACGTCAACGGCAACGGCGTAGTTCAGGAGCTCCCCTTCCTTTGTAAAGGAATTTACTCCGATGAGCCGGGCCTCATCGTCCAAAAGAGGACCACCCGAGTTCCCGGGGCTGATAGGTGTCTGAGTCTGAATGACCTTGCGCTTGTGATAGGATCCGTCGGAATAACGCCATTCGTAGGAAGGACGGATCTGGCTTATGGTTCCCTTGGTATATGTCCAAATCTCTCCCTTGGGATGACCGATGGCATGCACGTCCTGGGCCACCTCCACCGAGTCCATGGTCCCTAACTGAATCGTCTGAAGCGGCTTTGGAGGGTTCACGATCTTGAGGATCGCCAGGTCGGCCGTTTTGTCCACCTTCTCAACGATCGCCCTGTGGGCCTTGTCCTTTCGAACCTCCACGTCCTTCTCGGGCTTGAAGACAACCAGGGCCTCTGAGCGGCCTCCCACAACGTGCCAGTTGGTCAGGACACGCCCTTCCCCATCAATCACCGAACCCGTGCCGACGGTCTCAGGAGTTAGAATCAGCACAACGGCAGGAGCAGCCTTCTTGTAGACCTTGCTCCCTTCTCCCCCCCTGGTCAGCTCCCCTCCCGGGGCATCCTCCCCCAGAGAATGAAGAGCTCCTGAAATTCTGTCTCCCGCAAAACGAAGAGAATCGGTTTGCCCCTGCAAACGCTGGAGAGGGGCCT
This sequence comes from Armatimonadota bacterium, assembly GCA_016183865.1. GTDB lineage: Bacteria > Vulcanimicrobiota > JACPDT01 > JACPDT01 > JACPDT01 > JACPDT01. The sequence continues at coordinate 25,043 of JACPDT010000208.1, read as the reverse complement.
GGAAAATCTTCGGCACCACAGCCCCCGGCTTTGCCTCTCTCCTCTGACTTCTCGCGTGAAATTTTTGAAACAGCCCCTCTACATCACCAGGACTTGCCCATGAGCCGGCTGCCGAAAAAAAGCCGAATAAAGCCGCAAGGAAAAGGGTCGTCGCCAGAACGTGCCTGACCATCATTTTCACCTCATCGCAAAAAATGGGTTCGTTCTTTTCTCATGTCCGATCGTCGTTGCGGGTCCGTGCCCGCTGTGCACAGTCATTTTGTCGTCAAGAGTGAACAGTTTCTTCTCTATGGTCGCGATCAAGGTCGGGTGGTCCCCACCAGGAAGGTCCGTTCTCCCGATGGACCCGGCGAAGAGCGCATCCCCCACGAAAACCGCGTCATCCGTCAGAAAAGAGACTCCCCCTGGCGAATGGCCGGGGGTATGGAGGACACGAATCCTGATTTCCCCCATCTGAAACTCATCCCCCTCGTTCAGGAACCCATCGGTCTCCGGCTTCCCAGGGGGCTTGAGACCGAACATGAGTGCCTGGGCATCGAGCTGATCCAGAAGGAAGAGGTCCTCCTTGTGCACATAGAAAGGCGCCCCTGTCAACTCCTTGAACTCCTTTGCCCCTGCCACATGATCCAGATGGGCATGGGTAGCCAGAATATATTTGACGCGCAACCCATCTTTCTGCACCAGGGATACAAGGGTCTCCGTCTCGTCCCCGGGATCAATTACAACGGCCTCCCTGGTAGTCTCAGACCCCAGCACATAGCAATTCATCTCAAAAGGTCCGACCGTCCTGGATCGTAGAATCATTTTTTGTCCTTTCTCAAGAGGGTAAACAGGTATTTGGTTCTCTTACGGTAAAATCCTCCCCTCAAACCCTTATGAACCTGCTTGAGGCATTTGAGCTTCATAGAAAAGACGCAATCGCTTTCATCGGAGGTGGCGGCAAAGCCAGTCTCATGCTGCGCATCTGCCAGGAGGCGTCCGCGGAGAGATGGAAGGTCCTGCTCACCACCACAACCCATATGTGGCCCAAGGGAAGCCACGGAAACTTCCCCGCCCTCCTGGAGGTCAGGGATGAGAAGGAGCTCCGGCAGGTGGAGCAGGCTTTCCTGACACACGGGGCTCTCACCGTGGTGGGAAATGCCTCAGCCATCCACCGGATGGAAGCCCCGCCTCTCCCAATCGTGGAAAGGCTCCCGGCGATCGAAGCCCTGGATCTTCTCCTGATCAAAGCGGACGGGGCCCGCGATCGTTCCCTCAAAGGACACAGGAGCTATGAGCCGGTAGTCCCCGCCTGCACCACGGTCAGCGTGGCCGTGGTGGGCATGGATGTCATAGGAAAGCCTCTGGAAGCTCGGCATGTCCACCACCCTGAGCTGGTAAGCGAATGGCTGACCGTCCCCAAAGGAGCACTCATTACGGAGAAGATGGTCGCTGACGTAATTCTCCATCCGAAGGGCTATCTGGCCCGTCTGAGGGGCAGAGTGATCGTCTTCTTGAACAAGGTCAATTCTCCAGAATCCGCCCGATCCGCCGGGAGTGTGGCCCATATCCTTGTGGAGTCGAAGAGAGTGAATCGAGTCGTCCTCGGGGACACGTGGGCGAGGGGGCGGGATGAAATCATCAAGGACATTTGCCTTCAAGAGTAACAATGCCGCCTCAATACCCCCAAAATAGGAAAGTACACACTAGAACGGAACATCAAGAAGGGTTTGCTTGACAGAATTCGATTTTCACTATATAATTGTTTTCAGCATTTGCTGAAAGTAGCAGTTTTAGTGAAAATTACACATAAAGAACTCAAAGAGAAAGCAGAAGAAGCTCTGAGGAACTGTTTGAAAAGAATTCCCTCCGCAGTGGTTGGTTCGGTTGTCAAAGAACCGAATCAGGGTGCAGGGCCGGACTTTCTGGTATCAGTATCGCTCCCGCCAAGAGAAAAACAGAGCCTCATCGCGGAGGTCAAGAGTGCGGGGGAACCACGGATCGCACGGGAGGCTGTGAATCAACTCTTGCGATATTGTGAGAGTCGTCCGGGTTCGTATGGAGTATTTGTTGCGCCGTACATCTCTCCCCGGGCCGCTGAGATCTGCGAAAAAGAAGGCATCGGATACGTGGATTTAGCGGGAAACTGTCGTCTTTCTTTCGGACACGTGTATATAGAGCAGCAAGGAACCCCCAATCCTTTTTCTCAGCACAGGGAATTGCGTTCCATCTATTCGCCGAAAGCCGTCAGAGTCTTGCGTGTGCTCTTGCGTGAACCTCAGCGCATCTGGAAAATGCAGGACCTTGCTCGGGAAGCTGGGGTCAGCGTGGGGCATGTTGCCAATGTCAAAGAACGGCTAAGTGATCAAGAGTGGATCTCCACCGCCTCCGGCGGCCTTTCTCTAAGAGATTCAGGGAGCGTGCTGAAAGAGTGGAGCCGGTTTTACAGTTATCGCAAGAATGTTGTGCGTAATTTCTATTCCATGAAGTCTGTGCCCGAAATGGAAGCCGATCTGGCAAAGCTCTGCAGCGAAGAAGAAATCGGATATGCGCTGACAGGTTTTTCCGGTGCATCTCGTTACGCGCCATCTGTTCGGCATCATAGGGCCATGGCCTATATGAATGCGATTACGGACGCCACAATCACTGGGTTGGAGCTGAAGGAAGTACCCAGTGGGGCTAATATGACTTTACTGGTTCCCTACGATGAAGGGATTTACTACGATATGCGCGTCATAGACGGAGTTCGTGTGACCTCACCAATTCAGACCTATCTGGATCTGGTGAGCTTTCGGGGCAGGGGTGAAGAAGCCGCTCAAGTCTTGTTAGATGAGGTGATCAAACCGGCGTGGCCACCAGGAGAGATTACGCCAGAGAAGCAGTAGAGGCTGCTCACTCAGTTCTGATTGAGCTTGCACACTTGCTGGTTGAATACAGGGAAAAAATCGTTCTGATCGGCGGCTGGGTTCCTGAGTTCCTTTGTTCTTCTCCTGAAAAGCCCCATATCGGAAGCGTGGACATAGACTTGGCCCTGGATCATCGAAGAATCTCCCAGGAATCGTACAAGACCATTGAGCATCTGTTGCAAGGCAGGGGTTACCTGACTGGAAACCAGCCTTTCGTCTTTGTGCGAAAAGTGAAACACGGGGATAGAGAAATCAACGTGTCTGTGGATCTGCTTTCCGGCGAGTATGAAGGCACAGGCAGAGGACGACGCCATCAGCGCATTCAAGGCATCTTGGCGCGCAAAGTGAGAGGCTGCGACCTGGCATTTGACCTCTTCGTGGAGGTAACCATAGAAGGCGAGCTTCCTGATGGGGGTAAGGATTCCGTAACCATCCGTGTCGCTTCGATGGTTCCTTTCATCAGCATGAAAGGACTCGCCCTGGATGAGCGCCTGAAAGAAAAAGATGCCTGGGACATATACTACTGCATCCGTAACTATCCGGGAGGGCTTGAGACCCTGGCTGGTGAATTCAAGCCGCACGTGGATCGCAGGCAGGTCAGGGAAGGGCTTGACAAAATTGCGAAGCATTTTGCCGGCGAGAACCACGTTGGGCCAACTTTTGTAGCCGATTTTGAAGAAGTGACAGATCCGGAAGAACGGGCGTTCCTTAAACGTGATGCTTTCGAGCGAGTCCAGGCATTTCTTGGCAAACTGGGGATGGTTTCGTGAACCTCGCCACCTTCACGGGAATTCCCAAAGAAGGCCCATTCGCAGGGTCTCGATCGTGACCGGAATCGTCTCTGCCCTCAAGGGAGTCCCGGTCAGAAACGATGTGGCGCTGACCGGAGAAATCACCTTAACGGGCAAGGTCCTACCTGTCGGCGGCATTCAGCAAAAGATCCGCGCTGCTTATGAGGCGGGGATCAGAGAAATTATCCTGCCGCAGGATAACCTGGAAGAGGCGAAGAGCCTGCCTTCGTATACTTTGGAACAAGTGAAGTTAGTACCAGTCGCTTTTGTTTCGGCTGCTCTCGAGGAAGCGATGCTTCCGGCAAGGACAGGATAACTGCCTGACAATCCGCTTTTCCGCGCTCAGAACCGCTATTTCAGCTTGAATTTTTCCTGCTGCTTGACAAAACCATGTTGTTTGGGGTATAATGCCATGAAAGTAATCATTTTGTATGTTTTTAATTGTAAAGGTTTGAATTTGATTAGCGTAATGAGATTCGCGGTTTCACAACAGAATTTCTATATATGGAAATTGACCCTGAACGCACCGGGCGCGACGGGCCACGGGAACACTTGGTGAACGAATAGGCAGGTCTTCAAAATCGAGACCCAACTTTGCGGAGGTGGAATTTTACCCGTGCTTGAAAAAATCGGAGAGATACAAGTGACGTCAGATAAGCAGCGATACACATTTCAGGGTCAGTGCGACGAGCCCGGAATCGTGGAGACTGTTGAACTATGGCCGGACTCCGCCGACGAGAGCTCTGACGGTGAGAAAGAGTGCAGAATCGTCTTTGCCCTCTCCAAGACCGGACTCAATACCGAAACCAGTATTGAGTTCGATCCTTCCAGTGTGCACGGCGATTCATTCCTCAAAACAAATGAACAGGTCTCGGTAAAGGGAAGTGACAGACCAGGATCATTCGAGTGTGAATTTACTTTTCTTCGGAACAAGGACAACTCGATCCGTGCGGTTTCCACACGGATCAAAGCAAAAAGTCTCTGGGAAGCCGAGGCTTTCGCTTACAGTTTGATCGCTCCTGTATTGAGTTATATGGCATTCAAATTTGGCGTGCCTGTCAATATTGTTCAAATAGTGTCGCACGCAGTTCTTCCCGGTGGGGGTGTCGCTCGGCGGGTTACGTATCAGACTCCACATTTCTCACAGAACTTTCGGGCGTCCGATATCGGGGAGTTTCAGACCCTCCCCCGTCTCCGGCCTCTCTTTGCGGCTTATAGGGAAGGTCTGACTTCGAACAACCTTTACTACAAGCTTCTGTCTTTTTGCAAGATTATAGAAACTGTGATGAAGAAGGTGCGACCTGCAAATGCGCAACTGGCACAAAGAAACGGTTTGGCTGATGCTTACCCCAAGGAAAGGGTAGAGAGATCGAAATTCACGGAGGAAGAGTTCCCCGATCTGATAGGTAAGAAATTCACCACCGTGTATGATGAAGTGCTCAAAGACAAATGTCGGAATGCGGTGGCCCATATTAGTCTGGATGATAATTGGCTGCCTGAACAAAGTCAAGATCTGTATGATAGTTTCGTCACAGTCAGCAAGTTTGTGAGGTTGGCGAAAATGATGGCCAGGACCATGCTTCAGAATGAAATGGCGGTCCTGACCCGGTTGAATGCCCGTGCGAGAAGTGAACCCACTTCTGATGGTGGTTCGGAACCCTGTTCAAACATGAATCCACAACAAGAGGAAGATGAGCAATGAAATACTCGACGGGGGAGAAAATAAGGGCTTCACGCAAGGAAATGGGGCTGACGCAGCGGCAGCTCGCCGAGGAGCTGAAAGTCTCCGTAAACACCGTGGCCAGGTGGGAGCGGGAGGTCAGTAAGCTAAACCCCTCTGCGACAAAAAAGACGGAGTTGCTCCTGGAACGATTCAAGGACAAGACCAAGACCGAGCACACCAACGTGAACGCCTCGGAGGGGTTACCCTGGAACGCGATTGATAACGACAAGACCTTCCAACGTCTCTCGAACTACCTTTTCTCATTTGAAGTCAATTGCTCCGGATTCATCCCTTCAAGTCCTTACATTGGCGCAGATGGCGGGTGGGACGGTCTGCATGAAGGCACGTATTCGGGTTACAGTGGTCGTTGGAGTATTCAGGCGAAATGGAAGAGCAAGAACTATCGGGAGGCGTATGCTTCCTTGAGGCGTGATCTCACAGGATGGAAGGGTCGAGTGGGAGAAATTGAGAAAGCCTGCAAGAATCAAGTTGACTACTTGCTCATCAGGACAAATGCCGAGCTCCATGTGCCACATATCGAAGAACTTCAAAACCTGGAGAAAGGTAGTCTGCGGAAGATCATCGTCCAGGCAAGGGAAGACCTCTCATTGCGAATCAACCAATTCCCCTGGCTGAAACCTCACTTCTTCGGCATACCCCAGAACACCTTGCTTGTTCCCGTTTCCGCTTACTTCCAGGAAGTGGAGACGGATTTACAACCCTGGACTATTGGCCGCGGTGAGATACTTGAGGAAATATTCAAGAAAATTATTGGCGAGGGCGTTCCTTTAGTCGTTGTTAGTGCCGCAGGTGGCTATGGAAAATCACACGTCCTCAGGGATCTTGCCAGGCGACTCCTGCTTCACGACGAATGGCAGCCGTGGTTTGTCGTACCAGGACTCGTAGATCCCAGACTGGGATTGGATCAAGAGATCGTTTCCCGCCGCAAATACGTGATATTTTTCGATGATGCGGAAAAATTTCCGCAAGACTTGGCGGTGTTGGGGGCCTTTGTCAGGCGTCATTCGGAGTTCTGTCGCCTGGTAATCGGAACCAGGACCGCCGGACTTGATGTAGTCAAAGGGATACTCTGGAGACTCAAGCTGGCCGACTCATACACCTTCCCAGTACCTGGGCTTTCTCACGAAGAGCAAGCCGACCTGCTTAGTAGGAATGCGAAGGGGGTCACTATCAGAGAATCCGAGCGACTCTTGAAGTTTCTTGGGAGGTGGCCGTATTTGATCGTTCTTGCAGGGAGACAAATATCTGGCGGAAGCGATGTCAGGTCTTTGAATGATGTTTGGGACCGGCTTGTTGAAGATTACCTCAGAGAATGTGAATTAACCCTGCCACGTTTGCATCCGGAACAAGTCCGTGATTTGATTTTCGAACTGTCCCTTGTGGTCCCCTTGCGTCTCGAGGCCCGACCGGACGAGATGAATCCGCAATACTGGAGCGACCACAGGATAACCCCCTCAATTGCCGACTCACTGGAAATACGCCTGGAAGATCTCCGAAAGTACCTCCAACGCCTTAAGGAAAACGGACTCCTGCGGGTAATAGGCAACGCGTATCGCTTCTCCCCTGACATGCGGGGAGACTTGTGTCTCCGCCATAGATTACAACAACGCGACGCCGAACGCTTTGTGACAGAATCGCTCAAGAAATGGCTTGAACTCGCGCCGGAGAAAGTGCTTACCAATCTTGCTGCCGCATCAAGGGGGGACAGAGAAGGAGCCGCTCACGCGGTGATTCAGGATTTGGTCCGGCAATGGGTTCGCGAAGCAACAGAAACACCGCCATGGGAAAGATTGAAGAGAATCCGGTCTATTGAGAGAGCGGCTTTCCTTGCGCCTGACCAGGTATTAAACCTGATAAACGCCTATGTTAAATTGTCTGAAGAACAAGAACTGGAAAGTTCATTCTTAGGCGCTGGTGACTACCAATCACTTCTTACCAGCATCGGGAGTATGCCCGGCTACTGGAAACAGGTGGCTCCGATCCTTTTGTCCCTGCTGGAAAAAGTGAAGTCTGGCGGCCAGACCCGACAGAGTGTTCTGCAGGCGTTTTCAACGCTTGTCAATCCCACAGAGCGTTCCGCAGGAGACATAAAAGGGGATCTTGATTGTCTGTACGAGCTATGCAGAAAAGAGACCGAGACCCCGCACCTCGCAGGCAGCCATGAAGACGTAGATTTTTTCGAAGATAAGGTAACCATCAGGTATCGGGTGATGCATCCTGCCCCCTGGGTTCTGGAGTGCAGACAACACGCTCTGAGCCGATTGAGTCAATTGCTTTATCATCCTCTGAGCGATGTGCGAGCGCTGGTTATCAAGGCTTTCCAGGACCACGGAAAGTGCCATCCCACCCTGGACCCTGAGAAAATCCATCTTCATGACGTCATCAAAGAAGAGCGGAAACAGATACTGTGCGAAATTGAGAACCGCCTGGGTGAAGAAAGCGATCTGGCCGTTCTGTGCGAGATTGAGACACTCCTGTGTCTTTGGTGGGCGATGGAAGAACCCTGGGATGATGTGGCCGCAAGACTACTCCGGAAGTTTGATACAAAGAGAACACCTGAGTACGCGGTTTATAGCTACTTTGTCAAACCTTATGAAACGATCCCATACAAGACGACCGACAGTTTTGGGCAATTGCAAAAAAATGCTCCAAAGCAAAACAGGTGGCAGTGGTGGGTGAAAAATCGAATAGTAGATCAGAAATCGGAAGATCTCAAATCTTTGGCGCATGACCTTATTTCCGCCTGTCCTTCCGCCGAATCTCTCGTTCAGTTTTTTGTCGAGCTGGAAGCAAAGATCGAGCCTTCGCGTCCTTGGGCGAATCCCTCAATTATTGAGGCGATAGATGCTGAAGACCCGGGTTTTTGCAAGAAAATTCGGGTGAGGTCAGGGTTATGGAACAAGTTACCGGACCGCTTCAAGGTGCATGTGGACTTGATTCTCTCCAAACGGTCCAGCTCGCATACCTGTGTGCTGGCAGATCAATTGTTTTCGGATGATCGCAAATTAACGCAAGAAGATGCCGGCGAAGTACGTCGCTTTCTGGTAAGTCTAAGGGATTCGGATATCCCGCTCGAAAAACGGTCAGAATGGATTGGAAAAATCAGCAAGACAACAGACCAAGATGTACTCGAAGAGTTGTCCGAGTATGGCGTAGAGGCTCTCAAGGAAGACCCAACTTACATTGTCCCGCTCTTGAAGGAACTCGTTGAGAAAATGGTGGGTTACCGAATATTTCCGAGAATTACTTACGTGTTGAAACAGATCACTGCAAGAGGTGTTCCATCGGGGCAACCGCTGGAGGATCTAAAAAACACGCTCAAAGAGAAGCTCCTTGTGAAACCACAGCTTGACCAGGGAGATGAAGATTTGCTGGATATCGTTTTCGATAATGATTTGCACGGCTTAATCGAGTTCGTCGAGAACCGGGTGGAGCAGGAAGTGAAGTCCGGTGCTGAGGGCAAGGATTTTGAAGCCATACCATTCCATGGTTTGAGGTGTGCCGGGCCGTTCGTGAAAGATGAACAGGACTTTGAACAACTATTACAACTCTCTTACAGAATTGAAAGCCGTAAGCCCTGGCTGAGACACCGTTGGCACACATTGATGCCTTCTGTCCCATTTGAATTTCGCCCCTACGTGATTTCATCTTGCGAGGAACTGCTGAAAAACGAAAATTACAAGGAAAACCATTCCTATCTGTGGTGGCTTCTCAAAAAACTTAGCCTGGTGGTTGAAGACACTGAAAGCCTCTTTCTGAAAGCGCTGCAGCGTGCAGAGACAAACGGCATCCTGGATGACACCGTAGAGGAAGTGATGTGGGACATTCTGGTCCCAAGCTCGCTAAGGGAAGATCCTCCGCAGTTGGTTCGTGCGCGAGAGGTTGCCAGGCAGCTAAAGAACACATTGGCGCCCGGCCAGGCACGGTCACTGATCGAACGGATTGAGAAAAGCATACAGGCAGACATTGATCAGACACGGCAGCGGCATGAGGCATTGCTGAACGAGAGCTAAGGATGCCTTTGAGGGCCTGACGGTTCCTCAGGGAACTCTGTGGTGGGTCGAGTTGTTTAGAACCCATAGAAAGGGGAATCACATCAGTACAGTCCCCACTAAGGAGGTAGGTAATATGATAGAAACGATTTCTGCAAAACCCCTGAAACCGGCTGTCTTCCAAATGGAGGGCATCTCCAAGAAGACCATGGATGAGCATTACAAACTCTACCAGGGGTATGTGAACAAAACCAATGAGATCCGCACCAAGCTGGAGACTGCGGATCGAGGGACGGCGAATCAGACTTACAGCGAGCTCAGGGCATTGAAAGTGGAATTGAGTTTCGCCATCGGCGGAGTAAAAAATCACGAACTGTATTTCGACTTGCTCGGTGGAAAAGGGGGCAAACCCACGGGCCGCCTTCTGGAGTTGATCAACAGAGATTTCGGCTCCTATGACAAGTGGCTGATGGACTTGAAGGCTTGCGGGCTTGCCGCCCGGGGCTGGGTCTGGTTGACCTTTGATCATGATGACGGAAAACTCTGCAACTGTGTCGGAGATTCGCAGAATACGTATCCTATCTGGAACTGCACGCCCATTCTGGCCCTGGATACGTATGAGCACGCTTATTTCATTGATTTCGGCACAAATCGAGCGGAATACATTGAAGTTTTCTTGAGAAATCTTGACTGGAACGTGGTTTCAGATCGCCTGTCCAGGGCTGAAGCGATGTACAAGGCCGGACAGGTTGTAGGAGCACGCGCATAACAGACCCCTCTCCCCTCCCAAGAGAAACCGCGCTTATTCTCTCGCGAGTAGGCGCGGATTTGTTTGTTTTCAAGCGCTTTTCGCCGTTTGTGCCCTGCTGTTTTTTCGCATCCTGAGCTTGGCGGCTGCGCTTCTGCTTCCGGCGGGAAGCGTATCCAGGAGAGAGCTGTCTTTACTTTGTTGAATGATCTCATACAGCTTCCGTTTGGCCCTCTGCAGCGCATTGTCCACCACTTTCGGCGGACAGTGAATATGGACCGAGATTTCCTTGTATCCCTGTCCGTTCATGTAGGAGCGAAGGACCCGGAGCTCGAGCGGAGACAGCCTGCTGTTCAAACCGGCAAAAACCTCGGAAACGGTCTCCCTTGACAAATAGATCTCTTCAGGGTCCGGAGCGGTTGCGCTCTCCAGGAACTCCTGGAGATCTCCATCCTCGTCGGCGCCGATTGGAGCATCAAGGGACCTTGCTGAAAGCGTGAACCGCCGCTTCTTGCGAAGGACGTGCTTCACTGCGCTGATCAGCCTTCTGGTAATGCAAAGACTGGCAAACCCCTGAAAGGGAAGCCCCAACTCCGGCTTGTAATCGTGAATGGCGGACAGAAGCCCGATCCTTCCTTCCTGCAGGAGGTCCATCCGATCCCCACCGGTCAAATAGTACGATCTGGCCTTCTGGCGCACAAGCGGCTCATATTTGCCGAATATGTATCGAAGCCATTCCGGATCACCCGTTTTCGCGTGAGCCACGGCCGCTTCATCAGCGACTGCGCGTTCTTTCGCCGTATCGTCAATAAACTGAACACTCATGATTATCACCCGCTTTAGACCAAACGAATCCAAACCGATTCGTAAGTATCCTCTCCATAATATGACGTTTACGTAAACGTCATCTAAATCTATTATACCGAATATATCGGAGATTGTCAAACTTTTTTATCCGATTTATTTGACGCTGAAATTCAATATTTGTTCAAAAATTCCACAATTGCCGAAGGGGAGTGGGACTGTCTGCCCGAATTTCCGGCAAATATGGACATAAGAAAAAAAATGGCTACTCTCGCGGTTCACGGATCCGGTCATCAATCTGTTATGGGCGCAGTGGGGTTCCCGATCTTCCAGAGCGCAAATTTCTTGTATGCCGGGGAAACGAATTATCATGAGCTTCGGTACATCCGACTGAATAATACGCCGAACCACGAAATGCTTCACGAAACCCTAAAAGAGTTGGAAAAAGGAGATGCCGCCCTGGTCACCGGCTCGGGCATGGCGGCCATTACTACCGCCCTCTTGACCGCGCTTCGGGCGGGAGATCATCTCCTCGCCCAGCCCGTGTTGTACGGAGGAACCCACACTTTCATCGCCCACGATTTGGAAAGGCACGGGGTCCGGCACGGGTTCATAGACCCCGATGACCCTGACAAATGGGAGGCAGCCCTCACCCCCGCCACCCGGGCCGTTTATGTGGAGAGCGTAGCGAACCCTCTTCTCGATGTTCTCGATCTGGACAGGGTTGTTGCGTTCGCAAAGCATCATGGGATCATGACGATCATTGACAACACCCTGCCGTACCCCGTGAACTATAACCCGCTTTCTCACGGATTTGATGTGGTGGTTCACAGTTGTACGAAGTACCTGAACGGCCATTCAGATATCGTAGCAGGCGCCATTGTGGGCGCCAGGGCATTTGTGGACAAATGCAAGGAAACACTGGATCACCTGGGTGGATCCCTGGACCCACACGCCTGTTTCCTCCTGGCCCGGGGTATCAAGACATTGCCGCTCCGCATGGAAGCCCACAACCGAAATGCCCAACAGGTGGCCGAGCTCCTGGCAACCCACCCTGCCGTCAGGATGGTGCGCTATCCGGGTCTCCCCACCGATCCCGCCCATGATCGGGCGAAACGCTGGTTTCGTGGGTTCGGCGGTATAGTGACATTCGAGCTGAGAGGAGGGGCGGAGGAGGCGGATCGGTTCACGAAGAGTCTTACAATTCCACTCTTCGCGCCGAGCCTGGGAGGTGTGGAGAGTCTCGTCACCCTGCCTGCACTGACTTGCCATGCGGGGATGCCCTCCGAAGAGCGTCGTCGGATCGGAATTTCAGATTTCCTTATTCGGATGTCGGTAGGCATAGAAGATCCTGAGGATCTTGTCTCAGACCTGAGCAGGGCTCTTGATGGCTTTGTTTGTGTGAAATAAGAGAAGCCGGCAGATGTAATCTGCCGGCTCTTTGCTTATATGCTCTGTCTTACTAATCCTTGTGGATCAGCGCATAGGCCACTCCACCGAGGACGCCGATTCCGACGACTACTCCGATGCCGATCAACAGATTCCGGTTGAACTCATCAACCTTGCCTTGAGTGACTGAATTCGACTCGCCGACAGTGGCGCACTTGTCGGCCATCTGCACGGTGCCGTCAGCGTTCTTCACCGGATTTATCGCCGTGACGTTGCTGACCCCTGTCGGCAGATTCACGTGCTTCACGGTGCCGTCTGGATTCAACTGCACATGGGGATCGGTCGGGAACATCTGGAAAGGTCCTCTCATCTCGTTGAGATCATTGGGAACTTCACCGATCTTTACCTCTTTCGTGACAGGCTCCTGCCAGCATACCTTGAACTCGCCGGGGAATGCCTTCAGATGGTCGGCCAGCAGGTATTTGCCTCCCCAGAGTCGGGGAACCTCATAAGTTCCGAGTTTCAGGTGCTCAATGTTCTCCGAAAAATCGTGGTGCCAACCTTTCAGTTCGGAGTGGATGTCCCGGTGAGCCACATCATCGGGGTACTGCTGGGAAAGACGGTCCGCCTCTCCATTCCAGGCTTCATAACCATCGCGCATCACAACATGGAGGTTTTCCTCCGTGATGGGGTGTGCATCGTGGTATACGCCGCGGAAGTTGTGCTGGATGATCTCTTTGGTATCCCATTGAAGCTTATCGTGGTTGGCCATATATTCTGCGTGTTCTGCGGGAGTGTGTCCGTGGGTGCTGCCGCCTGCGGGGGGGTTGGTTGGCGGCTGGGGTGGAGGATTCGTGGTGGTTCCGCCGTGGTCGCCGTGGTCGTGGCCGCCTTCTTGTGCAAAAGCCACGCCGCTCATCGCGCCGAGGGCGATTGTGGTGAGACCTGCAGCCAGTCCGACTTTCAGGGCCGTGCCCTTGAAGTCTCCCCCTTCGGATCTTTTGGATACGAGAGATCCGGACCATTCCCTGACTTTATTTGCAACACTGCCCTGCTCGAATGTCTCCGCCTGAATTGTCCCCTCAGATTGCTGCGGGAACCCTTTGCCTGTGAGCTCCTGAGTGTACGACCTGCCTGCCAGAACTTGCCCTACTGTCAACATGTCTCGCTCTCCTCCCTGTCTTATAAGTAGCGTTCTCCCTCTTCCTTTGCTCACTTTCATCATACGGGAAAGGGATGTAAAAAGCAAACACTTCGTGTGAACCTGTTGTAAACATCCGGAGGGTGCCTGAGGGGCTAATTATCTATATTATCCTTGGACGTCATGAAGAACTTTGCGCTCACAGCCATGCGGTGGAAGGAATCCCAAAGCTCGCCCACCTCGTCACGGGAAGAGGGGAACTCCTCCTGGGTCACATCTGAATCTCCCAGGCTGACCCGTTCCGCCACAACCCGAAATTTTTCCAGACGTTGTGTGACGGAATTCGTTGCGATCACCACGATCACCAGGACCGGGAGGAGAAGCAGGATGCTGATGACCGTAACATTGCGCCGGAATGTAGCCAATCTCTCCTCTCCCGATTTGCGAATCCCTGCCAGACTCTGATCCAGACCGGAGAGGGAAACATTCATCTGGATGACTCCATTGACCCTGTTCTCGTTGCCATGGCACTCCCAGCAAGGGTCTCGCTGATTCAGCACATGGGAGACCATCTGAAAAGAGCGCTCTCCCTTGAGGTTGCGGACTTCCTCCCACTGAACGAAAAAAGCGGCCTCTTTCATCTGACCGCGCTCGACGACATCTCGATCTCCTGTCTTGCCATGGCAAACCTGGCAATCTACAGGGCCGACCAGAGCCCTGGAGGCATCCTTGTCTCCATCGAGGCGCATGACCCCGTTCGGGGAGTAAACGCGAATCGCCTCCACCCCGGGCTGTTTCCTGGCATTCTGGAGAAGACCTTTCATACCTTGAATATCATACGTTGCCATGGCCGTCCGTAGTGAAGCAAAGATGAGGGAATGTAATTGTACGGCAAAAGACTGACCACTCTTTTTTATCTCCATCTCCAGGTTGTTTTGAGCTTCCCTGATCCTGGATTCTCCTTCCCGGAGGGCGGCGATCCCCGTGGCCAGCGCCAGTATCACGTGAACGCTAAGCGCGAAAATGAGAAATTTTGCGCGCAGGCTCAGAACAAACGTATTACTCATGACTAGTCATGATTATAGCCAAAAAAGGACCTTTCGTCAACCTGCGGGGGATGTATTTTCCCCTAAGCAGGGGATGGACCTAACAATGGAAATCGTGTATTATGGTTCTGGGACTCCGTGTTCAGGGGTCCCACACCCCACCCAACCTCCCCCGTTCCCCGCAGGGATCTACCTGCGGGCTTTTTTTTGGCGCAGGATTCCTGCGCATCTCTTCCGAACAGATAGTATGGAAAGGAGATTCTCCCAATGAGATCCACCTGTGCGTTGATTTTTCTGCTGTTTCTGATCCCAGGACTTTGCATCGTTTTTCAGGGCTGCAAGAAGGCCCCCGAGAAATCTCCCGGTCCTGCTCAACACCAGACTGGGGCGCCTCCTCCAGGCATATCTCACGATCCCGCTGCGACCAGGTCATCTGAAGGAGAGATTCAGGAAGTGAAGTCCAGTGAGATCATTGTCAAGGTGAAAGGCATGGGTCTCAGGTTCGCAATCTCTCCCAAAACCGAAATTGTGCCGAAAGGGACCAGGCTCGCCGTCGGGCAGAAAGTAAGAATTCAAATCACATACAAGGAGAACGGAATGGCGGCTGAAAAAGTCGAGATCAAATAGCTGTGTGGGAGGCTGTGTGCGCAAAGAAGTCATTGCCATAGTCACCGATGACCTGTCTTGCCTGACCATCCTGAAAAAATCTCCCCTCGCATCCGAATTTGTTCTGAAACACACGGGCCAACTTCCCCTGTCGTCCGACTTTTTGAAAAAAGCCAGGGCAGACATCGTCCTCATAGATACCGATTTTCCTGAAGAGCGGGGGTGGGATTCGCTCGCCCGCCTCAGGGGCAGGGAGCCGCTCCCTCCGGTTCCGGTCCTCCTCATCGGAAAGAATTGGGACACAGAAAACAGAATTCGCGCCTTCCACATGGGCGCCGAAGACCTCCTGCAAAAGCCCTGCAACCCTGAAGAGCTGCTGGCCAGAGCCCGCCGGATCCTGGAGCGCCGGCAACTCATCGAGGACCTCAAGAAGCGAATCCGTGACCTGGAGGCGGAGCTGGAAGCCCACACAGGGCTGAGGGTGGACTGGGAAAAGGAATTGGAGGAGATGCGGGCGTGCTTAGCCACAATGGATGACCCTGAAGCTCAGCTCGATTTCATCGTTACAGGGGCAGTCAGTCTCTTTGATGCGGACACGGTTTCCCTATGTCTGAGAGAGCCTGATTCCGAGGAAATGACTTGCAAATACGCGCGGGGCCTGCCGGAAGAGATCGTCAAGAAGACAAGGATCAGACCCGGGGAAGGAATGGCCGGGCAGGTTGCCAGGACGGGGCGACCCCTTTTTCTGGAAGACAGCCAGTTGGAGGGAGAGGAAAGTTCGGATTCCAAGAGCAGAACAGCAAGGCCCAGAAGCTCCATCCTGCTTCCGATAAGAGCAAGAGATGGGGTTCGCGGGGTTCTGAATATCAGCACCTATCTGCCGAAAAAACTGCACAGCAAGCACTTTCAGATCGCTGCTTCCGTGGGGATGCTGACCGGCCAGGTCATTGAAAGTGGCGACCTGCAGCGCAAGATCGTCAACTCCGCTCTCGAAGCGCAGCAGGCCTTTGACAGCGCGAAGAAAATGAAAGATCTGCTCCGGCATTTTGTTCCCTCCCTGGTGGTTGATCAAATGCTGGATGTGACGAAAACAGATCTTTCTGAGAGAAGAACCATGGAAGCCACGGTCCTGTTCTGCGATTTGAGGGGATTCACGGGGATGGCCGAGGAGATGGAATCTGGAGAAGTCTTCGAGATGTTAAACGAGTATTACAAAGTCATGGAGGCCGTCTTTACTCAATACTCCGGTACCGCCATTGATCTTCAGGGTGATGCGGAAATGGTCCTCTTCGGCGCCCCTGAGCCCGTTGAATGCCACGCCCTTGTCGCGACGGAAGCCGCGATTGAGATGCAATATGAGCTGGAGCGTCTGCGTGAGAAGCGAATCCTCGAGGGGAAACGAAATATGGAAATGGGAGTGGGAATCTGCTCAGGACAGCTCACCATTGGGGTCATAGGGGGTGCGGGGAAAAAACAGTTTACCGCCATCGGAGACACAGCCAACACGGCCGCCAGGCTTCAGGCGCTCAGCCAGGAATTGCAAAGCCCCATTCTCATCAGCCACACCACTTACGAGAAGGTCAAGGAGTTTATCTGGGTCACCGAGCTTCCCCCGGTAACCCTCAAAGGGAAGAGCCAGAAAGTGCAGGCCTATCGGGTAAACGGATTCCTCGAGGAGCAAATGCTTCAGGAGCAGCTTCCGTGAGCGCTGAAAGCTACTGCTCACATGCAGGGATTTGGCGGTTCTTAAGGTAACTATATTGCTGTTGAAAGTTTCGGATAAGTGAGCCGGAAAGGATTTCAGAATGACAGAATCCTCCCTTGTGACCACCCGTTCTCAGGCTACATACAATGAGCTTTGCTCCGTGATCCCAGGCGGTGTAAACAGCCCATTCCGCGGCTACCAGGAGGTAGGGGGATCTCCCGTTCTGTTCAACAAAGGACAAGGGGCTTCGCTCTCCGATCTTGATGGGAATACCTACCTGGATTACGTGGGAGGCTGGGGACCCATGATTCTGGGACACGGACATCCCCGGGTGGCGGGGGCGGTGAAGGAGATGCTGGATGAAGGGTTCCTCCTGGGGTCCTCCCACCCTCTTGAGCTGGAATGTGCCCGCCTGGTCCAAAAGGCGTTCCCTTCGATGGCCATGGTTCGTTTCGTGAATTCGGGTACTGAAGCCGTGCAAAGCGCGGTGAGGCTGGCGAGGGCATGCACGAAAAAGGACAAGGTCCTTCGTTTCGAAGGATCTTACCACGGCCACGTGGACGGACTCGTGGATGCCTTTGGGGTGAGGAAGATCGAAGGTACCGGCGTTCCCGAAAGTATCGCGAGAAACACGCTTTCAGGTCCCTTCAATGATGTGGAAGCTCTGAGGAACATGTTCGAGCATCACGCGAAGGAGCTTGCCTGCGTGCTGGTGGAGCCTGTTGCAGGAAGCATGGGCGTCGTGGCTGCTGACCCTGAGTTTCTCAAGGCACTAAGGGAGCTCACCTCGGCGAACCGGGTGGTTCTCATTTTTGATGAAGTCCTCACAGGTTTCCGGGTCGCCTTCGGCGGGGCTCAGGAGCGGTACGGCATACAAGCAGACTTGACTTGTCTGGGGAAAATCCTGGGCGGGGGGCTGCCTGCCGGTGCATATGGGGGAAAGGCAGAGCTGATGCAGCGGATCGCCCCGGGAGGGCCTGTCTACCAGGCGGGAACCTTCTCTGGAAATCCTCTCACCATGAGAGCATCTATAGAGACATTGAATATCCTTGCAGAAGAGAACGTATATGACGAGCTGGACAGAACGGCGGGGATGCTGGAGGAGGGGCTCGTGGCAGCCGCAAAATCCGCCAAGATCCCTGTACAGGTCCCGAGGGTGGGGTCCATGTTTTCAGTGATGTTCACCCATCGTCCCCCAAGAAACATACGGGATGCGGAATTCGCCGATTCCAAGCGATTCGCCGCCTTCTTCCACGGGATGCTGAATCGGGGCGTTTTCTTCCCTCCATCCTTGCATGACGCGGCATTCGTGTCCACCGCCCATACCAGGGATGACATAGAGAAAACCGTGGAAGCCGCGGAAGAGGTCTTCAAGAGCCTGTAAGAATGGCGAGGTAGTGCTGCCCAAGGCGCTCCTGGATGTCTTGCTCAAGCCACCGGAAACGAATCCGGCTCAGGGCACCGCTATTCTGAACTGCGAGAAAAGCAGCCACAACAAGGGGATCGAAGTGGGTGCCCGTGCCTTTTTCAATGATCTCAATCGCTTCTTCGTCCGACATCCCCTTGCGATATGGTCGGTTGCTGGTCAAGGCGTCGAAAGTATCGGCAACAGCCAGAATCCTGGCCCAGATGGGAATGGTCTCTCCTGCGAGTCCCCGGGGATACCCGCTTCCATCCATTTTTTCGTGATGAGAGAAAGCGGCAAATGTGAGCTTCTCAAGAGGCCGCATGGGCGAAAGAATCCTCTCCCCCGCTCCAACATGCCCCCTTATGATGATGCGCTCCTCGACGGATAGTTTCCCCCCTTTGTGAAGGATCGCGTCAGGGATGGCAACTTTTCCGATGTCATGGATCAGTCCCGCCTTCTCCAACTCCCTGGCCCCCAGAGCATCCATTCCCATTTGCCTGCCAATGACCCAGGCCGTGGCGCCCACCCTGGTCGAGTGCCCGTAAGTGTAATGATCCCTGGCATCCAATGCCCGGGCCGTCGTTTCGATGGCGGTCTGAGTGGCCTGGATCATTTCCTGGGTGCGAAGGATGGCGATGTACAAGCCGTAGACGGGGATGATAAAAAGGGGGAGGGCCAGGGGTTGGCGTAAGAAAAGCAAAGCAAGAGGGCCGCCGAGCATGGGGAGACAGAAAAAGTGCAAGAGATAATCTTTCCACATTACTACAAAGACTGCGTAAGGTGATATGCGCTCTTCCATCGCAACGAAAATTACTGTAGCGATGGCGTTTACAAGAAGAAATCCGAAAGAAGCGGCGATTACGCCGGTGAAACTGATTTTGAATGATTGGAACACGCCCCCACTTGCAATCTGGTATAGAAATCCACCCAACAAGCATTCCAGTAAAGCCATTGACTGTGGACCCAGTATGACCGGGGCTCGGTCTGCTTGAATAACTCTCCTCCATAATCCCTCAAGGTTAACGATCAGGACGATGAAAAAGACCAACAGCCCTGCCCAATGTGGGCCTAAAGCTACCACCATCGCAAGGGTTACCGCAAAATCGAGGGGCTGATTTGCATACTTCGAGAGTACCACATTGATTCGGTGAGCCAGCCAGTACAGAATGAGCCAGAATAGAATTTGCGTCCAGGAATGGGGCGAAATCGAAGTAGGAAGGGTTCTCTCAAACGAGTATATTGCAAAAGCAAAAAGGGAAATCAAATAAACCCGAGTCGGTAAACGCAGTGGCCGCAAAAAATGACATCCCCCGTCCAAATGGACTCCGCGGCAATTTCTATCGCGAAACTGCGGTATTCTTGGACCAAAACAGCCCGGTTACCCTCCCCCAACCCCTCCCATCAACGTGGGAGGACCGGCAAGAGAAAAACAGACGGAAAGTCCCATGTGGGACGCCAAGGAACAAACATTCAGGCTTGCACTGGCGCAGAGCGTGAAATCATCGCACAACTCGCCTCGGAGGCGCTCAAACCAAAGAGTCCTCGGGCCTCCACATCGTGGGTCTGAGGTCATCCTCGGGCCTCCACATCGTGGGTCGAACACTGTCTGCGCCTTCCGGCCCCGGTCCTGCCTGGAGGTTCGCGGCGAGGAGTTGAACTCCTGCTTCCTCGGCGGCAGGCCAGCCGACATCAGCCTGCGACATCTCGGAAAGCGACACGGGATCTAGAGCCGTAGGGAGCGATATCATCGGTGCGGGTTCAGGGTGCATGGCGACAGGTTCCGGTGCTGGAGTAGTCACGTTCTGCGATGCCGCTGCCTGCTCCGCCGCCTTCTGCTGGGCGGCATCCTGCGCCACAGACATCACTTTTATGGCTGTTCCGAGATCCCCTGTGTGGTTCCAGGTTTCCCGGGCAATGTTGTCCACTGTTTGCGCCATCAGCTCCTGATTGTTCGCGTCTTGCACAGTCATGTCGGCCACAGAGTTGACAACCTGTTTGGTTACTTCCGGCGCGGAATCAGGGTTCACCGTGGCCGTATTTGCCACAATCTGCTCGGCTGCCTTTGCAGCCACTTCTTTTGCTTCCTGTGCGCCCAGAACCGGGGTAAGCTCCTGAGCCAGGGCGTTCGTGATGTCTCCCGCAATCTGGCCGGCCGTGTTCTTGTCGGTCGCAGAGGCGACCTGATCGGCGAATTGCTGACCCGCTGCCTGGGCAACGTTCTGAGCCAGTTGATCTTTGCCAACGGTTGCCGCTGTCTCTGCCAGTTTTTCGGTATAGGTTCCACCTTCTGTGTGCACCCCGGCCTGGGACGCGGTTTGGTCCACCACATCCTTTACCAGCTTGTTCACCCACCACTGAGAGTTCTCAGAAGTCACTGGAGGCGGAGGGGGGGTACCATTGGTTTCGGATGGAGCGGGGCCCATTTGAGGGGCAGCCATCGCCGGGGACATCTCGTGAAACTCAAAGGGGTACTGGGAGTCCTTCAGAAAGCTGACGCTATCAAAAGCATCGAGGTGCTGGTACCCTGCAAGAGTGGTCTCAAAACTCAGTTTCTCCACCGGAAGGAACATGGATAGAGCCGCCCCTTTATACGCGTCGTTCCCGTAATTCGCTACAAGGCTCTTGGCCATCTCATCCTGCAAGAGGGAGGCCTCGTTGAACAGCTCCCCCTTCAAATCCTGATCCTGAATGGGCGCCGCTTTAATCGCATTCATGACATCATTGATTTCATAGTACTGCTTATAAAGCGGGTTGGCTCCGTCATAGCGTCCATAGCCCTGGGCCACGCCTATACTCTGAACAAGTGTATTGTAATCCGAGTCGGAAAGCCGATTGATGCTTTGGGAAAGGCTCTGAAATCGGGAATCCATTTTTCCCAATTGCTCCGTATCCACAGCCGACAGGGTCATCACTGAGCTGTTGTCCGGAGAAGAATTCACAACATTCTGAGAGAAGGCTTTGGGATCATCAAGCGCTCCATTTACATTGTTCTTGAGGTCTGTCAGGATTCTGCCGTAGTCCAAACCTGCCGCGCCGATCGCTTCAGGAGACCCGATCACATATTTTGTCTGGTCGCGCATCTGGTACATCACTTCATATTGTCCCATGTAACAGGAATCGAATGCTACAGAATCAATTTTCTGGTCGGGCGCCAAGTCTCCCGCAGCCCTCAAGTCGGTCTGGGCCTTGTCAAAAGCTGCCGCCACGCCCACGGGGGACATCAGCTCATCCTGTTTCTGATTCTCAAGGGTGCCAAGGAAACCTGCGCCATGCCCTCCCATCACCACCGCATAATGTTCGGCAGGATAGTTCTTGATGCCCCATTCCAGGAAATCGGCCAGGGTCCTGGGATCGGACATCTCACCCTGCTCCAGGGCCTGACTCTTCTCGGCCAATGATCCGTTCTCCAGCGCGAAGGTCTTGGTCTCATACGTGTTTCCCACACCGAAACCGGAATTGCTGGACTGCCGGACCACTGCATTCACCTGATCCAGAGCGCCGACCCCTTCGATTCCCTTCAATTGATTGAGCATCTGGGAGTCCAGATTCTTGTCTGCCCCGGAGCCGTAGAACATGACTGTCCATTTCTTGCGGTCCTCTTCCTGCTGGTCTGCCTGAGCCTTTTCCGACTCAAGAGAGGCTACCGAAGGCACAGAAGACGGCGAACCGGTTCCTGACACAGGTGTGCCCGAGCTCCCTGAGTCCCCTGCTCCAGACGCAGGGGTGCTGCCGCCGCCCGATGTTCCGCCGGTGCTTGCCGCGCCACCACCTGATGAGGAGTTGTTCCCACCTGTCGGCACTGCGTTTGCAGGTGTGCTGCCTGCACCGGATGGGGAGCCGCCGCCGCTGGAAGCGCCGCTACCGCCTTTGGACGTGGCGCCGGAAGGGGAACCACCGCCGACCTTGGCTGGGCTTGCGGCATGGGCGCTGCCCTTAGCAGATCCTCCTCCACCGGCACTCCCACCTGTTTTCGGTGCACCGCCGGAAGCAGCTCCCCCGCTTCCCGATGCCGCTCCTCCCCCTGACTTACCCTGGGAAGTATGTCCTCCAGCTCCTTTTGCCTTGGTCCCTCCCGACTTGCTTCCCGAACCTGGCGCACTATGCGCGCCTCCTCCGGAAGCGGCTTTCGGCCTCGAAACACCCCCTCCCCCTCCTCCGGAGGTGGGACGGGAAAGAGAATTCTGAAAATCGTCAAGACCAGGGGTTCCACCGAATGAGGGAGGCGAGCATCAGAATCTGTGAAAGGGTTTGCGAAGCAGCCTCAAAATCTCCTCTGGCGACCTCTTCCTGATACTTCTTGTACAACTCTTCGATCTGCTTCTGAATCTCCTCCGGGGACATCTGAGGTGCGCCTGCCAATGGAGAAAGCTGAGAGCCGTCATAGGGAGAAAGAAAGCTTGAGAAAAACGGACCTGTCTGATCGCTTCCGTAGGTATATGGGGAATAAACGAAGCCCGGAACATGACCCGAGTCTATGCCGCTTGCCCCTGTTGGCGCGATGGGCTCAGTCCAGTACAATGCCTTCTCCTCTCCCCGTCCGGGCACTTACTGACGATCTTAAACTGTATATCACGAAATAACGGGCAAGAGTCTAGGCAACAAGATGTTACCGATGTTAACCTCTATAGCATGGAATGGACCAGATCGTATTTTGTGATGATCTCGTAACTGCCATTGCTTTCCACCAGAATCGCGTGAGCCTCATGGCCCAGGATGGCGGAAATCTGCTCGATTCCGGACTCGAGCTTCACTACAGGGAAAGGAGGGTCCATGATCTCCCTGACGACAATGGCATTGAGGTCCTTGCCTGCCATGAGCGCGTCAATGATCCGGTCTTCCTGGACGCTTCCCATTAGGCGGCCCTCTTCCGGTGCTCGGGGTCATCCATATAAGCTTCGGCATGCTTCGGGACTTCTTCCGCAGGATGTCGCCGGCAGTGATCTTGATCGGGGGCTCCAGGAAGCGATTTTCCTTCATCCATTCATCATTATAGATTTTGCCCAGATTCCGCTGCCCCCCTTCGGGGATGATGACAACAATGGTCTTGTCGGCATCGAGATTCTTGGCGACCTGCAAGGCGCCCCATACGGCAGATCCGCCCGAGCCGCCGATGAAGATTCCTTCTTCCCGCGTGATTTTTCGGGCTGTCAGGAACGAGTCTTTGTCGTTCACCTGCAGCACATCATCAAGAACGGCGAAATCCAGGGTTGAGGGAAAAATATCCTCTCCGATCCCTTCAACCTTATAGGGATGGTTATCGTTCCACCTGTCCCCAGCCCCGCCACCAGGACATCCACTTTCCCCTCTGTCTGTTCCCAGATTTCGGGGCCTGTTGTTTCGTAATGACTTTTTGGATTTTCCGGATTATAGTACTGATTCGGGTAGTAGGAATTGGGTATGTCGGAATTCAGCCTTTTCGCGACGGAGTAGTAGCTTCTGGGGTCATCGGGCTCAACGGCAGTGGGACAGACCACTACCTCGGCGCCGTATGCCTTGAGAAGATCTATCTTTTCCCTGCTCTGCTTGTCCGTCGTGGTAAAAATGGCCTTGTATCCCTTGATCACCGCGGCCAGAGCCAGGCCGATTCCGGTATTTCCGGATGTACCTTCTATGATCGTGCCCCCTGGCTTCAGGAGTCCCTTTCGCTCTGCGTCTTCTATCATGCGAATTCCGATGCGATCTTTCACGCTTCCACCCGGATTAAAATACTCCAGTTTCGCCAGGATGGTTGGTCTCAGGCCTCTGCTCATACGGGAAAGTTTGACGAGCGGCGTGTTTCCTATGACTTCCAATACTGTGTTGTAATACATGTCAGGCCTCCAAAAATCCCGTTGCGGGTGCATTTAAGAGAATTTTCGGGCAAGGAAGGGCTCTTTCCTTTGTTTCCGAATCCTCTACGAGGAAGTCAAGACAAAAGGACGCAGCACGGGGAGGCAATATGCAGAAAAGGTGGCTTTTTGCCTGCGGAGCAGGCATCTTGATCACAATCCTCTTTTGGGCCGACTTACTGAAACCCCTGGACGCTCTTTGGACCGGCGTCTTGCTCCGAATGCGCAACTCCATGGCCCCATTAAGAACGAATCAAAACATTGTCATCATAACGGCGCCTTCTGGAGGCGAAAAAGCCCTTACCATCGAAGAGCAAGCTCTCCTCGGAGAAAAGAGCAAAGTCTCCTCACTCATCGGTTCGTTCATGGAAAAGGCTCACCCTGCCGTCGTGGTCATTCTGTTCCCCGTAAGGGCTGCCGATCCCGCCTTCCAGGGACAGGATTTCATCCTTTTTCCCGGCGGGAGATCAAAAAAGCTGAATAACCTCTATCTTGAACGTTCTCAAAACTCGCCCGGGATAACTGCCTATGTTCGTCATCAGGAGCGTCTCGGGGTGCAGGGCAGCTCCTCATGGCCTTCCCCGGCGTATCAGATAAACTACAGGGGACTCCCCGGCAAATCACCCTTCACGGAATACTCCATTCTCGATGTAATCCAGGATCAACTGGCCCCGAGCCAGTTGACGGACAAAGTCGTTTTCATGGCAGACCCTGTCTCCAGGAACGGGGTGAAAACTCCCATAGGGAATCTCCCTCTGGAGCGGGTGGAGGCGCAGATTTGCGCCAATCTTCTGCAAAAAGATTTCCTGGTGCGTGCGGATCGAATAGGGTCGGGACAATTGGCGATCCCTGTTCTCATCCTCCTGCTTTCGCTGGGATTCCCTTTTTGGGGTCCCCTGGAGCGGTTCGGTCGCTGGACCTCCTGCGGTTGTTTGGGCGGCATTATGGTGGGCGGA
>JACPDT010000200.1 GCA_016183865.1 Armatimonadota bacterium | reverse complement strand
AAGATGTCAAACTTCCTAAGAAAGCACCCCCATAATCGTCGGCCGCCACGCCCCCTAAAAACCTTTGCAGAATCTCTTGTTTTGCTTAAGTGAACGGTATTGATTCTAGAGGACAATCTGATTGTTCACGATGCCCGTTTCGTGCCCGGATACAGGCTCTTCAGGAGTGATGCAACGGGGCACGCCGTATTCGTTAGGGGCAGGGAGAGGCTCGATGTTTATACGGCCAATCGAGGCCCGCTGGAGAAAATGCTCGGGGTGGATC
Organism: Armatimonadota bacterium; assembly: GCA_016183865.1. Taxonomy (GTDB): domain Bacteria; phylum Vulcanimicrobiota; class JACPDT01; order JACPDT01; family JACPDT01; genus JACPDT01. The sequence continues at coordinate 12,388 of JACPDT010000200.1, read as the reverse complement.
TGATATACGTGAACGTTTCGAAGCAGAATGTCGTCATGGTGCAGTATAAGATGCTGGAAAAAGAAGAACCAGCGGCGGACGATGACGATCATCCTGTGTGGGTGTTCCGCCCAGACAAGCGGTTCTACGCCGAGAAGGACCGGATGATTGATCTACGAAGAGAGGCTTCGCCACAGGATTACAGGTTGAATCCTGAGCCGTTCTACTTCAAGTTCGCCAAGCGATTCCAAGGCGGATCACAAGGCAGCATTCTGCTTCCACTGGAGCACTTGGAGCAATACTTGAAGAGCGATGCTGCAAAAGGACCCCAAGGCGGATTGCGTGTCTGCTACGAAGGGTTAAGGGGCCGGTACTTGCGGGAAACGGAGTTCCTCGGTTTGATTCGCGCTGGGTACATCGGCACGCACGCGGAGGAGACCAGATTACTGGCCCTATGCATCAGCGCCTTGATGAATGGCAATAGAGCGCTGGTTTACGCTGTTCAGAGAGGCGAGTCTAACGATTCTGGCGAGGAGGCTGACGCGTGAGGTCCGCGGATACCGTGCTTGATTGCTTGCTTCAATCATCCACCTAAATCCAATTGAAAGGAGAGTCCATGAGAAAAGACAAAAAAGAAACCCAAGAAGATTCAAAGGCAGAATGAAGGAAAAAATTCTTCTACCGTCGCTTCGCTCAGACGGCTGGCCCCAATCGCTGGAATCTCTGTTCGGAATCAGTGGAATACGCATCCCGATCTGTCAGCCTCCATCTTGCTTTTTTCCTACAATTGCTATATTATTTAGACGAGGTGAAATCGGTATGACCATAACCAAATTGGTAAAACTGAGCAGGAAGGGACAACTCGTGCTTCCCAAAAAGATGAGGGAAGAGTTTGGCGTAGGAGAGGGTGACGAGGTTGTGGCGACTTTGGAAGAGAACTGCATCGTCCTGACGACCTCTGAACGGTACGCGCAGGCTACCCGCGGCTTGTTGATAGGCGCCTGGGGAAGGAACAAGACCGAAGTCTCGTCCTATATCGAGAAGGAGCGGGAAGCGTGGCAGTGAGTGCCGGCAGGCATGCACTGTGTTAGGAATTCAACCCTGGCGGCTTGCTTTGAAGCGTCTCATGGACCTCGCCTTCGGCGGAGCGCTTTTTCTTCTTTTCCTGCCGATTCTGTGCATTGTGGCTCTAGCCGTCAAGCTTACCTCCTCCGGGCCTGTTCTTTTTACACAGGAGCGGGCAGGGAAGGATGGGGATTTTTTCACCATTTACAAATTCCGGACCATGGTTTCGGGTGCGGAAAATGTCGGCCTGGGGCCCGAGACGGGCGCGGAAGATCCTCGGATCACCCCTTTGGGACGGTGGTTGCGGAAGACCGGACTCGATGAGGCCCCTCAGTTGTGGAATGTTCTCAAAGGGGACATGAGTCTTGTCGGGCCAAGGCCCACGTTGCCCTATCAGGTGCACCAATATGGCCCCAGGGAAAGAATCCGCCTCCGGATGAAACCAGGCATCACGGGTCTTGCCCTGATCAAGGGAAGGAACAGCCTCTCCTGGCCGGAGAAGATAGAGCTGGATATCCGGTATGTCGAGCATTTCAGCCTGATACGCGATATGTGGATTCTCATCTGCACTCCCTGGGTTCTGCTCAAGGGTGAGGGCGTGTACGGGAAGGGAACCACTTTCAGCGGCCTTGATACGAAGTGAGCTCCCCATACAGGGGAGCCGAACTACTTATGCGGAGGAGTCATGCCTTTTCATCATAAGGTTTTTCTGTTCCTGACCGACCTGGCGCTCTTGTTGTCCTCCGTGCTTCTGGCTCTTGTGATCCGCTTTGAGGGTCCCCCACCCCTTGTGTGGCTGGAAGGACGTCTCTGGGAAGTATTGCTGGCCGCTTTGTTCACCCTGGTTTCCCTGCTCTGCTTCGGGCTGTACAGCAAGGTATGGAAATACGCCGGGGTCGAGGAAGTCTTGTCAATTTTTTATGCGGTGACGGCGGGCTTTTTGCTCTTCTCCATACCCGTTTTCTATACAGGTGGAATCTTCTACCCCAGAAGCGTGACCATCATAGCCTGGCTCATTGCCGTTCTTCTCGTTGGGGGGGTGCGGTTTCTCCTGAAAGTGGTCGGTCTTCGTACACGAAGGCGGCCCTTTGAAAAGCAGAAACGGATCCTGATTGTGGGGGCCGGAGATCCTGCGGAACACGTTCTTCGCGAGATTCGTCGGGAGGATTCAGGGTACTTCCCCGTGGGCCTGATTGACGAGGATCCTGCAAGGCGGGGACTCAGGATCCACGAAGTCCCCGTGCTGGGGAAGCCGGAGGACCTGCCTGATCTCACAGCCGCATGGAGCATTGAGGAGATCATCATCCCACTGGCCCCTTCCGGCAGCAGGTCCTTGATGAGACGGATTCTTTCCCTTTGCCGGTCGCTCCCCGTCAAGCTCAAGGTAGTTCCCAGCTTTTCCGAGGTCATTGACGGGAGAGTTCAGGTAGGTCAGATTCGGGAAGTGCGGATTGAGGACTTGCTGGAGCGCGAAGCGGTGACAGTCAATCTCTCACAGATCGCCTCATTTATCGGCGGGCAGAGGGTGCTGGTCACGGGGGCGGGGGGGTCTATCGGCGCCGAGCTTTGCCGTCAGATCGTTTCTTTCGGACCTGAGACACTTCTTCTCCTGGGACGAGGAGAAAACAGTATTTACGAGATTCATCTGGAGCTGGCGGGCCGACACCGGCACTGCCTCCTACCCATCATCGCCGATGTGAGGAACAGGGATCAGATGGAGCAAATCTTCCGCACTTACTCGCCGCAAATCGTCTTTCATGCTGCGGCACATAAACATGTGCCTTTCATGGAGGCCCATCCGGAAGAGGCATTTTCCAACAATGTGTGCGCCACCCTTGTCCTGGCCCAGCTCAGTCAGAAATACGGCATTGGCCGATTTATTCTTTTGTCCACCGACAAGGCAGTGAATCCGTGGAGCATCATGGGGGCCACCAAGCGCCTGGCCGAGCAAGTCGTGCTGTGTGCGGCGCCCCATTCCGGCACCCGGTTTGTGACGGTTCGCTTCGGAAACGTTTTGGATTCAAGGGGAAGCGTGGTTCCCACCTTCAGGAAACAGATTGAGATGGGAGGTCCCCTGACGGTGACCCATCCCGATATGGCTCGCTTCTTTATGACCATCCCTGAAGCGGTGCAGTTGGTGATTCAGGCCGCCGCCATCGGCTCCGGCGGGGAAGTCTTCGTCCTGGACATGGGACATCCCGTCAAGATTCTGGATCTGGCCAGGAACATGATACGTCTCTCCGGTTTCGACCCGGACCGGGACATGCGGATCGAGTTCACGGGGTTGCGCCCTGGTGAAAAGCTGAAAGAGGAGCTTTTCTCCGACTCGGAGGAAGCCGTCCCCACCGAAGTGCCCAAACTCCTCCGAATCGAGGGCCAGGGCGCCCCGCCCGACCTGGCGGCAAGGCTCTCCGGGTTTCTTGACGGCAACCCCTCCAGGAACAGGGAAGGGATCGTGGCCTTTTTGCAAGAACTTGTTCCGGAATATCGGCCTTCCCACGGGCGGGGAGAAGACGGAAAGGGCGGGGAAGGGATTTGTTTGTGAGTAGGCATTTCGTGCCGTTCTTGCTGGGATCTTTCTTGTGTGTGCTCCTGACGGGCGCGATTTGGGCCGCTCCTGAGCGCCCTTTTCACAGGGGAGTGGAGCTTTATAAGAGCGGAAAATATGATCTGGCGATCAAGGCTTTCAAGGAAGCCGTTTCCAAAAACCAGGACATCGCTCAGGCCCACCACTTTCTCGGCAACATCTACCTGAATCAGAGCCAGCTCAAGAAAGCCAGGGAAGAATACGAGCTCGCCCTCGCCTCTGATCCAAAATCCAAGAAGACCTTGAACAATCTGGCGCTGGTTTACGCCATGGAAGGGAAATATGAGCCTGCCTGCCGGTTTCTCAAGAAAGCCGTGGCCCTGGACGGAAACTTTCTGGAAGCCAGATTCAATCTGGCTCTGGCTTATGAGCAATTGGGACAGGTTGCCGAAGCCATCGAAGAGTACCGGATGATTCTGGCCATAGATCCGTCCCAGACCAAGGCCCATGGGAATATTGGAAACCTTTACTTCAACCGCAAGGAGTATGAGAAGGCCTGCGCCCACTACCAGAGAATCATTGACCTGGAGCCCGACTCCTACAAGGGTTACTACAATCTTGGATCGTCCTATTCGGATCTGGGCCGTTACGACGAGGGAATCGCCCTTCTGAAGAAGGCCCTCCAGAGAAATCCGAGCTACGCCTACTCCTATTTCTACCTTGGCAGGGCTTATCTGGGCAAAGAAGACATGGAAAAGGCTCTGAACCAGTTCGAGAAAGCCATTCAGCTTGACGGCACAAAGGATGAGTTCCATAATTATCTGGCCCTTACGTGCAAGAAGATGGGCAAAGAAGACAGGGCCATTGAAGTTTATCAGAAGGTGTTGAAACAAAATTCGAAAAATCCCATGGCCTCTTATAATCTTGGTTGCATCTATTTCGAAAAACAGCAGGTGGATAAGGCGATCGAGCATTTCAGGAATGCCATTTCCGGTGATCCGAAGTATGTGAAGGCTCACAACAATCTGGGCCTTGCCCTTGCGGAGCGGGGGCAGTTGGATGGGGCGATTGAGTCCTACAAGCGGGCCCAGGAGCTGGACCCCCGATTTACACTGGCCTACTATAATCTGGGCATGGCGTACAGAAAGCAGAATCGCCTCGATGACGCAATAGATCAGTTTCAGAGAGCCGTGGTGCTGAATCCGAGCGACTTTGATGCCCGAGTGGAGCTCGCGACCACACTGCACAAGAAGGGGCGCAAGGAGGAGGCCGGAAAGGCGTACCGGGAGGCATTGCCCCTGGCGCCTTCCCAGGAGGACAGGGACTTCGTGCAAAGCGCCTTGCGAGACCTGGATAAGAGATAAGGAGGGTGGTTTGACCGACTATGATCATCGCCGAAAATCGAACGGAGCAAGAGAAAGAACGGATTGCGAACCTTGAGGCTTTGCGGGCAAAGGGCATCGCCCCTTATGGGAGGCGTTTTGAAAGAACTCATACGATCTCCCAGGTGATCTCCCGGTTCGAACAGCTTGCGCCCGACTCCCACGGGGAAGAGCAGGTTCGTGTTGCGGGAAGATTGATGGCGCGCAGGGGGCATGGGAAAGCGACATTCGCGGATCTCGTGGATATGGAAGGGAAAATTCAGGTCTACTTCAAGCTTGATGTACTTGGCGACCGATACGACCTCTTGAGCCATTTCGATCTGGGAGACTGGCTCGGGGTCGTGGGAAAGCCCTTTCGAACCCGGAGAGGGGAGCTGACGGTGCTTGTGGAGGACTGCTCCTTTCTGGCCAAGACTCTGCGTCCTCTTCCCGAGAAATGGCACGGACTCAAGGATGTGGAGATCCGCTATAGGCGACGATACCTGGATCTCCTCATGAATCCGGAAGTGCGGAAGGCTTTTCTCCTTCGCAGCCGCGCCGTGAGGGCCGTTCGTGAGTTCCTTGACGGGCGCGGCTTTTACGAGGTGGAGACCCCCTGCATGGGTACCGTTGCGGGCGGCGCCACAGCCCGTCCGTTTGTCACTCATCACAATGCCCTCGATCTGGACATGTACCTGCGAATTGCCACAGAGCTTCACCTGAAGAGATGCATTGTAGGCGGATTGGAGCAGGTGTACGAAATCGGTCGCGTCTTTCGAAACGAGGGTATCTCCACTCGACACAATCCGGAATACACGCTCCTGGAGCTCTACCAGGCTTTCGCCGATTATGAGGACATGATGAGTCTGGCGGAGGATCTCATCGAACACCTGGCCTCCTCAACCCTCGGCGTCCAGACGGTTCAATACGGGGATCAGGTCATTAACCTTTGTCCTCCATTCCCAAGGGTTCGTTTTGAGGATGCCCTGAGAGAGCATGGGGGAATATCCCTCGCCGATCTCAGGAATCTCCAGGGAGCAAGGAAAGCGGCCGCAGGTCTCGGGGTGGAAGTGGAAGAAGGCGCGGGGGTGGGGCACCTCATGGACAAGATTTTCGAAGCCGTGGTTGAGCCTCACCTCATACAACCCACTTTCGTCCTGGATTACCCCATCGAGCTTTCTCCTCTTGCCAAGCGAAGGGAAGATGACCCTGATCTCACGTATCGCTTCGAGCTGTTCATCATGAATTCCGAGATGGCCAATGCCTTTTCCGAGCTGAATGACCCTGCCGATCAGTACGAGCGCTTCTTGTCCCAGGTTTCCTTGCGGGAGCACGGAGATGTGGAGGCCCATATGATGGATTCAGACTATGTCCAGGCACTGGAGTACGGCATGCCCCCAACAGGAGGAATGGGAATCGGGATAGATCGGCTTGTGATGCTTCTTACAGGAAGCCCCAGCATACGGGATGTGATCCTGTTTCCGGCGATGAAGCCGAAGTGACCCCCGACACCAATCCTACCTGAGCATCCTTTCCCAGGCGCCCTTCTCTTCACGCCAATGGCGGCTTTTCCCTTTGGGCGGGCTCCGCGAGGGTGCGACTGATCCGGCTCATCAGCTCATCCAGTTTCACAGGTTTGACCAGATATCCGGAAGCCCCCGCCCTCACCGCTTCTTCCACGATTTCACGGCGATCGCTTCCGGTAATCATCAGAACCGGTACAGGGTTTTGGCTCTTGCGAATCCTTCGAAGAATGGCGATCCCGTCCATGTCGGGAAGGTCGTAATCCAGCAGTACCAGATCCACCCGTGTGGCGCTCAGCACTGTGAGAGCCTCTTCCCCGCTTGCCGCGGTCAAGGGCCGGTAGCCGCCGGCTTCAAGGCTGTCGTGATACAAGGATCTGGCCTGGGGAAAATCATCCACAATGAGGATTGTCCGTTTTTCCTCTTCTTTCATGAAGGTACGCGGATCCCGGGGTGCCCTGGAAAGCACAACAGGCTCTGAGGCTTTTTCCTGCGGATAGTATTTCCGGATCAGCTCCTTGACCCGCTCAGGATCGGTAGGGTCTTGCGGCACGGAGATCATTCCTTTCGATGACTGTTGCCCTTCTTATTAGTTTTTGCAGGCGTTTTCCCCTTCCTGTTTCGAGTCTGGGACGGACCCGGTCGTCGAAGGTCCCCCTGAGTTTTCCGTCCTGACCCGGCCTGAAGGGACATCCACCTCCACTTCCGAGCGAAGAGGAAGGCGGATAATGAACAAGCTGCCCTTACCGGGCTCCGATTTCACACGGATTGTTCCTTTTTGCATTTCCAGAAATTGGCGGGTCAGATAAAGTCCCAGGCCCGCCCCCTTTTGGGTTTCATTCTCCTTGTTATGAACCCTGTGAAAGGCCCCGAAGATTCGATCCTGATCCGCTTTTGCGATTCCGATTCCGGTGTCCGATACCAGGATCTCCGCCTCCTCACCGATGCTCCTTGAGTGGACGTTTATCTCGCCATGGTATGGAGTATAGGCGATGGCATTCGTGAGGAGGTTGTAAAGAATCTGTTTCAACTTCATCTTGTCCGAATACATCGGAGGGATCCACCCTTCCGTGGAAACCGTCAGTCGGATCGTTTTCTTTATGGCCAGAGCCTTCACGACATGCAGCATTTCCTCAAGAAAATCTGGGAGTAGGAAAGCCTCGGGGTAGATCCTGCTCTTCCCCGCCTCCACCTTGGAAAGATCCAGGATATTCTCAATGAGCTTCAGGAGAAAAGAAGAGTTTTCCAGGATTTCTTCCACATAGTCTCTCTGCTTGGGATTCAGGGGTCCATAACATTCATCCCGAAGGAGATCCAGAAATCCCAGGGCTGTATGGAGAGGGTTTCTCAGCTCATGGCTCATGGCCCCAACGAAATGCGCTTTCATGCGGTTCTGACGGGTCAGGCGGCGGTTCGTCCTCTTCATTTTCCGGTTTCTCCTCTGGAGTTTTGCGATCCGTTCCCGACCCTTGTTCAATGTCGAAAGGAAACTGTCACGCAATTGCTCAACTTCAAGAAAAGAAGAGGGTTGATCCGTATTTTCCCCGGACGGGCCTTCAGCCGAAAGAGAGGACGATTTTGCAAGCTCCACCAATGGCCGGACGATCTTTCCGGAGATCAGGAAACCGAGGAGCCCCAGGAGGAGAAGCGTAATGACACCTCCCCCGACAAACCACAAGAAAGTGGAAGTCAAGGCAGGGGATTCTCGCAGATTCTCAGAGGCGAGCAGGAAATAAAGGAAAAATCCCCAGAAGCAAATAAATCCCCATGCAAGCAGAATTGCGGTGATCTGCCATCTCATGCTCCTGAACACGGCAATCCCTCCAGGATCAGCGGATTTCCCTGCCCCGGTCAAGAGACCTTCGGGCAAGGGAAAAATACACCTTTGGATACTGGACAGACTCCTCCAAAGATGATAGAATAACTATATCATGCCCTTGTCCTCAAAAAATCCCCATGTAATTCGACAAGTCGCGGCAAGGCGCAGGGGATCTAATTTTTTGGTATTGGGTACTTTGTAGATCAGGCATGGGGAGCGGTTTTGAGGACCCGATGATTTTGGTGAGTCCTGTGGAAAAAATATGCTTTCATTTACTGGGGAGGGAGTAAACCGAATGGTGACAGAAACATCTTACCTGGTTCTGACGAAACTTTTTCCATCTGTTGTTTCCGAAAATCTCTTGAGACGAGAACGTTTGATCGAGAAATTTACGACCCTTTACGGTCCCCGCCTTGTGATCTTATGGGGAGAGGCGGGCACCGGCAAGACCAGTCTTCTATTCGACTATGTCCGCTCCCTCCCCCAGCCTCCCATCTGGTATTCCCTCGGCGAATCGGACCAGGACCTTCAGGTCTTTTTGACCTATCTCCTCACAGGGGTTGAGCGCACTTTCCCCGATTTCCCCAAAAACGCGAGAAAGGCCCTGGAGAAATCTGAGAACATTTCCGCGGACTGGTCCAAGATTCTCGCCGAGCTCGTCAACGACGGCGCCACATACCGCCACACCCTTCTCTTTGTTCTGGACGACTTCCAGTACGTGACCGGAAGCCCGGAAGTCATGGAGCTTATGAAATATTTTGTTCGGAATGCCCCTCCCCGGTTTCGTTTCATTGTGGCCTCCCGGGAGGAGCCTCTTCTGGATTTGCCTTATTTGAGGGCCAAGGGGCTTCTCCAGACGATTCCGCGGGAAGAGCTTCTTTTCACCCGGGATGAGGTGAAAGCCCTTTTTGAGGAGGTTTGGAAGTTCAATCTTACCGAGCCCCAGGTGGATTTCTTGTACCACCGGACCGAAGGCTGGGTCACCGCCCTTCAACTCGTCTATCAGGCCCTCAGGGAGAAGTCATCGGGAGAATTTGAGCAGACTCTGCGCGTTCTGGGAAGCTTTCGAAACTTTGTCTACGAGTACCTGGCAGCGGAAATCCTTCACCAGCAGCCTCGGGAAGTGCAGCAATTCCTGAAAATGACTTCCATCCTGTCTCAGTTCGACATGCCTCTTGTCCGGACGGTGACCGGCATGTCCGATAGTGATCAGATTTTTCAACAGGTTGTAGGCAAGAATCTTTTTGTCATTCCCCTGGATGATGAGAAGAGATATTATCGGTATCATCACCTTTTCGGTGAGTTCCTTTCCAATAAATTGCAGGAAGAGGACCCGGAGAAGGTCAAGCCCCTGCACTTGGCTGCCGCATCCTGTCTTGAAAAAGGGGACACGAAGGAGGAGGCCATCGGCCACTATCTGGCAGGGCAGGACTATGCCCATGCTTCCAGGCTCCTTGTGGATCTCGGGGCGGAGATGATCCAGAAGGGTCAGGTGAGGCAATTGCACCACTGGATCGCGGCCCTTCCCGCCGGGTACAGGGAAGAATCGCCCCTTTTCCACCTCTTCCTCGGTCAGATCGCGGAACACAAGGGCGAATGGGTTGAGGCCACAGAGGAGTATCAAAGGGGCCTGGCACATTTTCGGAAATCCAGGAACGGTCCCCGGGTTGTGGAGGCCCTGGAGCACCTGGCCACCTGTTACGCAAAATATGGGGATTCGGTGAAAATGCTCCAGGCTTGTGAGGAGGCCCTGGCCCAGGCAAGAGAATCGGGTCTCACCGCCCTGCCAAGGCTGCACCTCTGGCTCGGGTCCAGCCTTGTGGACTCAGGATCGGACTGGTCCAGGGGATACAGCCTGATCGAGGAAGGCCACCGCCTTGCCCGGAAGTCCGGGAGCGCCGAAGACCTGATAACCGCTTCCATGACCTCCGGCATCCTGTTCCATTTCGGCAGGGGGGACTTCGATGAGGCCCTGAAGGTCTTAAATGAGGGCATACTGTGCTCCCAGAAGACAGGAAGGGACGTGGACCGGTATCAGCTTCTGCTGAACAAGATGACGGTGGTTCTTTTTGCGGGAGATCTCCTTGAAGCAAAGGCGATCGGTGAGACAGTGCTCCGGTCCGCAAAAGAGATCCGCAGCTCCTTTGTGGCTCAGGGATTCCGCATGCTCATGGCGACTACCCATCTTGAGCTTCATGATCTGGATCAGGCGAGAGAGTATCTGGAAGAGATTGACTGTGAAACGCTCCCCGCTCAGTTCGGCTGCTGGACCCTCGCCGCGGAAGCTCTCATTCTCCTGGATGACGGCCAGGAGAGACTGGCTCTGGCGGCAGCCCAGAAGGCTGTGGATTTCTGCAATGTGAGGGGAAAGGGCTTTTTTGCACCTTCCGCCTTCCTGGCCTTTGGTCAGGTTCTCCTGAAAACAGGGGACAAAAAGGGAGGAGAGGCCGCCATTTTGGAGGCCTTGAGAATTGCGGAAAAGGGGAGCATGAAATACTGGCAAATGAAGAGCCATTATCATCTGGCTTCCTTTTATGTCGAGTCCAGGGAGACGGATAAGGCAAAATCTCACCTGGAGCGGGCCCTTGTCCTCACACAGGAGAACAGGTACATGACCTTCTGGACAAACAGGGCTTCCTGGCCGGCCAGGGTCGGCACAGGCCCTCTTTGTCTTTGCATCATGGCGGTTGCCTGGAATCTGGAAAAAGAGTTCGCAAAGGCGATTGTCCGTCGGATCGGGTCCCGGGTGGTCCCCGAGCTTGTGGCCGGTACGGAGGAGAATGAGACGGGTAAATACCGTTCCGCCTGTTTTGAGCTTCTCTCCCTTTTTGATGAAACGAGCGCCCGGGTGGCTCTGACAAAGGGGCAGAAAGATGCCGTGCCGAAAGTGAGAAAAGCAGTTCGGGCCATTCTCCTGAAAGAGCCTGCGGCAAGGCTGAATATCAAAGTCTTTACTTTCGGGAGATTTCAGGCATACAGGAATGGGTTGCTCCTGGCCCATCAGGAATGGGGCGCCAGGTCCAAGGTGGTGGAGCTTTTCAAATATCTGGTGGCCCAGGCCGGTCATGTCGTATATGTGGATCAGCTTATGGAAATCTTCTGGCCCAGCTCTCCTTTGGATCAGTCAAAAAAGACCCTTTGCAACTATATCCACTATCTCCGGAGAGTCATGAATCCCCTGGGCTCGCGGCCGGGGGATGTTCCTTTCCTTCGCAGAGTCTCAGGGGGGGGATATATCCTTGAGACCGATTCCCCCGAATGCTGGTGCGATCATGTGGAATTTACATCATGGGCGGAAAAGGGCTTGAAAAAGGCGGCCAAGGATCCTGAGACAGGGATGGAATATCTTCAGCGGGCCGTGGATCTTTATGTAGGCGATTTCCTTGCCGGGAACGTTTATGATGACTGGGTTGTCGCTCATCGCCAGAGGCTCCAAAATCTGTATCATGATGTCTTGAAATGCCTGTCCTCCATTCATGAAAAGAAATCGGACAAAGCGGCGGCCCTGAGCTGCCACAGGAGAATCCTGGCCAATGACCCGGGAAATGAGCCTGCAGCCCAGTATGTCATCAAACAGCTTGCCGGTGATGGCGCGATCACGGAAACCATACAGGTCTATGAATCCCTGAGAACTCATCTGGCAAGAGAGTTTGCAGAAGAGCCCTCCGAGGAGATCCAGGACCTGGTGTCATCCATTCTCAGTGCCGGGAGAGGTTGAGCATTCTCGGGCATAGATGATAAGGGGAAGGGCTCAGATACCCTCCCCTCTTGAGGCATTCCTGATCTTTGCAGAGACAGAAGCTTCCTTGTTTCTCCAGGCTCTCCTTGAAAAGACGGGCATACATGATGCTCTGTCCGGTCATTTTCTCGAATTCAAAGAAAAGGGGCACGGAAGGAACATTGATCTTCGGGTAGATTCTCTTGGGAATGCCTGTCATTGTTTCCCAGCCGTACCTTCTGTAGAATCTCTCGAGCCGCTCGTTACTGGATGCCACTCCCGCGTTTGCGCCATGTACTTTGGCCAGTCCAAACATGCCCAGCACAAGACCTTGAGTCACGCGGGAATCCCTCAACTCCGGCAGCCGAGCCGCTCTACCGCCCTCGACAAGCCGTT
>JACPDT010000195.1 GCA_016183865.1 Armatimonadota bacterium | reverse complement strand
CGCCATCAGCCTTGACGGCACAAGAGAAACCCACAATTACATAAGAAGGGTCCCCCGCTCGTTCGACAGGGTCCTGGAGGGATTCAGGGTACTTCGGGAAATGGGTGTTTACACCGCAGCGGTAACATCGGTCTCAAAGAGAAATCTGTCAGAGCTCCCGGAGATCTATGAGATCCTCTCAGTCGCGGGTGTGAAGTCCTGGCAAATTCAATTGATCATCGGGGAAGGAAGGATGCGGTCCAATGAGGATATGCCTCAACCTGCCGATCTGGAGGGTATCGCCAGGTTCATGGTGGCAAAGCGCAGGACCTGCTCGATGAACATTTATCCAGGAGACAATATCGGGTTTTTCACTTCCCTTGAGCGGGAGCTCCGAAACAGCCCGTGGAGAGGCTGTTTTGCGGGCATTCTCTCCATCGGCATCGAGGCGAATGGGAATATCAAAGGATGTCTTTCCCAGTGCCCTGAGTTTATGGAGAATAACCCTTTTGTGGAGGGAAATATCAGGAAAAAATCTCTCAGGGAAATCTGGGAGAACCCGGACGGGTTTTCATATAACCGGAAGTTTCATCTCGGTAAAGTAAAGGGTTTTTGTCGGACCTGCAAACATGTCAAGGAATGTCGCTGCGGCTGCACTGCCACCGCCTATGCCATCCATGGCACGAAGTACGAGAACAGCTACTGCATCTATCAGTGCGTATACAACCGAAACAGGGGAGTCCCTGTGCCCACGTACACGCCCCGTTGATCTTACCACCGGCCCTCTCCATTGTCCTTGGAACCCACTTGGAACTTGATTGTCACCCCGTGGGATGATTTAATGGGAATCAAGTAGAGACTGCAGAAGTGGAAGGGACGGCGAACATCGTGCTTGTCCGCAACCAGCCTGGCACGTTTTCCGGGTTTCAAATTCGGGGAAATACCGACGAGAATTCACCACAGAGGCCCGGAGAGCACGGAGAATTCCCGGAAAAAAGGACTGCAGATAAAGTTGAGATTCACTTCAAAGTTCTCGGAAGACCGAACGAAGTGCCCAACATTCCCGACCATGTTCCGGTTCCGACCGACCCGCCTCTGGATGTGGTGATCGTGGGGGGCGGCCTGTCCGGTCTGTCGGCTGCCTGGAAGCTGAGCGACAAGAATACCCTTCTTCTTGAATGGATGGACACAGCCGGGGGGCTTGCAATGCAGGGGCAAAGGGACGGAGTGACCTATGCCCAGGGGGCGGCCTATTTCACGAAGCCCGAGGGTGAGCTCCTGGACTTTTACCGGGAAATAGGTCTTGGGGATCCCGAAAAAGTGGAAATTCCGGAACCCATAGACAGTTATCTGGCTGACGGCAGACTCGTGGAGGAAGTCTGGGGAACGGGGCTCCAGGAGCTTCCGCCCGAGTTCGGCAGGTTCAAGCATTTTCTGGAATTGCTCAGCAAAGCGGAGATGATCGGGGGCACCCCTTTTGAGGAGGAATCAGATAAGGTAAAAATGCTGGACAAGATCAGTGCGGCCCAGTTGCTCAAGCCCTTTGGGCCCAGAGTGAAGACATTTTTGGACCTCTATTGCCGCTCCGCTCTTGGGGCGCCGACAGATCAGATTTCTGCGATGGCTTTTCTGAATTTCTATCGAGACGAGATCGGGCCGCGCTATGCCTTCAAGGGAGGTACAGGAGGCGTATCGGAACAACTGGACAGGAAGATCCGTGAAAAGAATCCGAATCTCATACAATCAGGATCTCTTGTTTATGATGTTCACAACAGAGAGGATGGTCTTGTTGAGGTTCGTTACAACAAGGACGGGAAGAACCATTCCGTTCTGGCGAAACAGGTCATCATGGCCCTTCCCCTGTCGGCGGCTTCCCGAGTCATCAAGGATCTGCCCGAATCCAGGAAGAACCTTTTCAATTCCATAGAGCATTGCAATTACATTGTCCACAATGTTTTTACACCGGAGCAGGTTTTTGACAAGTCCTACGATACCTGGGTAAAGGACGTGTCCTTCACGGATGTGATTGTGACGCGCTGGCAGGAAACGAAGGCATTCACCATACCGGGTTCCCGTGAAGGTGAAGGGATCCTGACCGTGTACCAGCCTTTGCCGAAAAAGTACTGGAACGGGAAAATGGATGAAAAGGATGTGCGAAAATTCGGACAGGAGGCGCTCTCCGATCTGGAGCGACTCTTCCCGAAGATGAAAGAGCAGAAATGGATTGATGTGGAGTCATTCCGATGGCCCCAATCCATCCATATAACGAAGCCCGGCCAGATCACCGAGCAGGGAGAAAGGCTCAGAGAGCCTCATGGCAAGATTCTCTTTGCGGGTAACAACCTGGGTGTGCCAAGCTTCGAGGAGGCCCTCATTCGGGGTCTCCAGGCGGCCGAAACCGTGGGAGAATCTTGAATCAATCCCGCAGATTCAGAACAACGGATTTGGTCCGGGTCATGGCTGTGATGCTGTAGTGAACGCCTTGAGTCCCCATGCCGGAAGCCTTCCAGCCAAGGAAGGGGAAATGATCCGGTCCCCTGGAATCCTTTCCATTGATCTGAACTGAGCCCACTTCCAGCTTCCTGGCAGCTTTCATCGCCTTGTCCACATCCTGCGTAAAGACAGAAGATTGAAGGCCGTATTCCGACTTATTGGCAATCCGAATGGCCTCATCGAGGTGGCTTACCCGCAGAATCGGGAGAACCGGCCCGAAAGGCTCTTCCCATGCGACGCTCATCTCTTCCGTCACGCGATCCAGAACTGTTGGCGACATATAGCGTCCTTTGCTCTCATTTCCGCAAAGGAGCCTGGCGCCCTTTCCCAATGCGTCATCAATGAGGGCCTGGACATATTTTGCCGTTTCGTCACTTACAACCGGTCCCAGATCCATGCCTTGCTCCCTGGGATCCCCCAGCTTAAGGGCCTTCACCAGGGGCAGAACTGCCTCGATCAAAGTGTCTGCGAAGCTCTCTTCCACAAGGATACGTTTCACAGCCGTACACCTTTGTCCCGAATAGGAGAAAGCGCCTGACACGATCTGTTTGGCCGTGAAAGGCAGATCGCAGTCGGAGAGGACAATCGCCGCATCCTTGCCACCCAGCTCCAGCATCATAGGGACAATTGCCGCCACTTTGGCGATATGGTATCCAGTCTTGGTTCCGCCTGTAAATGCGATCATGCCGATATCGGGATGACACACAAGGGGATCTCCCAGTTCTTTGCTGGACCCGGTGATTACATTCAGGACCCCAGGGGGGACCCCTGCCTTAAGGAACATGTCGGACATGTGGAGAGCGGAGATGGCGCCCAATTGGGCCGGTTTGAAGAGCACCGAATTACCCGTAATCAGAGCCGGGGCGATCTTGGATGCAGACAGATTCAACGGATAGTTGAAAGGCGAAATGGCCAGAACGACTCCCCATGGCTCACGGTATACAAGGGCCATCTTGTCTTTCTTGTATCCCGGAAAGGAGTCCCCGAATATGACTTCCCCATAATACCTTCGCCCCTCTTCCGCGAAATAGTGAATCAGGGCAGCAGTTCGCAGCACTTCGTCTTCCGCTTCTTTTCTGTTCTTGGCAACCTCCCTGATGAGAAGATCCCGCAGGAGATCCTTGTTTTCGCTCATCAGATCAGCCGCCCGATGGAGGACCTGGGCGCGCTCATCCACGGTTTTCTCGTTCCACTTCGGCCACGCCTGAGAGCAGCTCTTGCAGGCCCTGTCCACCTCCTCTACGGTCATGGCCTGAATGCGCCCGACAACCGCGTCATCGAGGGGTGATTTCAAGTCAATCGTTCTTCCGCTCTGTGACCTGGTCCAATGACCATCCATCAGGTAGCGGTATTCGGGAATGGCCTCTTCCGTCCTCAAGGAATCAACTGCTTGTATCATGCTCTCCTCTCCTTGCCTTCACTAATACGAATAGAACCCTCGCCCCGTCTTTTTCCCCAGATGACCGGCTTTCACCAGTTTCCGCAAAAGGGGACAAGGGCGGTATTTGGTATCACAAAACCCTTCGTACAGGACCTCCATGATGGCCAGACAGACATCCAGACCGATGAAATCGGCCAGCTCCAGCGGCCCCATGGGGTGGTTCATGCCAAGTTTCATCACAGTGTCAATTCCCTCGCGGGTTCCGACCCCTTCCATGAGCGCATAGATCGCCTCATTGATCATGGGCATCAGGATTCGATTGGAGATGAAGCCGGGGAAGTCCTGAGCCTCCACAGGCACTTTTCCGAGTTTCCTGCAGAGATCCAGAATCGCTACAACAGCGGTATCGGCGGTCTCCAGGCCCCTGATGATTTCCACCAGCTTCATCAGAGGAACCGGGTTCATGAAATGCATTCCTAACACCTTGCCGGGACGCTTTGTGGCCGCCGCGAGCTCTGTGATGGAAATCGCCGAGGTATTGGAAGCCAGGACTGTGTGCCCTTTCGTTAGGCGGTCGAGCTCCGGGAAGACCTGTTTCTTGACTGCGGGATCTTCGTAGACAGCTTCCACAACCAGGTCGCAATCGGCGAGGTCGGAAAGCATGGCCGTACATTGGATTCGCGAGAGGGTTGCTGTTTTCTCCTCTTCGGTGACCTTTCCTTTCTCCACACCCCTGGCAAGGTTTTTCTCGATTCTGGAGAATCCCCCTTGAGCCATCTCCATGGTGCGATCCTGAAGGACAACGGGAAAGCCGCTCTGCGCGAACACCTGGGCTATGCCGTTTCCCATCGTCCCTGCGCCCACGACTCCGACTCGGGAAATCTTTGCAAGGCTCTCTCCCCCTGTCGTCTGTTTGGGCATCTCTGTGACTGGATTCATGAGTTGACCTCCTAACGATAATGTGAATAAGCTGCCAGTAATGTTGCGGCACGAAAAGCCCGGTATGCTTCCCGTATGTCCTTCGCCCGATAGGACACAGTCCTGGCATCCAGGCGCCTTGTGCCTGGAACCAGCTCAGCCAGATCTCCATCGGTCGTCGAATAGAATTGAATTTCCATCTCCACTTTTCCTGGAAAGCGGACAGGGCGGACTCTCTTTTTGCCCTTTCCCCCTTCTACAGCCTTTTTGACCTTCTCATAGATCCTGGAGCAGGCGGCCTGGGGATGAAGGGACAGAGCCACGGCATTTCCGATCCCCTTTTTTACCGCCACCGTCTGCACTCCCGGGATCATCGTCTTTGCTTCCCTGACGGCCGCTTCATCTCCTGAAACGAAAATGACAGGAACCTCGAAAGCGCCTGCCAGTGCCGCACAAAGCCCCAGCTCCCCCATCCCCCTGCCGTTCACCTTGAGGCTCAGGAGATGAAAGGTATGATCCTGGACGGCATCCCGGGTTCCAGCCTGGGCGTGGAAGCCGATGAGGATTGCTGCATCAAAAGAAGAATCCATTCCCTCCATCTGCCCCAAAGGGCGCAGACAATGTTGACCGGTCACCAGCTTCACCTCAGGGGGAAGCTCTTCCAGAATGAGATTGCCATAGCAGTCACCATGAGAATCCGCCACCCAGATCTCCTGAGACCCCGCCTCCGTGAGCCCCTTCACCGCAGAAGCCACCTCGGCCGTAAACTGCCGTCTGGCCCACTCGAATTGGGGTGACCCCGAGGAAACCTGCTGGCTAGTGGAAACAGCCGCAATCCCTTCCATATCTGCGCAAACGAAGATTTTCATGAGATGTGTTTTTCCATATAAGGAGAAAAGCCTCCTGCACCGCGCTCCTTATTCGGCAACCTCGGGCGACGCAGGTTTTCTTATCTGTCTTTTTCAGAAGGCGAACTCAATTTCCGACATCGGGAAGTCTTTTTTGTTGTCGGTGATGAGAAGCGCTTTCTCCTGATAAGCGACAGCGGCGATGAGGGTATCGAGGATCGTGAGTTTGAGTCCTCTCGATTGGTATTCCCGTGCCCATTTCCCTGCCACCTTGGCTGTTTCCCTTGACGGCTCGAAGTATGACAAGCTGTCGAGAAGGAGGTCGGTTTTCTCTTTCTCGCGGGGTTTCATCCCCGCGTAGACTTCACCGACTGTGATGCAGGTGCAGCCGAGGGTGTGCCCGTTCCTGGCCAAATCCCTGATGCGGGTCACAGTCTCTGGAATGTTTCGCAGGTACCGAATGACTTCCGTCGTGTCAAGAAGATAGACGGCCAATGGAGGCCCCTTTTCTTTTCATTTCCGCTTTCCTGCGCCGCTTTCGGACGGCCATTGCAATCTCACGTGCGTCTCGCAGATCAGGATGATTCT
The DNA here is from genome assembly GCA_016183865.1 of Armatimonadota bacterium. Taxonomy (GTDB): domain Bacteria; phylum Vulcanimicrobiota; class JACPDT01; order JACPDT01; family JACPDT01; genus JACPDT01. The sequence continues at coordinate 8,913 of JACPDT010000195.1, read as the reverse complement.
TAAGAGACCACGCGCCGGCAGATACTTCCAGCGCTTTCAGCAGTTTGATCCGCTCCAGCTCTCTTGCAGTGGCGGCAGCGATAAATTCGCTGCGTTTCCCTGGTCCGATAAGTGTGTTCATCTCCTTCGTCAGCTCCACAGGGAAAGTGAGGTGCACGTGGACTTTTCTGGATGATACTCTCATTTTCTATCACTTCCCGATTTGAGGCGGAATTCCACATTTATTATACACATTATAGCTCCACATTGTCAATACACACACTTACGGGCTCTTGGATGTCGCCTCTCGGAGGATGGCCTCGATATCCAGGCCCCTGAACTTTCGCATAAGCTCTTTGTCATTTAGCAGCTCCGCAATCTTTGGGTTGTTCAGCAAAAGCTCAAACTGCTGTGCCTGGATGGCTTGCTGAATTTCCGGATCCCTGGCCAACGCCTGAAGCCTGGGCTCTGAAGTCAATCGGACGACGGCAGGATGGTTCTGAAGTCGTCGCGTCAATGCGGGGTCGCCTGTCACGATCGTGAGCTTTGACAGGACATCCAGGGCTTTCTTGTCGACAGGATTGAGGCGTTCCGCGGCAGACCCGAAGAGGGAGCGGTGAAGCTCTTCTTTGAGAGGGACGAAAGGACCCACGACTGCAGGTTGTTCCCTGACGACTCCCTTTTCCTGGACTTGTTCCGTTGTAATGGTAATGCCTTTGCCGTCACTCGTTTTGGCCACAGCCAGTTTCCGCGCATCTTGAACCGTTTGGTCAACAGTGGCGACAAGCTCGATTCCTGTTGCAACAAGGAGGACCAGGCAAGTGCCCCAAAGAGCGCCCAGAGCCGCGCCTCCCGTCAGCTCCCATCGGGTTCGGACAGGCAGACCGCCGGCCTTCCGTTTTTCTTCCCTTTTCTTGATAGGGTGCTCCAGGACCAGAGTAATAAGTACGAACAATAGGAGTCCTGCGGTCACCATGGCAAGGGGCTGTTGCAGGACAAGAGGAACTAGCTTTGCGACCTTTACGAGCCAAAGGGTAAGAAAGGAAAAAGGCTTGGCCAGAAGTCCGGCCAGAAAGAGGGCCAGAAAGGCTGCCAGGATGCGCAGGGCCCCGCGGAGATATCCGACAATTGCCAGAATCAAGATCACACAAATGCCTATAAAGGTAAATGCCATGGCGCCACCCCTCCCTTGAGTTCCCCGCCTTTGGGAGACAGGTCAGGTCTTCTCTTCTTGCCTTGCGGCCAAAACCCCTCTCAAGCCGCTGGACTCAATTCAGGTGACTCCGGCAGGGTTTTCCCTGGACCGGGCCGAATCAGGATGTTGGAATCTGGAGGGGACCGCTTTGGGAGGAACGAGGTTATCCGGCGCGATTTTGATGGTTCTCCTCGCCGCAATGCCCCTGTGTATTGCGTCTTTTTCTCCCTCATGTCGTTACTCATCGTTTGTTTCCCAGGCATCGTCATCGGACAACCTCAACCGGGTGAAGACCGGCAATTTCACCAAAGCCGAGATAGCGGAGATCAAACGCGATGGGTATCTTTCCTACTATCACAGGCGGAAGTACTCCACCATGGAAACTCGCACAGCCTGGGATGCCGTGAACAGGCTTTTTCCACAGTATTCCAAAGAAGACCGCCTTCTTGCTGTGCAATCCATTCTCGCCTATCACTGGGTGGTCTACCATACGACCCGCACCCATCATATGGCGGCCAATGTGGGAGTGACCGACAAATACCGAGAGATGATTGAGGAGCTATCCGGCTTTCACCAGGTTCCTGCTTCCATGGTGGAAGGGATCATCACCTGGGAAAACTCCGGAGGAATAGCCAGGAGATCGTATGCTGAATGTGTGGGCATCGGCCAGTTGAGCAGGGGGGCCGTGAACGTGGCACATGAATACTACGCTCCCCGTGTGGCGAAACTCCGGAATCTGGCCGGATTCTATAGGAAGCTATGGGAGACCTCGAAGATCGGCATCCTGGAGCAGACCTGGCGGAAGCTGGAGAAAGAGGCGGAGGCCTATGATGTGGCGGGTAGGCACAATAAGCTTAAGAAATCGGCGAAGGTTGCGGATGAGAGGGTAATTCCCCGCTGCAATCTGGAAGATGCCGTAATCTATATGAAGCTGCTCTATGAAAATTACGGAAGCCGGAACGATCTTGCCGTTTCCGCTTACCACAACGGCGGCACAAACAACAATGACATAATAAGGGACTATGTGAACCGGAACACAGGGATCTCTCTCGGCAAGGATGCGAAGCAAAAAGAGATCACAGGCGCCATCAGCGACCACAATATTCAGTTTGTCCATTTGTGGAAGGATTCCCGCTCCAGGGACATGCTCAACGGACTTCGCACCGTCTTCGGCGAGGTCTCAGGGCCTCACAACAGCGGCGATTCCCTTGGGGATGAGTCGGACATATACCCCTGGAAGGTAGCTGCCGCCTATGGCGCCCTTCTGGCGCCTCCAGAGACCCTGAAGGCTCTCATCGGAAAATACGAGGCCGAATGGGATGTGGCCGAATGCAGGGGTCTTCGGATATACGAGAGCGTAGAGGAGATCGCGAGAGCCCGCAAAGCTGGCCGGCTCGTCTCCTTGCCTCCCGTGGTCAAGGATGCGGGGATCGGAGTCTTGAAGAATGCCCCCCCTGGATACAGGGAGAGCCGGTTCAAGTATAATTATCTCCTCACCCCGGAGGCAGCGGGATTTCTGGTCGAGCTTTCCACGGAATACCGCAAAAGGGCCGGAAACCCCCGTCTCCTTGTTCCACTTTCGGCTGCCCTTGAGAGTCGCGTTCTGGAGAAATGTCCGCCAGGCTCGATGCAGGAACGATATCATTCCCATCTTCAGGGGGTGTCCGTGAATATCGCCATTGAGCAGGCGCCCCACAAGGAGATCCTTCGGAGAATCCTCCGGGAGCTTTTTTTTCATGACCGGATTTTCATCATCAAGAAGCAGGGGGAGAGACGGTACACCGTCAATCCGAGATACGGGAAGCACTATCTGGGGATTTACAGGGATTCTGTCGGCAGGAATCGGCACAGGGAGCTGGGAAAATGAGTGTTGTGAACAGAGTCTTCCCTGTTCTGGAATCAAACCTTAGAGCCATATGGGCCAGGGCTTATGTCCGCATAGTGGGACAAAACCGGGAGCTCAGTTGGATTTTTTTTGATGTCTGTCTTCCCCTTCTTTCGATGGCATCCTATGTTTACGTGTATCGCAGCCTGAAGGCGCCGCAGGAGTTCACCGGGTATGTGATTCTCGGGGGGGCCATGACAGCCTATTGGCTCAATGTTCTCTGGGGGATGGCGGCCCAGTTGTACTGGGAGAAAGAGACGGCCAATCTGGAGCTTTTTCTGATCAGCCCCATCTCCCGTGTCTCCATTTTGATGGGGATGGCACTGGGTGGTTTCTACGTCACCACAATAAGGACCATTTCCTCCGTACTCCTTGGCGCCGTCGTTTTTGGAGTGAAATTTCATTTCGATCAGCCCTTCATGACCCTTGCCATGTTTTTTGCGACCCTTGCGGCCCTCTATGCCCTTGGAATGATGGGAAGCTCACTTTTTCTCCTCTATGGGCGGGAGGCCTGGCATATGTCCAATATGCTCCAGGAGCCGGTGTATCTTCTCTCGGGTTTCTATTTTCCCATAAAGTCCCTTGGTTTCTGGATAGCGGCTTCCGCTTCCATCATTCCCATTGCCCTCGGCCTTGACGGCATGCGTCAGCTTCTTTTTCCCGGGGCGGAGGGGCACGGCTTTTTTCCTGCCGGACCGGAGCTTCTGGTTGTGACTCTCCTGGGTATTCTGTATTTCATGCTTGCCGTAAGGTTCCTGGCTTTCATGGAGCGCCTGGCGAAACGGGAAGGCAGGCTTACGTTACGATGGCAATGAGCATGAGGGAAGAGATCCTTAGAATCTGGTCTGCTCTGCGCTATGCGGCCTGGCTCGGGTGGCAGATGGAGAGCAACTGGGCGAGACCATGGCTCTTCGCGGTGTATGCTTTCCTGAAGCCCATTTCGTCCACACTTATTCTCATCGTCATGTACCTCGTAATCACAGGCGGGAAAACCCATGGGGATCTCTTTGTCTTCATGTTTGTGGGGAATGCTTTCTACATGTTTGTAGGATCCCTCATCAACGGAATCAGCCAGGTGATCCATTCGGACAGGGAGCACTATCGAGTCCTGAAATACATTTACATTTCTCCCATGAACATCTATGTGTACCTTTTCGGGCGGGGCCTCGCAAAGGTCGCCGTTACCTCCATCGCGGTCACCGTCACTCTCACTTTTGGTATCCTGGTCTTCCATTTCTCTTTGTGTCCTTCTTTGCGGGGATGATGGGTTTCGTGGCATTTGGGATGATTCTTGCCGCCATTTCGCGATTGACGGCCATGCACCACCACCTTTTCAGCGAGGCTGTGAGCGGCCTGTTTCACTTTCTTTCAGGCATTCTCTTCCCCATCTCCATCCTCCCGGCATGGCTTCAGTTTCTGGCCAAATGGCTCCCTGTGACCTACTGGATGGAGGCCATCCGCCGGTCCATCATGCCAGACAACAGCTACACGGTGGGTCTTTCCGGGATCGGAAACACGGAGCTGGTTCTGATCCTTATCGGAATCAGCGGGGCCTGTCTGGCCGTGTCCATTCTCATCTTCACGATCATTGACTACTTTGCGAGGAAGCTTGGGGTTGTGGATCTGATCAGCACGTATTAGGCTGCGATATTTTCACAAACCGTTCATCCCGTGAGGTGGATTTGTTCATCTGTCTCAGGTTATAATTGAGATGCAGAGGGAGAGTAATCGGGGGTCAATGACATGATCACACAAACTTCCCAAATGCCTCTCCCCTATCGCGGAACCAGTCTGCCTTCCCTTCAAATCGCCGGTCCCGCACCTTCCTCCGGAGGGGGCGACACCCTTGAAAGGGCCTCACAGGAACCCGCCTTCGATCCCAAGACCCTTGCATTGAGCCTTAAGGCGCAGGATGACTGGGGCATCGGTGAAGGCATCGAGATGATGATCTATGGTCTTCTGGGGCTTGCCATTGGTGTCGGACTGGGATCCGTCGGCGGAGCGGCGGTCTCAAGTGCATTGAAAGCCTCGACGGCGGTCGTGACCGCAAGCGCCATAGGCGGCGGCCTGGTCGGCGGGTTAGCAGGCGGCAGTCTGGGCGCAGCCTATGCGGCGCATAACGGCAATTAGGGGGAAGATACAAGAAGCCGGAGGACATCCCTGATCGAGTAGTGCTCATAGGGTTCGATCCCCAGGTCCGCCACAACCCTTTGCCTTGCTTCATCCAGGGTCAGCCGGACTCGCTTGAGGGAATAGCGATACCATTCCCGCTTTGCCGGGTCTTCCTCTTCCCTCTCGATGCGCTTCACTTCCTCCATGGCTTCGCCTTTCGTCCGGAAGGCATCCACAGGATAGAGATAGCGGCCATCGCCGAAACCGGTCTCATAGGCGTCCTCAAGAAGCACTAGATACACATCCAGGGGTTCCCCGTCTCCGCGTCCAAGCTCCGGGCGAAGCCCGGGCGGGACTTCGCGAAGCTCCACTTCCGATTCGAAGTTATCCTCCCAGCGCACTCCCTGCACACTGCCCTCATACGCTGCCGTATCCGGCAAAAGGATGCCGCGCTCTTCGAGGCCCTTTGAAGTAAGAAGGTCGGCCTTGAAATTCCGGTATACCTGTTGGTGAAAGCTGTCATGCGCCAGGCTTCCCGGAGGATGATATTCCCAGGGGCCTCCCCCAGGGCTTCGAAGGATCCCTCTGTCGCCCCGGGTCCCGAGGAAGCAAAGGATGTTCTCTTCCAGCTCGTAAAACTCCAACTCCATTGGGCTTCTCCTCCAGGAGAAGAATCTTCCGGCACGTCGTCCCCCCTTCCTGCCCGCCAGGAGTTTTCGACCGGTCGTTTCACTTCTTCCCCCGATTGTCCGGCAGAAGGACTTCCCGTGCATTTGTGGTATTGTTGCCATTACTTGTATTCAATCGTCATACAAAAGGTATCGGAGGAATCGGATATGCGTAAACTCTTCAGTGCCGCCGTTTTGCTTGGATTCATTCTCTCCCTTGGATGCTCGGGGCCGGTCGGGCTTTCGCCGAAAACGTGGGGCTCGAAGGAGAAGGACAGCCGGAAGACAGGGTGGGAGAAGGTACTGAAGGCCAGGGAGGACATGCGGGCAGCATACCGCTTGAAACCCGACGGCCGGTTCCTGTCCGCTGTTCGTGAGATCCACTTTGTCCTCACAGGGGAGAAAAAAGGAGAAGTTGAAACTCAGTTCAGGGACGGACGCTGGTGGATCCGCTACGAGCAGAGTGAAGTGGGTCCTTCTGAAGTCGCCCGGTCATCCGGATTTGGCTTCAGATTTGAACAAATTTATGGCGCCCCATGCCATCAGGGCGGCTCTTTCCGCAAATTCCTATTGGAGAAAAGGGGTAAGAGATCTGGGCGTCTTGAGGGGAGGCGCAAAGGCACTGGTCTTTCTCACCGCTCAAAGCATGGACGAAATGGAGATCGCCGATCTCATCAGGGCCAGGGCGCTCGCCCTTCTGGCCGTTTCCAAGGTCCTCGATCCGGTCCCGCCTCTGCGGGAAGAATCTCTGTTGGCCCACGCCCTGGGCTACCATGGACATGCCTACAAGCTTGCCAGCTCTTTTCCAAAAGAGGACCCTCTCAGGCTCTTCGTCTCGAACAAGTATCGCGCTCTGGGAAAAGTCGCCGCCCGCAAGGGCTCGGACCCGGCCTCCCGCTACCTGTATTTGCAAAGTATGGCCCAGCAAAAGCGTGAACGGGATTGGGGAAATTGGGTGGGCAGATTCTACGCAAAGGAAGGGTCGGCAGTCCTGCCGGTCCTGAAGACCGGCCTGGAATTGTGTAAATTTGAGACAACAGTCGCCATGGGGCTCCTGGCGACCGAGGTTCTTCAGCAGGAACTCAAGCAAGTGGGCCATTCCTCTTCGATGGGAATGAATCGGGACGACCTCAGGAAATCTCTCGCTTCCCCTCCGCCGGAGATGCTCTCTCGTTTCGAAAAGGCGCTGGAGAAAGCAACATTTCCCGCAGACGGTCCTTTTCTGGACAAAGAGATGCTCAAGGCTTACTACCGGGGCTATTTCTACTCGGCGCTCAGAGCCATAGGAATCCATTTCCTCGACCAGCTTGCCTCCGCGGAAGCGGCTCGGGAGTTTCAAGCCGGTCTCGGGCATGGCGAACCGGGGTTTGCACGCGATTTCGAGACATGGTATCGGCACTTGACCGAGCCACGTGCGACGGACCTGGAGGACGATTTTGCCTCACTGAAATCCCTGGGAGGTCTTCCCCTGGCCCGCAGTTTTGAAGCATACGAGGAGTTCCACAGTGCAGGCGATCACGAGATGCTGAAGACGGCAAAGGACTATTTCCGGCGGATGGATACCAGGCCTGACCACAGATGGCAGGCGGGCGGAGTCGCCGGCCAGCAGCTTCTCGACCCGGCTCTGCTGGAAAAAACATATGGTTCTTTTGTAACATGCCAGAGCCCCATAAATGTGGCAGGTCAAGCCTGGTACGCCGATTTCACGGGGAACAGGAAGGGGCTGGAAGCTCTCCTGGGAGATCAGGATCTGAATTCATGGGACGGTATACAGATCTTGAAATTTCTAAGAAAATACAAAGAAGTAAAATCCGATTCTATTCAAAGACAATACGAGAGATTCATCGCTCTGGACCCGGACAACTGGCGGCTTGTTGCAAACTCCGTAGACCATCTCCACAGCATTGCGAATCACGAAAAGGCCAGGGAGCAAATCAAGAGATGGCTTGCCCGAAATGATGAGTCAGCGGGCTTTCCATATATCTTCGCCCGCACGCAACTGGCCAGGATGTACTGGTTCGATGGAAAGTATCAGGAAGGTCTGAAGGCAGTGGAAAGGGTCGCAGAAAGCTGGCAAGGTGGGGCCATGCAATTTTATGCCCTTCTCCTGAACGCCGTGGGCAGGACGAGCGAAGCCGAGCGCGTGGCCCTGGCCGTGCTCCAGAGATACCCGACCTCTCCAGGTTACCTGGCCCTGGCTGCGGAGATTTACTGGAGGCAGGGAATGCACAGGGAGGCCGCCCACCTGCTCAATACCTGGCAACATCCACTCGGCGAGGTTGATTGGAAAACTGACGTGGCCCCACAATTTGTCAAGATATTCAAAGACCGCCAATGGGATGGAACCGCCGCCATCGAGGCGCTTCAGGCAGAAAAGTTCAACCCAAAGCAATTCTGGTGGGCTCTTTCCCCCATTGCCGAGGAAGCCAGCGAGGCGGGCTGCCACCAGTTCGCCTTTGAGACGCAATCCAGAATTCGCGCTCCTGGTATCAGTCAGATAGGCATCTGGGCTGATGCGTATGTCTATTACAAGAGATGGAAAGGCAAGGATGCGGCCCTGCAGTGGATGCGAAAACAGTTGGAAACTTGTCCCGAATCCGACCGAAACGTATTGGCAGTGTTTGCTGAGGATGTGGAAAAACGCGAGCTTCTCTGGGAGGTCCTGCCCGAGAATCCAAAAGGGCACGGATCGGACGCGGTCTGGCTTGCGAGAGCCATCAGTGCCTTGAGATCCGGTTCGACTCGTGACCGCTCGTGGCAGAAGATACATGGATATTTCAAGAAACACTCCGACACCGATGCAGAGGTAATGGGGCGTTATTTTCTCGGCATGGCGGGAGAGCAGGAAATGGCCGGAAGAATCAAAAACCCCCAAGATCAGGCCCAGGTTCTCTATTTCCTGGGATTGAAGGCCCACCTTGACGGGCGATACGGAGACGCATCAGAGTGGTATCGAGCGAGCATGGAGACAGGGCTCACCATGGACCCGTGCCAGCAGTTGGCTACCCGTCAACTGAATCAATGGATCGCAGAAGAGAAGAGTTTGGACTGGCTCCTGGCAAACCGAAAATGAA
>JACPDT010000197.1 GCA_016183865.1 Armatimonadota bacterium | reverse complement strand
ATAGCCCTTACCGTCATATCGCTCATGATGCCCTCCCACCATGGGTACGATTTCGTGGAAAAAGGAAACATTCTTCAAGCTATTGCCCCCATGAACCGTGTGGTCCCGCATCACAACCCACTCCTGGTCACTGAGCTTGTCGGACTTCAAGAGGATTTCGTCAGGTACCGCGATTTTTCCCACATCATGAAGAATCGCACCCCGCTCCACAGACCGAATCTGCCGCTCAGGGAGCCCCAGCTCGGCTGCGATCCTGCCGGCCACTTTGCTCACATTCTGGGTATGCATGACGTGAGTATAGCTGTCCCTGATTTCAACGGCGGCCGCCAGGACTGTGATCGTCTCATCGAAGGCTCTCTGAAGCTGAAGAAGGAGGCGGGCATTCTCGATGGCGATGGCGGCGCTTACACCCAGAATGGATAGAAACTGAACATGCTTTTCACCGAAATCGCCGCCCGCGAGATTGGCCAGGCAGATCAGTCCGATGGGTTCTCCTCCCGATGTTGCCGGGGACTTCTCACGAGGCGGGGGAATGAGGGGAACTGCCAGAAGATTTCGGAACCTCTCGGTGGCTCCCCAAAAATCGGATGTTCCGGACGCCTCTTTCAGATTGTTCAGGCAGACGGGCATCCTCTTGACGAATGTCTCTCCCAGCAAACCAACGCCTACCCGGGTTCCCAAAATATCCCGGGTCACGTCCGTGATGCCCCTTGCGTACTTGACGGTAAGGAGATCCCCTTCAGCAAGCATCAGGAAGGCGATCTCGGTCTGCATCTCCTCTCTGCTTTTCAGAACAATAAGTTGCAGGACCTCTTCAAGCTCCAGATTGGATACGATCTTCTGGCTCAACTCGTGGACAAGCCGGAGCTCCCTGATTGTATCGTGCAGCTCCATGGTCAACTGTGTCTTTCGAAGCTCCTGAGTGCGCGAAGTCTTGAGCGCTTTGTCCAGTTGTCCCTTCCATTCCTTTTCTTTGTGGGTGCCTATGTTTTCCACGATCTCACCCAGAAGTGCCCGGGAAAAATAATAGATCAGCAGGATTGGAAGAATCTTCAAGGCAAGAGGAGGAATTTGAGGAGCTTTGACCAGGAAATGAGGAATGACAGAAAGGGCAAGAATGCCGCCCCAGCCCCAGCCGGGGTGCCTCTCCGTTGCAGATGTTACGGCAAGAAGATAGAAAAGGATGAAAAAAGGACTATTTCCAGCGCCTGAAGCAAAAAAAAGGAGAAGAGCAAAGGCCGAGTCCAATGACCAGATGAGCCGCATCCAAAGGATCGGACTCAGGGATCGGGTGAGGAAAAAAATGGAACACCAGGCAACGACGTAGCCGAAAGCCCCGTTCAGGAGGAGACTCCTTGTTGCGCTTGCACCTTTTGTGGGCGCCAGAATTGCAGCGACGAAACAGGCCAGGATCAGGGCGGCCCGACCTATGGCGATCTTTTCCCTGGCTCGACTCATGCCGGCCCCCTGGCCTGTGCGAATCTTCTGGCATTGTGGAGGGCCATGGACATGGGCGCGGAAAGCTCCTGAAGAGTATCCACTTCTTCCGGAGAGAAGGGCGCCCCTGCCTGCGTTCTTGCCAGGAAGAGAAACCCCAGAATCTCTCCTTCGTGGCGCAAGGGAACGGTCAGAACTACCGATACTCGCTCCTCGAGTTGCTCGAAGGCGCCGAATCCTTTCTCTCCCTTCTTGAGAGTGAGAGGTTTTGCAAACGTTCGAAGTGAAGGCATCTCACTCAACAGGTTCCGAAGGAGGGCGCAGGAAAAGGGAGACAGCCCTTCCTGTGCGGCGAGCTTGACTCCTGGTGAGTCCGGCTCGAATTGAAAATAGGCGGCCACCGGGACCTGAACTCTTTCACGGGCGATCTGGATGATCCGTGCGCGAAGGGGCTCTTCTTCAAGAACCGTGCAGATATATTTGAAAAGTTGAACTTGCTGCCTGGCGGCTTCTTGCAAACGCGCCTTCTCTTCCTTGAGGAGCTCTATGTTCCGCAAATGAGCTTCCTGAAGCTCCTGCAGCTTCGGTAGCTCAGTGGTGTCACGTCTGATGACTCTTCTTCCGGTGCTTGCGGCCGCAACGCCCACGATAAACCCGAGGGTGAGTAAGACCACCCCCCCCACTAGAGCCCAGAGAAGAAGCTGCGGCGGGAGGGATGAGAGGAAGGACGGCGCCATCTAACCTATGCCGAGGCTTCTCGTTTGACGTCGTTTACCGTAATAAGGGTAGGCTCCACATGCTTGTCAATAACTTCCGGATTGACAATGCATTTTCGCACATTATTCAATGAGGGGATTTCATACATGATGTTCAGCATGACTTCCTCGATGATGCTCCGTAGAGCTCTGGCGCCAGTCTTTCGCTTCTGTGCCTCTTTTGCAATGGAAGTCAGGGCGTCTTTCGTGAAGGAAAGCTCCACACTGTCCATGGCGAAAAGCTTCTGGTATTGCTTCACCAGGGCATTACGCGGCTCGATGAGTATCCTCCGGAGAGCCACCTCATCCAGGGCCTCCAGTGTCACCACAATCGGGAGACGGCCGATGAATTCCGGAATCAAACCGAATTTCAGGAGATCTTCAGGGAGAACCTGTGGCAGGATTTTCCCCAGCTTTTTATCCTTGTCCCGCTCGATGTTGGCCCTGAAACCCATGGAGGAATCGCACACACGGGACTCAATGATCTTCTCCAGGCCGTCGAAGGCGCCGCCGCAAATGAACAAGACATTCGTTGTGTCAATCTGGATGAACTCCTGATGGGGATGCTTCCGCCCGCCCTGAGGAGGCACGCTGGCGGTGGTTCCTTCGAGAATCTTCAGAAGGGCCTGTTGCACGCCTTCTCCGGACACGTCCCGGGTAATGGACGGATTCTCCGACTTTCGGGCGATCTTGTCAATCTCGTCTATGTATACGATGCCGCGCTCTGCGCGCTTTACGTCATAATCGGCAGCCTGAATGAGCTTGAGCAGAATGTTCTCGACATCCTCCCCCACATAGCCGGCCTCCGTCAGAGACGTGGCATCGGCAAGGGCGATGGGAACGTCCAGGATCTTGGCGAGGGTCTGGGCGAGATAGGTCTTGCCGCAACCTGTGGGGCCGATCATAAGAATATTGCTTTTCTGCAGATCCACATCATCCGTATCCACGCCCACATTGATTCTCTTGTAATGGTTGTAAACGGCGACGGAGAGCATCTTTTTGGCTCTTTCCTGACCGATCACGTATTGATTGAGGATGTTGTTGATCTCCTTGGGTTTGGGAACATTCCGAAGGCGAAAAGCTTCATCCGTATGCCGATAAAGCTCCTCCTCGATGATCTCGTTGCAAAGCTCCACGCACTCATCGCAGATGTAGACTCCCGGGCCAGCAATCAGCTTGCGGACCTGATCCTGGTTCTTGCCGCAGAAGGAGCATTTCAGTTGTCCTCTTTCGTCGCCGAACTTGAACATTGCGACACCAACTCCCTTACTGGTTTCCGTTACCGGCTGGCCTTGTCAATGATCTTGTCTATTAAACCGTACTCTTTTGCCTCCCCGGAAGACATGAAGTAGTCTCTCTCCGTGTCTCGCTCGATCTTTTCCAGAGGCTGGCCCGTGTGCTGGGCGAGTATCTTGTTCAGAGTGGCCCGAGTGTTGATGATCTCCCTGGCGTGTATATCAACATCGGTGGCCTGTCCCCCGACACCCTTGATCCACGGCTGGTGAATCAGAATTCTGGAGTAGGGGAGAGCAAAGCGCTTACCCGCAGATCCTCCAGCCAGGAGAAGGGCGGCAGCGCTGGCCCCCATCCCCATGCAGATGGTAACCACATCGGGTTTGACCAATTGCATGCAGTCATATATGGCTAATCCGGCGGTGGTAGACCCGCCCGGACTGTTGATGTACAGGTCAATATCCTTGTCGGCGTCTTCCTTCTCAAGAAAAAGAAGCTGGGCGATGATGAGATTCGCGACCGTATCATCAATCGCGTCGCCAACGAAAACGATTCGCTCTTTGAGAAGACGCGAATAAATATCATAAGCCCGCTCCCCTCGCGCGGTCTGCTCAACGACCATGGGAACCAGGTGCTGAGCGCGGGAACCGGCTCTACCGGCGAAATCGGAAGAAATCACCGGGAACTCCTGAGGACGGAAAGTGTAGGAAGATTCGTACAGAGGCATCAGGTGGCGCTCACTCCTTCTTCATGATTTATTTCTGCGTGATTTACCAGAAAATCGAGGGCTTTCTTTTTCAAAAGAGAATCCACCAGATATGGGAAAGTGCCCTGGCTCTCGAAAAACTGAACCAGACGCGCAGGCGACTGCCCTGTTGCCTGGGATATCCGCACCAGTTCCGCATTGATATCCTCATTCGCCACGGAAAGTCCTTCCCGCTTCGCAATTTCGTCCAGGAGGAGGTCCTCTTTCACTTTCTTTTCCGCTTCTTTTTGAATATCTTCCTTGAAAGCCTCCAATCTCGCGGCATCGTCCTTGTATGTATCGGCCCGAATTCCCCGGGAGGCGAGGAAGCTGTTCAAGTCCTTTTCTATCTGATTCTTTCTGGTCTGAACAAGGGACTCGGGCAGTGGGAAAGCCAGGGATTGGCTCAATTGTTCCAGCAATTTTACTGCAACATGGGAATGCTCCTTTTCTCGAAGGGCCGCTTCCAGGCGTCGCCGAACCTCGGCTTTCAGTGCCTCAAGAGTCTCGAATCCACCGAGATCCCTTGCAAACTCGTCATCAAGCTGGGGCAGGCTCTTTTCCTTCAGCTCCTTGAGAGTTGCGACAAAATCGGCCTCTTTTCCGGCCCAATCGGGACCGAATGGCGCTGGGAGAACGGCCCTGATATCCTTCTTCTCGTTCGGGAGCATTCCAATGAGAGCTTGTGTCAACTCAGGGAACACGCTCTTGTCGGGAACGATCTCCAATTGGAGCCCTTCTCCTTCCCCGCCGGGAAATGTCTCGCCGTTCACTGTCCCCTTGTAGTCCAGAACAGCCAGATCTCCCTCCTGAACAGAGCGGCCCTCAACGGAAATCCACTTTCCTGCGCGCTCCCGGAGCTGCTCCAGGGCATCGGACTCCTGCTGGTCCGTCACCTCTTCCTTTGGAACACTCACCTGCAATCCTTTATATTGTTCCACAGGGATCTCAGGGCGAACTTCGAGCGTCGCCTTGTAGATGAAGGGAAGACCTTCCTGAAACTGTTTGATCTCAAAAGAAGGGAAAGTGATGGGCCTGAGCTGATTCTCCTTTACGACTTCTTGATAGGTGTCAGGCACTAACTTGTCAAGAACTTCTTTTCCGACCGCGTCCCTGGGGACATATCTCTCCACGATCTTCCTCGGGGCTTTGCCGGTTCTGAAACCGGGAATGCGAACCTTACTCGCATGGTTTTGGAACATACGGTCCCATTCCCTCTGAACCTGGTCGGCCTCTACGGTCACTTCCAGGGTGACCTTGGTTTCGGAGATTCTCTCCAAGTTGCTGGTGGGGGGCATAACTTTACCTTTCATGAGTTTTTGTCGGTTCACTGGAGCGGAAGACGAGACTTGAACTCGCGACCCTCTCCTTGGCAAGGAGATGCTCTACCACTGAGCTACTTCCGCTCAACCATTATCATCATCATTCAGCGTCCGATTTCCGGATCCTTGTCCAGGTCGGCTGCCGATTGCCAAAACTGAGTGCCTTTCCTGGTGGGGAAGAGAGGACTCGAACCTCCACGCTTTT
>JACPDT010000196.1 GCA_016183865.1 Armatimonadota bacterium | reverse complement strand
TTCGATGCCGTAATCCGTCCTGCGGGAATATTCAGGTTCTCGGACTGCAGACTCTGCATGATTTGCTGCACAGGGACGCCCAGTGCCCTCAAGCGGCCCTCATCCACCTGGACGAGAATCGCCCTTTCCTCTCCACCCGTTACTTCCACATTGGCGGTTCCCTCGATCCTCTCGAGAAGGGGCTTCAAATCATCTTCGGCAATGGTCCTTAGGGCTCGGAGATCTTCTCCGCCCGTCAGAGCCAGTCGAACAACAGGGGAGGCGGCGGGATCGGCTGTTGTGACAAGAGGGGGGCGGATTCCCGGGGGAAGAGTGCCTTTGATGGCATCCAGCTTCTCTCTTACATTGGATGCCGCCTCATCCATCCGAACTCCGTACTGGAATTCAATCACAGTAATGGAAAGGCCCTCCATGGAGGTTGAGGAGATTTTCTTGAGGTTGGGTAGGGCCCCAAGCGCTTCTTCCACAGGTCGGGACACCTGTTCTTCCATCTCGGGAGGCCCGCCCCCCGGATAGGCTATCGCCACTGAGATGACGGGAATATCAATTTTCGGCCATGCCTCGATATTGATTTGACCCGAGAAAACAAGCCCAAGGACCAGGACCGCAAGGGCAAGAACGGAGACTGAAACCGGTCGCCTTACAGAGAAGGAGAATATGTCCACTACTCTTTCACCGTAACAGGATCCCCTTCAGCGAGCCTCTCACTGCCTGCCGCGATGACCCGGTCGCCCCTCTTGACCCCGGAAGCGAGAACCGCCTTCTCTTCGGTCTGATGAGCCACTCTTACCGGAGTCAGATGCGCCCGGTTTCCCACGATGAGGGCGACCCAGGTTTCCTGTCCCCTCTTCAGAAGGGCCTGTCTTGGAATTATGATGCCGCGGTAAAGGGCGGTACGAACCCGCGCCCTGGCAGCCTGGCCGGTCCATAGTGCGGGTGGATGGTTGTCGAGAGTTATCTTGACTCTCCACGTCCTGCTTACGGGGTCCACTGCACCGATCCATGCCGTGATTCTGCCGGGGAAGAGGGAACCGGGGAAAGCATCTACGGCGACTTCAGCCTTCGCGCCCTTCCGAAGAGCCCGTGTCGTCGTTTCCGGCACACCGGCTTCGAAGTAGATTTCTTTGTTGTTCGTTACAGTCATCAATGGTAGAGTCTTTGTCATGGATGTGGCTGTCACCGTGTCTCCGGGCTCGACATTGCGGTATGTGACCTCTCCGGAAAGGGGTGAGCGAATCGCCCCAGGGTTGAGCTGGGTCTCCGCGTAGAGAAGGGCTGCCCTCGATTGCTCTACCAGGGCTTTTGCCGCTGCCATGTCCTGTTTTCGGATCTGATCTTGTCTTTCACCGGCCATGGACAGGCGAACTTGTTGCGAGGCTTGCTCCTGTTGTCTCAGCGCCGCTTCGAGGCGACTCCTGGCAAGGTCCCGCTGCACTTGCGCCACGTCCAATTGCTGTTTGGAGGCGGCGCCTCTTGCAAAGAGAAGCTCTGTCCTGCCAAGATCCCTCTCACTCTGGTCCAGAGCCATCCGGGCTTGTTTCATCGTCTCTTCGGCCACTTGCCCCCCTTTGCGGGAGGTTTGAAGGGCCACATCCGTGCCTGTCACTTGCAGGTTGAAGGCCAGAGCGGCCTGCTCCAGCCTGGCTTCCGCCGCGTGCATCTGCGCCCTTGCCTGATCCACTGTTGCCTTCAAATCATCGGTCTCCAGGGTAATGAGGATGTCCCCTTTTCGAACCCGGTCCCCTTCCTCTGCGCGCACATCCTGAATCCTTCCCTCAATCCTGGAATAGAGAGAAACCTGGCTCCTGGCCTTGAGAGTGCCATAAAGGCTGATCCACTCTTCCAGGACCCCCTCCCTGGCGGCAACCGCCTGCACCGCCTTCCGCGGCGCTTCTTGGGGAGGCGCTTGTCTCGCACATCCCATGAGAAGGGCAAGCACCACGATCCCTGGTATGGAGGGATGGCGCCGTGAGATGCCCCGATTTTCGCTCTCCCGATCAGTCATTGGTCTTTCCTATCGCGCGGAGTATTCCGGCCAATGCGACCTGATAGTCATACATCGCATTGATCCGGTTTGTTTTCGCCATGTTCACGGACAACTCGGCATCAGACAGCTCAAGACTTGCCCCGAGACCCGCTTCCTGGGCCTGTTCCACCTCTTTTTCGGTGGTCTTTAGCCTTTCCTCCGCCTCTTTCAGGGTCAGTGCGGCCTGCTTCACCTCCAGGGTCACTCCCTTTTCAAGCTCTGAAAAGGACGCATTCAGTTGCGAAAGGACCGCTTCCGCTTGCTCCACTCTGGCTCGGGTCAATCGGCCGTCATAGAGGGGGACTGAGAGTGCCACCGTTGCGTCCCACGTGGGAGATTGTGTGAAGGTGGTCACGGTTCGCCAGTTGTAATTCCCAAGGATCGAGAGCTGCGGGTTGGATCCGCTCTTCGCGCTTGCCAGAAGTTTTTGTGCCATTTCCAGCTCAAAACGGGCGGCCTTGATCTCGGGGCGGTTTGACAGGGCTTCAGTGGGGGAGGACGAAGGAACGGGGTGAAGGGGGGGTGCCGGGGGAGGGGGCCGCAATTCGAACCTAGTATCCAGGGAAAGAACCAGGGTATTAAGAAAAGCCGCGCGGGCCAGTTCCTCTGCGTTTTTCAGTATGATCAGATTCCGTTTCGCCCTCGCCAGCTCCACTTCTGCGCGGATGATGTCATATCTGGCGACAGTGCCTGCCTCAAAACGGTCTTTTGCCGTTTTCAGATGAGCCTCCGAATTGCCGATCAACTCGGATCCAATGAGAGCCAGCTCTCTTGCCTTCAAGAGGGAGTAGAAGTCCCGCCTTGCGAGCCAGGCTATCTCAGCTTTCTGCCTCTCCGAATCCTCCCGTGCCGCCAGCTCGGCCAGCTCCCGGGCCAGAATCCCGTTTTCCGCCCGGCCGAATGATGAGATGAGCTGCCTTAACCCGACCCGGATGGCATATGTGCTTTCCTCCCCCAGCTTGAACCTTTGTGTGCCGAGAGGAGACGATACTTCCAGTTGAGAAACGGGCTCCGTTCTTGTTGACGAGGCATCCAGGGCGACAGCAGGGCGTTTGGTGGACCGCGCTTCTTCGGTCTTCCCTTTCGCTTCCTGGATCCTGGCCTCAGCCCTCAGCAAAGATGGGTGGTTGGCGAGCGCCAGCTCGACACTCCGAGCCACATCGAGTACCAGGACCTCAGGCTGCGCCGGGCCCGATAGCGCCATAGTGAACGAGGAGAGGAGAAGAAAGGTCAGGAAGAAGGGGAGGCTTCCATTTTTCATCCTGACTTTCCATCCCTTAGCCATTAGGCGCCTCCTCACTTGGAAGAGCCGTGGAGTCCCGATCACTCGCCTTTTGAAGGAGTCTCCTGAAGGCAACAAGATGGTCCACCATTCTCTTGCGCTCCGCCGGGGTCAGTCTCTCCAGAACGGAGAGCCAGTGTTGACGTTTCGTGCAATAACATTTTGATTTGACCTGAGCGCCAGGCTGCGTAAGAGCGACTCGAACCACTCTGCGGTCCTTCGGGTCGGACTTTCGGCAAACCAGTCCATCCCGCACCAGGCGATCCACCACATCCGTGGCCGCCGGCATGGAAATGCCGAGGGCCTGTGACAGCGCCCCCATGGAGATCGAGTCCTCCTGGGGAAGCTCAAAAAGAACCCTCATCTGTCCCAGTGTCAGTTTCAGATCATCCACCTCAAACTGTTTCTGGGTTGAGAGAAGGCGCACGATTTCAGGGATGGTTGCGAGAATCTCCTCCGCGTAGCGTTCCAGCATGAGTCAAACTCCACACAATTAATTTATGGAACTTAAATTTTAGATAACAAAATCATATCATAAGGACCTGAGAAAGTCAAGAGGGTGGGCCTTAAGCAAACCTGACAGGGCCTCGAAGTGAAGTTACCGTTTGCTTCCGACTGCCAGGATGCAGTGCTTGAGAGACCGGATTCGAATTTCTGAGAGTCCGGCGTGTTTGAAGAGATTCCTCATCTCTTCGGCATCGAAGGGGCCGTGGGCATCTGCGCCGATGTACATTTTCTCGATTCTTTCGGAAAGGTGTGTGCGCTTGAAATCTGTGACCACCACTTTTCCACCCGGGCGCACCACCCGGCAGAACTCCGCCAGGGCGGGGCGAGGATCCGGAAGCTCGTGAAACGCTCCGTTGCAGATCACCATGTCTACTCCGCTTTCCGGAACCGGAATCGAGGTAATATTGCCCTTCCTTATTTCCACCCTGTCGGTGATGCCTTTTCTGGACGCGACCAGTTGGAGGCGGGCCCGGTTTCTGCCCGAGTCCTCCAGATAAATGACCCTCACCTTTGAAAGTCGAATCGCCAGCTCGATGCCGAAATGTCCCGGCCATGATCCCACATCCAGGATTTGTTCGTTCCCTGCCAACTGCTGTTCCATCTCCGCGAGAAAGATTTGTCTCAGATCCCTGAGTACCCATTTCTCGGCGACTCTGCGAAGATTGCTGTTCAGGTACCAGGCCAGCGGCCAGTCTGCGTGTCTCTCAATGAGATCTTGTTTTTCTTCTGTCAAGATTCGGCTTCCCTTCTGAGATTTTCCAAAATCACGGCGACTACGTCTTGGCGTATTCCTCCAGCTTCTGAAGAATATAGCGCGACATTTCCGCCTCTGCCGCCTTGTCTCCGGCGCCGCTTTGCATGCGCTGAAGTAGTTTCTGAGTGAAGTACATGGAGATTCTCGGGTCCTTCTTGAATACGGTTTCAAATGTCCTGCGATCAACGATAAGGAGCTTTGCGTCTGAGGCTGCGTCGGCTGATGCCATGCGGGGCGTGTTGGTGATCAAAGCTCTCTCCCCCAGAAAATCTCCCGGACCCAGAGTGGCCAGGAGCTGCTCCCGGTCCTGCAGTTTCTGACGGATCGCGATATTTCCCGAGACAATGATATACATCTCAGCCCCAGTGTCCCCCTGGTTAAAAAGTAACGCGCCTCTGGGCAATGTCTTTCCCAGTTTTTTGAACAGCGCATCCGAAATCAACATGACAGGCAAACATCTAGCCGCATCGGCTCGCAAATGCTCCTTCCCTGCCCCGCATTTCCTTTGCAGCCGCCACCAGAACTCTCAGCTTCTGGATGGCCTCATCCACAGTTCGAGTCTTGAGGCCACAGTCAGGGTCAACCCAAACATTCTCTTTGTGAAGAAAGGCAAGAGCCTTTTGCAGGCGTTCTCTGACTTCTTCGACGGTTTCAATTCTGTGGGAATGAACATCAAGGACCCCAAAAGAGAGATCTTTGATGAAAGGGTAGGCTTTTACATGATCAAGAAAATCGAGCTTGCTGTTGGACATTTCGAGATCAAAATTATCCACAGGGAGCTTCAAGAGTTCCGGGTATATGTATTCGAAAGCCCCGTAGCAGATATGGGTGATGAAGTAAGCCTCGATCCCGTCCGTCACGTGATGCATCGCTTCGATCGCAAAGGTCAGCTCCTCAGGGCGGGCAGAAATGGCGGGCTCGTCAATCTGGATGATTCGGGCGCCCGCGTGAGCGAGAGCCTCCACTTCCTTTCGCAGCTCTCTGGCAAGGGCCATACACGCATCTTTTCGGCTCCCATAGAATTCGTTGAAGGACCAGTCCATAAGAGTGTATGGGCCTGTCAACATGCCTTTTACGGGTCGTTGGGTCTGATTCTGGGCGAACTTCCACCAATTCACTGTGGTGGGACCCGTCCAGTGGAGCTCACCGGTGATGATGGGTTTATGATAATAACGATTTCCGTAGGACCGCACAAGGCCTCCCATTTCGAAACCTTGCCACCGCTCTGCGAAGAAGGCGACCATATCTCCTCTGTACATCTCTCCATCCACAAGGACATCCATACCCAGCTCCTCCTGGGTACGAATCCAGAAAGTGGTGGCTTCCTCTTCAAGCTCCCTCAGCCGTTCAAGGCTGATTTCGCCCCTCTTGAATCGGGCCCGTCCTTTCGTGAGGTAGTCGGGTTTGGGGAAACTGCCCACTGAAGTAGTCGGAAACAAGGGAAGCTCGATGCCTGATTGACTCAGTTTCGCCCTGCTCACGGGGTGCCTCCATTTCCCAAGCTCTTGCGGAAGAGAGCCATGGCGGCCAGCTTTCCCCGGGCTCGATCCCTCGGGAGGAACTCCAGGCCGCATGAGGGACAGAGGTAGCTGAAAGGCGCCCGGATCTTTGGGACCAGCTTATGAAGCGCGCCGAGGACCTCCGTCTCCGTTTCCATGCGCGTATTGCGACCATCTATGAGACCCAGCCCCAATGGCTTCTCGCTTCCAAGTGAAGCGATCTTATCCTTCAGGGTGGCGCTGTATGAGAAGTCGAAGCTCAGAACCTCAACAGGCAGCTCCTGGAAAGACTCGTACAGAGGCGCCGGGTCTCCAAAATATACGTGGAGTATCAATGACAGGCGCGTATCTTTAGAAAGAACATCAAAAGCTTCCCTGAACATCTCCCAGTCCTCGGAATGCCTGAGAATTGCCGGCTCATCTATCTGGACGCTTGATGCGCCCGCCAGGGCGAGGATCTCCAATTCTTTTTTCAGGGCTTGAGCATAGTCAAGCACAAGGCTCTTGAGGTTCTTGTAATGATCGCAGGAAAGAATCGTGAGTCGCGCCAGTGTGTAGGGGCCCGTAAGAACCGGCTTGACCGGCTTTTCAGAGATTTGTGAAGCAAACAGGAATTCGTCTTTCAAGAGAGGTTCTTTCCAACGGACAGGCTCTTTGACTTCCGGTTGGCGAAAGTAGAAATTGGTGTCAAAATAGCGAAGGAGGCCGTTGATTGCGATGCCCTCCAGCTTTCCGGCAACATGGGAAACGGGATCATGCCAGGCGATCAAACCATCCGTGACCAGATCCAGACCCGCCTCGATCTGTTCTTGTATAGCCAGACGAGTTGCTTCTTCAGTCGCTCTTCGGACTTCCTCCCGGGTTCTCTGCCCTTTTTCCCACTGGTCAGTGACCCTGCGAAGGTTCTGCAGGGAAGGATCATCTCCAATTCTGGGGTAGCTTCCCACGCCGGCTAACAACAACTCCACAGATCTCACTCCTCCTACGATCGCCATATATCCCTTCGCGCCGTTGGATGGGAATTCCTGTTCAACAGGGTCGGCAGGGAAAACTGTTTTCTTGGAAGAAACACTTTTTTCCCCTGTATTTCCCCTCCCCTTATGGGAGGGGCTAGGGGAGGGCCTTTGGGGGTTTGAGATGGATTCACCGTTTTTTGCAGGCATTGATGTGGGATCTACCACCGTAAAGTATGTGGTGGTGGATTCAGCAGGTGCGCTCAGGCAAAAGAACTACGTGAGATCTCACGGACGCCCTTCCCAGACTCTCCTTCCCCTCTTATCCGAGATTACGGAGGCATGTTCCCCTGATTCATCCATCTTCTTCGGATTTACAGGCTCAGGGGGGGAGAGAATTGCACGCCTTTTCCACTGCGACTTTTTGAATGAGATCGTGGTCCAGCCGAGGGCGGTGGATCGCCTGACCCCCGGCGCTGAGAATGTCATTGAAATGGGGGGACAGGATGCAAAGTTCCTTGTACTGGGGCGCGACAGTCTGGGGAGCCCCTTTCTGGTGGATGCGGCGCTGAATGATCTTTGCGCCGCCGGCACCGGCTCCTTTCTGGACCAGCAGGCACTGAGACTGGGGATTCCGGTGGAGGACTTTGGAGATCTGGCTTTGGAAGGAAGGGACCGTCCTGCATCCATTGCGGGACGATGCACCGTTTTTTGCAAATCGGACATGGTCCATCTACAGCAGATCGGGGCGCCATTGGCGGAAATCATCGCAGGTGTATGTCTGGCAGTCGCCAGGAACTTCAAGCAGACCCTTATCAACAAACTCAGGGACAAATTGGGAAAAAGATATGTTTTCCAGGGAGGCGTTGCCAACAATCAAGGAATGGTCTGGGCCTTTGAAAAGGATCTCGGACTGTCCCCGGGTTCTCTCATTGTTCCTGAGCACAAGGAAGTAGTGAGTGCCCTCGGAACCGCTCTCACGCTCCTTCACTGGTGGGATAGCCTGTCGCAGATGTCTCCCGCGCAGGCAAGGGCATTCAGACAGCTCCACAAGATCCGGCTTGCGCCCGTTCCCTGTCTTGATCCT
>JACPDT010000199.1:21751-24686 GCA_016183865.1 Armatimonadota bacterium | reverse complement strand
CACACCTACACGGGAAATCCCTTAGCCTGCGCGGCTGCGCTGGCAAGTATGGAGCTATTTGAAAAAGAACACTTACTCGAGGCATTGGTACCAAAAATCCACCATTTAAAGGCCAGCCTGAAATCCTTTGAATCACTGGAACACGTTGGAGATGTCAGACAGTGTGGACTGATCGCCGCTATTGAACTGGTAAAGGATAAAACCACAAAAGAACCATATCCCTGGGAAGAACGGGTGGGGATTAATGTCTGCCTTGAGGCTAGAAAACAAGGCTTGCTTATCAGGCCGCTTGGACATATCATCGTCATTATGCCGCCATTAATCATCAAAATCCATGAAATCGACAGAATGCTCGATATTATCCATGAATCCATACAAATTGTTACTCCATTTAAGCCCCGTTAGGAGCAAAATATTAAGAGAAATCTGAACATGAAGTACATGGTTAGAGGCATTGAGATGGAATTTGTCGTATAATGTGTAGGGGCATAGTGTAATATGCCCTCCGTATAGTTTATGTGAGATATTATTAGACAATCCTTTTGATCTCATATTTTCCTCTTGAATTAGTATTTTGTTGTGTTATTTTTAGGTGTATACTAATATTCTGTAAAAGCTTGATATTATGGTAATAACCAGAATATATTCTGCATTTTAAAATTATTATGAAATTATTTCTGATCCAGATTAACGTTTAAAAGATAAGTAGAATGGAGAAATAAGATGACTACCCGACCGATTGTTATTGATGTGCCAGAAAAGATTCTATTGGCAGAAAAAACGGATGAATCAACTTTCGCCCGCGAGTTGCGTATCTTAGCCGCTGTAAAACTCTATGAACTTGGACGTCTCTCCTCTGGTCGTGCGGCTGAACTTGCCGGAATGCCACGCGTTGAGTTTTTGCTAACCCTTGGGCGTTATAAGGTCTTCCCATTTGAAGCCGAGTTACACGATTTAGAGGCCAACCGTGCGCATAGCAATTAGTAACACCTCTCCCTTGCTTTACCTATACCGAATCAGTGTTCTGGACTGGCTTCCACAGTTGTTTGGCGAGATATGGATACCAAGGGCAGTGGCGCTTGAATTGGAAGAGGGGCAACAAAGAGGCTACGATGTTTTGAACCCAAGTAGTTATAACTGGCTCCAAGTTATTGAACCCATGCACACGCCATCTGAGTGGCTGGCTCTGGATTTAGGTACAGGTGAATTAGCGGCAATGGCATTAGCTTTGGAAAATCCAAGTCATATCATTCTTCTGGATGATGGGTTGGCGAGGAGGACTGCCCATGCTGCTGGTCTTCAGGTATGGGGAACGCTGAAGATTCTGCTGGAAGCAAAATCTGATGGTCTAACAGAAAGGGTCGAGCCACTAGTTGATCGTTTAGCCGGGGCAGGTTTGTGGATTTCGGAAGATGTTAGACTACGCGTACTGGCAATAGCTGGTGAGTAAAGGCGTGAACCAACGTGCTTGCAAGAAAATACACTAACTATGTCTCCGTGTTGTGAGTGAGGAATAGCCTAACTATTATTTCTGCTGAGACAAAAGGATATGAGGATCGTATGGGGGAGAATCCAGCACTGTCTGCGGTGATTGCTGATAAAATAATCGCATTCTTAACGGACAATATTTGGCCAGTTGTTCTTGTTATATTCATCATTATCTTGCGTAATGCTTTATCACAGTTGCTCAAACGTATCATTAGTTTTGACTTTAGCTTTGGTAGTGCTAAAGGTAGCTGCCTAAAATTCAGGAAACAAGACACCTAACAAGTGACAACAACTGACGCGTTACAGCGTGGCTGAGGCTTTTTATTTGACAGAGATAGGAAGGATTGAGTATGAACAAAATCTTAAAATTGCATTATTAGCGTTAGGCTTCGCTGGTAGTGTTAGTATGCCGATATAGAATTACTTGAAATTTTCAGTTCTAACTCATTTTGATCTGGAGAAATAACCATGACAAAAGGATATTTCATTACAGGCACAGATACAGGTGTGGGCAAGACCCTTGTTGCAGGCGGATTGGCAGCCCTTTACAAAAATAAAGGTTTGAATGTCGGTGTTATGAAACCGGTCGCTACGGGCTGTAAACGGATCAATAATACGCTGGTATCTGACGATGCCGTTTTTTTAAAACTTGCGGCTGAAGTAGATGACGAATACGAACTTATCAATCCCGTCAGCCTTGAACAGCCCCTTGCCCCAACAGTAGCGGCACGATTAAGCAATACAAAAATAGACTCAGATAAAATAAATACGGCCTTCGACACATTATGTGAAAGACACGAATACATGATTGTCGAGGGTATCGGCGGGTTACTGGTTCCTATAAACGAATATTATTTTGTCGTAGACATGGCCGAAGAAATGGAACTCCCCGTAATTGTTGTCTGCCGTCCTACCCTTGGCACAATAAACCACACCCTGCTAACCGTGTCCTATGCCCGCCAACATGGACTAGACGTCAAAGGAATCATTATCAACGAATTCTACTTAATTGCTGCGAAAGGAGTTGAAAGGTATGAAGGAGCTCGGTGAAGTCATAACAGCAATGGTTACGCCATTTAATGATAAACTGGAGGTTGATTACGGCAAAGCGAGAGATCTGGCCGTCAGGCTTGCGGAAGAGGGAAGCGACGGTCTTGTGGTATGCGGCACTACGGGCGAATCACCCACTTTGACGACAGAGGAGAAGGTGAAACTTTTCTCTTCGGTGAGGGAGGCCGTTGAGGACCGTGCATCGGTGATCGCGGGAGTCGGTTCCTACAATACGGCTGAGACGATTCTTCTGGCGAAAAAAGCGGAAGAAGCGGGAGTGGATGGTCTCCTCGTTGTTGTTCCCTATTACAACAAGCCTCCCCAGGAAGGACTGTATTATCATTTTCAGCTTGTCGCAGAGAATACGTCCCTTCCCATTATGTTGTACAATATCCCG
>JACPDT010000199.1:0-21714 GCA_016183865.1 Armatimonadota bacterium | reverse complement strand
GGTGGGTCGTCTGGCCCAGGTCAAAAACATAGTGGGAATCAAGGAAGCCAGCGGGAATCTGGAGCAGGTATCGGAGATACTCAGATTGACCTGGATGTACTGGTCGGCGGAACCGAAAGCGGTGACAGAGGCGGTCAGAAAGTACTACCCCGATCCGGCCCAGGAGTCCAAGCGCGCCCCTGAAGGGAACATGTTCGAGGTCTGGAGTGGAGACGACAGCCTCACGTTGCCTATGCTGGCCATCGGCGCCAAAGGGGTCGTCAGCGTCGCTTCTCATCTGGTAGGTCCGTGGATCAAGACCATGATTCGGAGCTTCCAGATGGGGGAAGTGGACAAGGCCAGAGGTATTCACCTGCGGATCCTGCCCCTTCTTAAGGCTCTTTTTATGACTACGAATCCGATCCCTGTCAAGGCCGCCATGCGGATGACGGGGTTCGATGTGGGGAAAGTGCGTCCACCGTTGGTGGATCTCACTCCGGCCGAGGAGGAGAAGCTCCGCAAAGTGTTGGACGGACTCGCAACATCCATCAAGATGGGTAAGGAGCTGGCCCTGGGGAAAACCCGATAGAGAACCCGATAGGAGCAAATGACCCAGGATTCCGATACAGTAGCACAAGAGGCTTCTCCCGAAGAACGCTTGCGGATTGTTCCCCTCGGCGGGCTGGGGGAGATTGGGAAGAACTGCATGGCCGTCGAATACGGCCAGGACATTCTTGTCATTGATGCAGGTCTCATGTTCCCTACAAGCCACATGCTGGGCGTGGATTTTGTAATTCCAGATATCCGGTATCTCCTGGAGCGGGTGAAGCGGATACGGGCCATCCTCATCACTCATGCCCATGAAGACCACATCGGGGCTCTTCCTTATATCATCCCTCACGTTCAGGTTCCCATTTACGGCACGGAATTGACTCTCGGCCTGGTGCGCGCCAAGCTGAAGGAGTTCGGACTCGCGGGCAAGGCCGCTTACACGACGATTGAGCCCGGGAGGCCCTTTGAAATCGGCGCTTTTCGAATCGAGTCCTTCAGGGTCGTCCACAGCATCTCCGAAGGGGTGGGGTTGGCGATCCACACTTCGGTGGGGACGGTCGTCCATTCCGGTGACTTCAAGCTGGACCAGACCCCGATAGATGGGAAGAACACCGATTTTCTGAAACTGGCGGAATTGGGGGAGAACGGGGTCCTGGTCCTCCTGTCGGACAGTACCTATGCGGACCGTCCGGGCTTCTCTCTGTCGGAGCGGCTCGTTGGGAAGACTCTGGACCACGTCTTCTCCCGGACGAAAGGGCGTTTCATCATCGCCACCTTTGCCTCCTCCTTGCCCAGGATTCAGCAAGTCATCATGGTCGCCCACAAACACATGCGAAAAATCGCCTTCGTGGGCAAGAGCCTGATTGCCAATGTCCACATTGCGAGGGACATGGGGTATCTCAATATCCCCGCAGGCATGGAAGTCCGTCAGGACGAGATCCCCGGAATCGCTCCGGAAGACCTGGTGGTCCTGACGACGGGAAGTCAGGGGGAGCCCACATCCGCCTTGACCCAGATGGCCACAAACAACCACAAATGGGTGAAGATCACCCCCGGGGACACCGTGGTCCTTTCGGCCACTCCGGTTCCCGGGAATGAGGAGCTCGTCCTCCGAACCATTAATCAGTTGTATCGCCTTGGGGCTGAGGTGATCTATACCGTCACATCCAAGGCCGACACCGGCCACGACAGCGGGGGTCTTCGGATTCACGTATCCGGCCACGGGAGCCAGGAGGATTTGAAGCTGATGCTCAGCATTCTTCGACCCCGCTTTTTTGTGCCCATCCACGGTGAATATCGGCATCTTGTCCACCACGCTTCCCTGGCCAGAGAAATGGGAATCAGCCCTGAGCGAACAATCATCGCGCTCAGCGGAGATGTTCTGGAATTCGATTCGGAGAACGGCAGAGTCACCGATCATGTGGACCTGGAGCAGATCCTGGTTGACGGGGGGAGCGTGGGGGATATTCGGAGAGCTGTCCTTCGGGAGAGGTATCACCTGGCCCAGGAGGGCATCCTCATCCCCGTAGTGGCGGTTCATGAGAAGACCGGCGAGCTTCTGGCCAGTCCTGAAATCATTACAAGGGGATACATTTACGCCAGGGAATCCAATGGCCTCATTGAAGACGCCAAGCAGATCATGGTGGAGACGGTCGGCCGCATCGCCGGAGCAGGCGCCCCTGACATCAATGTCCTCAAGAACTGCCTGAAAGAGGACCTCCAGCGTTTTCTTTACGAGCGAACGAAGCGACGACCCCTGACCTTGCCTATTGTCATGCTCGTGGATTCCGTTCCGCTGTCCGTGGGTCAGGAACTCCTTCGCCGAGACTCGGAAGTCCTCTGAAAACGTAACTACTCAGGAAGACGGGATTCAGGAGACAGGAGACAGGAGACGGGATTCAGGAGACAGGAGACAGGATTCAGGAGACAGGAGACAGGAGACAGGAGACAGGAGACAGGATTCAGGAGACAGGAGACAGGAGACAGGAGACAGGAGACAGAATTCAGAATAGCCTGCGAATAGGCCTCCAACAGCTTGCTGACCTCCTCATTCTGACTCCTGCATTCTGACTCCTGACTACCTGAGTAGTTACGTACATTTTACACCATAGTCCAAAATGTTTGACATAATTTGTGACTATGGTATAATTTATAAGAGGCCAAATCCTGCCATAAGATAGTCCTGGATGATCCGATGATTAGAGAACGATATTTGTCCCCTTATGTTACTTCCGATTTGGAAGAAAAAATGGTCTTTATCGGCGGTCCGCGCCAGGTGGGCAAGACCACACTGGCTGCGTCCATTGGGAAAAAGAACTACCCCACCTATGCTTATTTCAATTGGGACAGCAGAGAAGACAGAAGGAACATTATCGAGGGGAGTTTTCCTTCAGAGGCCGGGTTGGTCATTCTTGATGAGATCCACAAATACAAACCGTGGAAGAATTTCGTCAAGGGTGTTTTCGATAAGCACGGAGACAGGTTTCATATCCTGATCACCGGCAGTGCCAGACTGGATTTGTATCGCCGAGGTGGAGACTCCCTGATGGGGCGTTATCATTACTATCGGCTTCACCCGTTCTCATTAGGGGAGGCCTTGCAACGAAAGCCAGGTCCGCAGATCTTCAAAGAATTGGATTTTCCATCAGTCAACAAGAGCATCACACGCTCCTTCGATGATCTTCTGCACTTCGGCGGATTCCCTGAGCCGTTCATCAAGCAGCAAGATAGGGTACTCCGTCGTTTCCACAATGAACGCCTGGATCGGCTGGTACGGGAGGATATCCGGGATATCGAGCTTGTGCGCGATCTGTCTGCCTTACAACTGCTGGTGGAAATCCTGCCGGACAAGGTCGGCTCGTTGCTTTCGTTACACTCTTTGCAGGAAGATTTGCAGGTGACCCACAAGACCGTTTCGTCCTGGATGGACATACTGGAGAATTTCTACTACCATTTTCGCATCTATCCCTTTTCTGCAAGTGCGATCAAATCTCTCCGCAAACAACCGAAGATGTATCTTTGGGACTGGTCCCAGATAAAGGACAGAAGCGCGCGGCTGGAAAATGTGGTAGCCGCCGCCTTGCTGAAGATGGTGCATTTCCTGCATGATGCGGAAGGATATAAGAGTGAGCTCTTTTTTCTGCGCGATACAGAGGGGCGGGAGGTGGATTTCCTGGTTGTCGTTGACAAGAAACCGTGGATGGCTGTGGAAGTGAAAAGCACCGATCGGTCGTCATCACCTCATTTGAGGTATTTTGGGGCCAAACTGGACATCCCTTTTCGATACCAGGTGATTGGAGAGACCGGTGTGGACATTTTTCGTGACAATGTCCGAATCATCAGCATGGACAAGTTTCTGTGCGGCATCATTTAGAATCCCTCTTGATTTCGAGCTGCAACTGTGCTAGAATAGGGTAGTCAATGACGGACGATACGGCATCACCTTTCGGTCATGGGCATTGGGCCGCGTCTGTTTGTACTTCCCGGGCGGTATCGGCAGCGAGACCGTTCCCGCATTTTCTCACCGCTCGACCTGCGCGTCTTGTCGTCGAAAGAAATTCCCTGATCCTTGTGCCCCATGCGGTCGGCCTTGAAGCTCAGGGGAGGAAATAAGGAGGCCAATTCTTGAAAGCCCCAAAACGCAGAAAAGCCACCGCTGATTCAACCCCGGCGGGGTCCCGAGGAAATGGTCATATGCCCGAGTCTCAGGGCAGGCAGATCCGGAATATTCATGAGATTCTCGGCCTCATAGTGGGCTGCCTCGGGGCTCTCCTCGGAATGAGCATCATCCTTCCGGAGAGCATCGGGGCCTTCGGGCGGGCTGTGTCCGGCGGTCTAACCCATCTCCTTGGCAAGGGCGGGCTGAGCCTCCCTCTTTTCTTGCTTCTGCTGTCGCTCTTTGTGGCTTCCCCGCGAAGAAGAAGGGTGCCCCTGGCCTTGACTGTGATCCTCCTGGGCATCCTCCTCCTGGATTTTCTTGTGATCATGGGGTTTGCGGGGCAGGGAGGGAAGCTGAACTGGCTCGGCAATCGAATGAGAGAGCTCCTCGGTCCTTTAGGGGCGCCCATGGTTCTGGCGACGATCGGGGCAGGGTGTGCCCTGCTTCTGACCCAGGCTTCTTTTTCGGGCCTCCTGGCTCTCTTGAGACTCTGGTACAGGAAGATCGCCCTTTGGATTTCCGCTCTCAAGCCCGGTCGCGCCCCTTCTCCTTCACCTGCCGTCGTATCGGCGCCGACTACGGTCACCACGGACTTCCCTCTTGCCGTTGAGGCCGTCCCTGACGTTTCGTGGGGAGGGGAACCCGGGATCCCCGCCTTTACTCCTGCTCCGGAGTCAAGCATCGAGCCATCTGTGGATTTTGGGATTCCCTCTTCATCACCCCCACCTGACCTCCCCCCTCTGCCCTCCCCTGGCCCCTCCCTTCAAGAGGGAGGAATTGAGGGTGAACTCGCTCCTCAAGGGGGAGGGGAGGCAGACCTCGACGGTTTTTCCCATGAAGAGTCGTCTCGACCTCAACGGGCCAGAAGAGCCCGCGCGAGGAAGCGAGAGTTCTCTCCCGAGCTCGCTCCCGCCGCTGATGCAATGGCGCCCTCGGTGGGCGAGACTCCGCTGCATCCCTATCAATTGCCTGCCCTGGATCTCCTGAAACGGCCCGACAAGGAGGCCCGTCGCAGCCTTCACGACCCTGGGGAACAGGCAAAGAAACTGGAAGAGACCCTTCGCTCCTTTGAGGTGGAAGCCAGGGTGGTGCACGTGGAGCGGGGGCCTGCGGTGACTCGGTATGAGCTTCAGCCGGCAAGGGGAGTAAAGGTGAGCAAGATCGTCGGCTTGTCCAATGACATTGCGCTGAATCTTGCGGCCCGGGCGATTCGGATCGAGGCACCCATTCCCGGGAAGTCCGCCGTGGGCATTGAGATCCCCAACGATGTGGCGGATACGGTGTCCCTGAGGGATATTCTGGAATCTCAGGTCTGGCAGAGCAGCGCCTCCAAGCTGACCCTGGCTCTGGGAAAGGACATCAGCGGATCGAGCATTGTCACCGATCTCTCCAAGATGCCCCATCTTCTCATTGCAGGCGCCACGGGGTCTGGGAAGACCGTTTGCGTCAATACCCTGGTGGCCAGCATTCTCTATAGGGCCACGCCTCTGGATGTGCAGTTCCTCATGATTGACCCCAAGAGGGTGGAGCTAACCATGTACAATGCGATTCCCCACCTTATCAGGGAGGTTCTCACAGACCCGAAGCAGGCTGCCGTTGCCTTGATGGAGCTCACCAAGGAAATGGAGCGTCGCTATGACCGTTGTGCTCATAGATGAGCTGGCAGATCTCATGATGATGGCCTCCGCCCTCGTGGAAAGCAGTATTTGCAGACTGGCGCAGCTCGCCAGAGCCGCGGGGATTCACCTCATTGTGGCCACCCAGCGCCCTTCCGTCAATGTCATCACAGGACTCATCAAAGCCAATATCCCCTCCAGGATCGCTTTTGCCGTTTCTTCTCAGATTGACTCCAGAACGATTCTGGACAGTCCGGGGGCTGAGAAGCTTCTGGGATTGGGGGACATGCTCTTCCTTCCCATTGAGGAGAGCAGCCCGACCCGCATCAAAGGGGCTTTTGTCACTTTGTCCGAAATTGAGGCCCTTGTCTCCTTCTGGAAGGAGCAGGCTGCGCCCACGAACAAAGTGGAGGTCGCCATTCCGGATCATGTGGAGGGATCGGAGGAAGGGGGAGAGGACGACTCCGACGAGCTGCTGGATGAGGCCATAAAAACGCTCATGGACACCCGTCAGGCTTCCACATCCCTGCTGCAGAGGAGGCTGAAGATCGGCTATGCCCGGGCGGGACGGCTCATGGATATCATGGAACGCCGGCGGATCGTTGGACCCGCGGATGGGAGCAAGCCCAGGCAGATTCTCTGCGATCCCGATCTTTCCATATCCCTCGGTTCGGGTGTGCTCCAGGAACCCGGACGATGAATGATCCGAATTCGTGCCCCGGCTGTCAGGCAGCTCTTGCCATAGAGGACTTCTTTTGCCCATCCTGCGGCTGTCCCGCGGAATTCAGCGCAGGAAAAAGTTCTTTCATTGCCCAGGGACCGGAGAAGCGCGAGAGCCGCAGAAGCCGCGTCTTCTTCAAGATGACGCTCCATGAGGAGTTCGTGATCGAGGATTTGAGCGAGGGCGGGGTCCGTGTCCGCAGCAGCCGTGAGCTCCCTGCCCGCTTGCGGGTTCCTTTCAACCTCGATTTGGGCACAGAGCCCTTTCAAGTCCTCGGTGAGGTCATGTGGTGTCGCCCTGTGGGTGCAGACCGCCACGACCTGGGAATTCGTTTCCTCGAAATACCGCAAACAGCCCGGAAGGCGATCCGGGCTGTTTTGGAGACACTCAGTTGATCTTTGCTCTTGACTATTCCAGGTAATTAGGGACCCAGTCCCACATCTTCTTCTGCTCGCCGTTTTGCACGAAATAGGACTCAAGGCTTCCCTTCTCGGTCTGATTCACGCCAAGCTCGGAGATCCCAAGCTCCTTGACGCTCACCATTTCACCCGCGTCCGTCTTGCCGTCTGCATTGACATCGCGCCAGACTTTCAGGTTGTTGAGCTCATCGCCGTTCACTCTTCCGTCTCCATTGCCGTCCATCTGGCGAAGCTTCTCAAAACCGTCCTGATAGCCTTCCGTGTTTCCGAAGAGCTCTGTGCGGTCATTGACTTGCCCGTCGCCATTTCGGTCCCAGGCCAGCAGCCCGTCCGCTCCGCCCTTTTGGAGCCATTCCACATTCTGCTTGCGCCCGTCGCCGAACATATCGAACTTGACGGGATTGGTCGGATCAAAGCCCTCATGGGGCTTCACATTGCCTGTTACCGCCGCTTTTCCGTCCCCGTTCAGATCCAGGAGCAGGGGAGAGTCTTTTCGTGGTTTGGGCTTGGGTTTTTCCGTATCCTCCGGCGATTTCTTTCCCGCTTCAGGAGTTCCCTGAGTTCCGTTGGCGCCGTTTGCGGCGGCCGCGGCACTGGCCGATGCCGAGTTGTTGATGATCAGGGTCGTCGAGCCATCGGGATTCTGGATCATCTGGACCCCGTTTTGCCCCTGACCCGGCAAGCCCTGGCCGGGTTGTCCCTGACCGGGAAGTCCCAGTTGCTGCGGGTTGATGCCCATCATCTTGGCCAGCAATTGAACCAATTGAGTCAAAATAGGGATCAACTGCTGCATGGGGTTTCCGCCGGCGGGCGGAGTCAACCCGCTGGGCGAAAATCCGCCAGCCGCGGGTTGCGAGCCGCCGAAGGGCGCAGGGAAAGCGCCCTGGGCAGGGGAAAGCCCGGGAGCGCCATAAGGCGAGCCTGCCGCGGGATAGGCGCCATTGTTTCCATAATAAGGATACGCGCCGCCGACTCCGCTCAGTGGGTCAAGATAGGGATTTTGATTTATTTGTGATCCTCCGCACATTTGAGTGCACCTCCTCCAATACTTGCGCTATTACCCACTCCTTCACTCCAGGTGCTCACATTTCACTAACGAGTCAATGACAGGGTGATGACGCGGGGGCCTTCGTGTAAACAAGATGTGAACTTAGTGGGTCGAGACCCACTAAGCGTGAGAATAAAGCCGCTGCTGTTGCGACTACTTCGGGAAAGGTCATGAATTCACACTGGAATTTTCCACAAATATGGGGTATAATAATCATAGCAAAATACGGGGGGGGATCGCCATGTTAGGGTCCCTGGGAGAGGGAATCATCCTTGAAAACCGCTATCAAGTGACTGCTGTCCTTGGAGAAGGCGCCGTAGGCACCGTTTACAAGGTGCAGGATCTGAGAATTCCTGGGGCCAAATGGGCTCTGAAGGAGCTCAAAGGGGACCGGATGAGCCCTGAAGATCGGGAGGAGGCTGCGGTCAACTTTCGGAAAGAGGCGGAAATTCTCGCCTCCCTTTCCCACCCGGGTCTCCCTAAAGTGATTGATTTCTTCACTCTCGGCCCACGCCACTATCTGGTCATGGAGCTCCTGGAAGGGGAAACCCTTGACGATCTCCTGGGCGAAAGGCGCGCTCCTCTGCCCGAATCGGAGGTGCTTCCCCTGGCTTTCCAGATTTGCGATATTCTGGAATATCTTCATTTCAGGAAACCCGGACCCGTAATCTTTCGGGATTTGAAGCCATCCAATGTGATGATCTCCCCTGAGGGGAAGGTCTCTCTCATAGACTTCGGCATTGCGAGGTTCTTCAAACCCGGGAAGCCCAGGGATACAAGCATAATGGGCACACCCGGCTTCTCCGCACCGGAACAGTATGGGCGGAAGCAGTCAACAGTCTGCACCGATATCTATTCTTTCGGGGTCACCCTTTTTTATCTCCTGACCCGGCAGGACCCCCAGCAATATCATTTCGATTTTCCCCGACTGAGAACCATTAATCCCACTGTGTCGCTCTTTATGGAGCATCTTACGGCAAGATGTGTGGAAAGAGAGCCATTCAAACGTTTTCAGAGCGTTCAGGAATTGAAGAAAGCATTGGCCTGGACGGCTTCGCTGCCGAGCAGGGCACTCACTTTCGCAGTTCTTGCGGCAAGAAGAATCCCTCACAATCGTGGCGCCTTTCCGTATGTCCATCCGCTCCTGGGGATTCTGGTCGGTGTTCCGCTCGCTTTGGCGCTCTTGTATGCCGCCGGGGCGACGATTTTTGTCGCCACGTCATTTACCTGCCATCCCCGCCACCGGGGCCATTACTATGCCTGTCAGAGCAATTTGAAAAACCTTGCTACAGCCCTTTCGCTGTACTCGGAGGATCACGGCGGACAGTACCCCAAGAGCCTGAATGCCCTTGTTCCGAAATATCAGGTCAGGATCCCAAAATGCCCGGAAGCGGAGAAAGACACATATACGGATGGCTATGCTCCCTTGCCTGACGGAAACTCTTATGTGCTTTTCTGCAGGGGAAGGCACCATATTCGTCACGGGCCCGCCGATTATCCCCGTCTGGTGAATGGAGAGCTTTTCGAGAGCGGCCCCCCCGATCTGGGATTGAGAAACGAAAATCACCCCGGGGGTTGCCGATAGGTCAGGTCAGTGCCAGCATGCGCTCCAGGGCGGCTCTCGCCCAGTGGGCGATATCCTGGCTGACCCGTATCCGATTGATTTCGAGCCCTTCCAGCAGTCCTTCGAGGACCCAGAGAAGATAGGCGGGGTGGATTCTGTACATGGTGGAACACGGACACACGATGGGGTCCAGGCAGAAGATCACCTTATCCGGCTGCTGGTTCCTGATTCGGTTGACCAGGTTCACTTCCGTGCCCACCGCCCACTGAGTCCCAGGCGCGGATTCGGTGATTCGTTTCACGATTTGCTCCGTTGAGCCCATCTCATCAGCAGCCTGCACCACCTCAAGGGCGCACTCGGGATGGACGATGACTCGAACCTCCGGATGCCGCGCCCTGGCGGCTGTTATCTGATCCACGGTGAAACGCTGATGAACGGAGCAATGCCCTTTCCACAGGATCAGACGCGCATCCAGGACCTTTTCGATCGAATTTCCCCCCAGAGGCTCTTCCGGATCCCACAGGATCATCCGGTCTAAGGGAATCCCCATCTTCATTCCGGTATTTCTTCCCAGATGCTGGTCAGGGAAGAAGAGGAGCTTGTCCCCCTGGGTGAAGCCCCATTCCAGAGCCTTCCGGGCATTGGAGGAGGTGCAGACCATGCCCCCTTTCTCGCCGCAGAAGGCCTTGAGACTCGCCGCGGAGTTCATGTAGGTGATCGGGATCAGCTTGAATTCGTTGCCAGACCTGGCGCTACACTCCTTTAGCTCTGCCCAGCAGTCTTCCACATCGGAAATTGAAGCCATGTCAGCCATGGAGCAGCCTGCCGTCAGATTCGGGAGAATGACGATCCGCTCCGGGCCCCCGAGGATGTCGGCGCTTTCCGCCATGAAATGGACCCCGCAGAAAACGACGTATCTGGCTTGTGTGCGCAGGGACGCTTCCCTGGCCAGCTTGAAGGAATCCCCGGTGATGTCCGCATACCGGATGATTTCGTCTCTCTGGTAATGGTGGCCTAATATAATGAGAGAATCACCAAGCTGTGCCTTCGCTTTGGCGATTCTCCCATGCATCTCCTCCGGGGGCATCCGAAGGTATGACCTGGGTATCTCTTTTTGCCAGTATGAAGGGATCCTGGGAAGCTCATCGGCATCCCCGCATACCGGCGGCAGTTCCGTGTTCTGCTGCATGATCGCCTCCCGTGTCCTGTTAGATTCTTCTTTGTGTTTTCCCCCCAAATTCCTCTCATTCTCAGTAACTACTCAGGTAGTCAGGAGTCAGAATGCAGGAGTCAGAATGAGGACGTCAGCGACGAGATTCGAGGACCTGGTGGTGTGACAAGAAGCCCACCAGCTTGTGCTTGCGGCCTACCGTTTTTCTCGGACATTTCCCCGCTCTGAAACCTATGGACTGGCGTCTCAATTTCGGCGCGCTGCCGTCTCCATTGCCGCAAACATTGCCGAAGGGTTCAAAAGACGCGGAAAAGCAGATAAATTTCGCTTTTACAACATCGCACAAGGTTCCATCGAAGAATCTCGTTACTATTTGATTCTCGCCGTAGTTACCAGGAGTCAGAATGAGGACGTCAGCGACGAGATTTGCTTGAAGAGGTCAGCAAGCTGTTGGAGGCCTATTTGTTCTGAATCCTGACTCCTGTCTACTATCCCTGTCGAATGATCTCTGCTTCAGGGATTCCTAATTCCCTGGAGATTCTCTTGAGGCGAGCTTCCTGACCGGCTTCGATGCAGATTTGTTTTCTCACCATTTTCATTTGTCCCACTGCCTTGATGTATATATATCATTATACATCACCTATCGAAGAAAAGCAAGGAGGGCTCACTTCAAACAAGAAGAAGGGTCATCAGAAAAACCATGCGTGTCCACGGCAAAGAGGAAACGGCACATGGACTGTAGCCGCATACGTAGCACATCAAGCAGCCCCCCTGGCTGATCAGTGGGTTTCCGCAATCGGGACAGCTCATAGGTCACCCCCTAGTGTACTTATGTACACTTATTATAACAGGGGCCTGCGAAAAAGTCAAGAGCAAAAAAGTAAAGGAGATCTCTCCCTATAGTCGAATCCTGAGACCATCATGATTAATCCCTATCTGGTAGCCCAATATGCGAAGGTCTTTCCCGCAGGGACCGTTGTCTTCAAGGAAGGGGAGATCGGTGAGGATGTTTTCCTCATTGAATCGGGAGAGATCAGAATCAAGCGAACCGTCATGGGGCAGGAGATCCTTTTTGCCCACCTCGGGCCAGGGGAGCTTTTTGGAGAGATGTCTTATCTTACCAAAGAACGGAGATCTGCCACAGCGGAGGCGACGAAGGAGTCCAGGATCCTTGTGATCCCTGGAGAGGGCTTTGCGGCCATTCTCCGAAACCATCCCAAGCTGACCTTTGATCTCTTCACTGCCCTCGTGCGTCGCCTCCAGGAAACAGACCGGCATCTGGAGATTTTTTCCATTTCCGGACCCCTGGAGCGCGTCGTCCACTACCTTGCTGAGGGTTCGGCAGAGGCCTTGCCCTTCAGGGACGCTTGTGCCTTTCTCGCGATGCCGCCGGAAGCCCTGGAAGCGGCCCTTGTGAGACTCACGGAGTGGGGTGTCGTGAGCGTCAGCAAGGGTATGGTCTCTGTCCTGAAAAAACATGATCTCCTTCATTACCAGAAGTTGTTGGAGCTTCGAAAGCGACACGAGCAGGATAAGCCAGGCTAAGTGACCGTTCTGGTCTCCACTGAAAGGCGTCCATCGGGAAGACTCTTCGCAATAATGATTCCATTCTCTTTGAGAGCCGCGTAAACTTCCGCTTTTCGCCTTGGGGATTCAGGGTCGGGGAAAGGACCCATGAGGGCTGCTTCCACAGGGCCGTTGGCGATGAAAGCCAGTCCGCCGTGGGGCCCCAATGTAATGTTCTCTTCATCTTCCCTTCGGACCATTCGTCCCACGCTTGATCGAAGGGCCTTCCCTCCATTCACAGGAGCGTATGCCGCAATATAGGCCACTCCGAAGTCACCTTCGGGCACTTGGGAGAACTCCTCCTTGACTTCAGGGAGTTTTGTGGGCTTGCCGAAGCTTTGATTCAGGTTGAATGCTTCCCAGCAAATCAAGACAGTCTCAAAGTCCCGCTCCCTGTCGTCCCACTCCGAGGAAGGCGAGAAGGCGGGCGTGTCGGCCAGCTTGAGATCATCGCTCCCCTTCCAGAGAAGGTGCTTGTCATGGACCCGGGTGACTTTGCCTTTCTCCACGCGAATCATGCTGTTGTACACTTTCCCCGTCTTTTCATCCAGCCTGGGTGCTCCAAGCCAGAGGGTGAGGCCTTTCGCCTTGGATAGCTCCAGATAAGCCCGCGGGATTCCCCCTGTCTTGACATTGTCCTCTGCAAAGCCCTGGATTTCCCCGAGCACTCTCTTGCGTGTTTTCGTGAGACGTGCGGCCAACTGCGTATCATCAGGGGTCTTTTTGGCTTTTTCCTCAAGATCGTAGAGGGCTTCCATCCGGTCCTTCAGGTCACCATGGAGAGGGAGGAGGGACAGTTCGGGGGTAACCACAGTTGTCCCGGGAGGGAAATCGGGGCTTTTGAGGATTTCCAGCAATCGGTCGGGGTTGCAGCCCGCCTGTACAACCACATGGTTGACCTCTTTGAAGCGGAGATCAGGGACATCAATGATCTCCTGACTGCAAGATCGCAAGTGGAGCGGCTCATTCCCGCCGGAAATATGGGAGGAGTCCAGGGTTGTGTTTTCCGTGACATCACGGTTCGCCCGGGCCTTGAGGCCGGGTGGATGGCTATGAGAACCCTTGTGCGTGCCGATGGCCCCGGTTAGATCCACTTGCATTGACCCGACCCTCCCTATGACACATCATACACGGCTTGACCCATTTTGTCAAATTTTTCGGCATGGTAGCCCCACGACATAAATGACGTCGGCGTGATGGGACCTGTGTCTCAGGCACTGTCCCCGTGATGGGCCACCCATCGCTTCTTCCACTTCTTCTTCCGGATAAGGCTCCTTACGGCAGCCAGGGCCAGGTAGGCAACGGCATAGATGTCCAGGCACACGAAGATCAGGATCGGCGCCACAACCGCCTCCGGCAAGATCTTCAGAATCAGCGACACATAGGAACGGCGTGGTTTTCGGTTCCCGAAGCAGGGTTCGCAGAGATAAGTCAAGAACAAATATACTCAAAGAACGGCGGAAGGCTGACAGGTGATGACAACTCCAAATGACCTGATGCACGAAGGCAGTGTCGTAACCGGCTCGCTCTTCAACGAGCCGATGCGCGTGGAAACGGCACGTGCCGGCGGTGACAGGACTTGGACCGTTGGGCTGGTGGGCACGCAATCCGAACGGTTTCGCAAGGTCACGCTTACCGCTCACGACCTCGAAGGATTGACCATCCTTGATTCGGGATTCACCTACAATGGCGACGGCCATCTTCTTCGTTTAGGTTTTCAGGCATACTCGCTCGGCATCGCCTGGGAATTCGATCCCTACTTCGGCCTCTCGATCTCCCGTGTTGATCCGCTACCGCACCAGCTCGAGGCCATCTATGACTATCTTCTGAAACTGGCCCGTGTCCGCTTCCTGCTCGCCGACGACGCCGGAGCCGGAAAAACCATCATGGCGGGCCTCCTCATCCGTGAACTTCAACTGCGAGGGCTTGCAGAGCGGATTCTTGTCGTCTGCCCGGCTAACCTTTCGTTCCAGTGGCAGCGGGAGCTGAAGGAAAAGTTCGATGAGAAATTTCTCGTCTTAAAAGGTGGCGACATCCGTGACCAGTTCGGTGTCAACCAGTGGCTGGAACAGAAAAAGGTCATCACATCCCTTGACCTTGCCAAGAGGACAGAGATTCTGCCGGGCTTGAGACAGGTCCACTGGGACCTCATCATCGTAGATGAAGCCCACCGCATGTCCTGGACGCCCCCTGCCCGCAAGACTGCGCGCTATGCCCTTGGTGAACTCTTGCGGGACACATCGGACAACATCTTATTGCTGACGGCAACACCCCATAAGGGCGACCCGGCGAATTTCTCGCTATTCCTGCAATTGCTCGACTCGGATGTCTATGCAGACGTCCGTTCCATCCACGAAGCCATGGAACGCCGTCGCGCCCCGTTCTACCTTCGCCGCACGAAGGAGGCTATGGTCTATTTCCCCGAACGGCGGACAGACGGGACCTGGGCGGCGGAGAAGATCTTCACAAAGCGCATTCCGCATACCGTTGACTTTCAGATAGATGGGCCGGAATTCGATCTCTACAGAGAGGTCACCCGTTTCGTGAAACGCCAGAGCGCCAAGGCCGCCGCCCAGGGCGACGATCCCCGCGCACGCGCCGTCGGCTTCTTGATGTCCCTATATCAGCGCAGGTTAGCCTCCAGCACCTACGCCATGCGGCGCAGTCTGGAGAACCGCGCCCGCAGATTGGAAGACGGACTCAAGAGGGCTCAGGAACTGGTGGGACGGGCTTCCAGCCTGTCAAGCGAGACAGCCAGGATGGCTGTCCCACAGCTTCCCGACCCTGAAGAGATCGAGGAAATGGAGGAGAGCGAGCGCGAGCGTCTCGAGGAGATGCTCGAAGCCATCACACTCGCAGGGAACGCCGAACAGATTCGCGAGGAGGTTGCGGAGCTGCGTCAACTCGCTAAACAGGCCCAGGCCGTCGAAGACTCCGATGGGGAGGCAAAACTATCCAAGCTCAAAGACCTGCTTCACAAGGAAGGGTTTTTCGATCATCCGGACAAGCGTCTGCTGCTCTTCAGTGAGTTCAAGGACACCCTTGACTATCTTGTTGAGAATCTGAAGGCCTGGGGCTTCAAGGTCGGGTGCATCCATGGCGGTATGAGGCCCGGCTCCAGAGATGAGCCCCGCACGCGCCTTTACTCAGAGCAGCAATTCCGCGAGGGTGCGATCCAGGTCCTCGTCGCGACCGAGGCGGCCGGGGAGGGCATCAATCTGCAAGTTTGCAATATCCTTTTCAACTACGACATTCCATGGAACCCGAATCGCCTTGAGCAGCGCATGGGCCGCATCCATCGTTACGGCCAGCGGAAGGACTGTCTTATCTTTAACTTTGTAGCCACGAATACCATCGAAGGTCGCGTACTCCAGCGACTGTTGGAGAAGCTCCAGGAAATTCGTGATGCCCTGGACGATGATGCGGTTTTCAATGTTGTGGGAGAAGTACTCCCAGCCGCCCACGTGGAGCGCATTCTTAGAGACTACTATTCAGGCAAACTTGGTGACGCAGACCTTGAAGAACGTCTGCTCGAGAACGTGGATGAGGGGCGTTTCCGGGCAATTTGCCGGAACGCACTTGAAGGTCTGGCCGCCAAGAAGCTCAACCTGGAAATGCTGATCGAGCGTCGTGCCCGTACGCAGGAACATCGAGTCGTGCCGGAAACCATCGCTCGCTTCATCCGCGATGCAGCCGAATACGTTCCACTCAAGCTGAAGGTCGTGGAGAGTATGCTTCATACATTCGAGCCTGCTCGAACGCCGGCGGTGCTCCAGCGGTATGAGCGTGACCAGGACTGGAAAATTCCCGGCCTGGCATCGAAGTATCCCCGTTGCTCGACCGACCGCGAAACAGCCGAAAAGAACAGCCTTGAATGGGTGACTCCTGGTCATCCGCTCTTCGAGGCCCTCCGCAGGCACGCTAATGACAAGGCTGCCGAAGTGTTCGGGAAGGGAGCCTGCTTTTATTCTCTTCAGCACGAGGATCCCGCACGGATTGACTTTTACCGCGCCCGCGTAGTGGACGGCCTCGGCCAAGTAGTCCATGAGCGTCTTTTCGCAGTGGAATTGAGTGGGACAGGCTTCCAGAGTGGGACAGGCTTCCAGCCTGTCGAATCAAGAGGCAGGCAAGATGCCTGTCCTACCAGGCTGGTTGAACCGAACATGCTGGGTAACTTCTCACCTGCCGAGCCTCCGGAGCAGATTCCCGCTATTGCCATGCAGCCGGAGCCTTTGGCCTGGCTGCATAAGAACGCACTCCAGGCTTTTCTCGAAGAGACACGGACGGAGCGTCTGGCCGAAGTTCAGCGCATTGCAGAACATGTAGAGCTTTCGTTGACCGAGTTGCTACAGCGCGCGGACGAAGAGATTGGAAAAGCCAATGAGGACAAGGAAAGAGGCGTCGTTGGTGCGGACGGCCGTTTGGCTCAAGCCGAGAACCGGCACGCAGAACTCCTGGCTCGCCGCGAACGGCGCAGGCAGGAGCTCGAACGTCAGCGGTCGCTATCCCTGCAGGCTGTGGACCGTATCGCGAGTGTCCTTGTCCTTCCTCATCCAGAGCGCGAGGCGCCGGACGTGCGCCGCATGCGACCGAATCCGGAAACAGAAGCCACTGCCATGCGAGTAGTGATGGAATACGAGCAAGCCCAGTGCCGCCAGGTCTACGACGTTCATGAGAAAAACCTGGGTTACGACATCACCAGCCTGGACCTCAACTCCGGCGAGTTGCGTCTCCAACTGTGGAGTGGGACAGGCTTCCAGCCTGTCGGATCAAGAGACAGGCAAGATGCCTGTCCCACCATTGCAGGAGCCGATCAAAGACCCAGCCCGATTCCCCTGGCAGGAAGTGACAAAGGTTGCCCACTACCGGCTGGAAGTAAACGCCATGACGAGACCGATGATGGTGAAGGAAGACTAACCGCCACATGGTGGGGATTGAGAAGCCACGAATGGAGAATCGTTACTGTGATCAAGGATCTTTTGGCGGAGAATGAGGGTAAGACCTTGGAATTCAAGGAGAACTTACGCCCAATGCAAAATATCACGCGTGCGGCGGTAGCTTTCGCCAATACGGCGGGAGGGACGATTGTGATCGGTGTCCGCGACCGTACCAAAGAGGTCGTTGGTCTCAATGATCCTCTAAGCGAAGAGGAACGAATCACCAGTGCCTTTGCGGACACTATCAGGCCTATCCTGGTACCGGATAACAGATCGTCTCCTGGCGTGACCGGGAGTTGATCGTCATCCGGATTCCGCATCTCGTTGGTCCCTACTACCTCCTATCTGAAGGCCCTGAAAAAGGTGTCTATGTTCGCCTCGGTTCGACCAACCGGCAGGCCGGTGCCGCCTGCGGCAGCCCACAGTGCTCGCAAACTCCCATCCCCCAGTGGGACCCAGTTTGCTGCGCGCTTTAGGGCTCCCAGCCTCCGGCGTCACCCCTCCGCGCTGGCATTACTGCAATTTGCAACGCGCGGAAGAATAATAGCCGGTATGCAACGTCTGGCGGTGAGTGCCTTTTTTGATGAGCAACCTTGCACGGAAGTCAACTCGGAAGCTATTGACTTCCGTGCAGCTTCCGAGTCGTTTTCCCATGTCTCTCGCACGCTCACACCATCCGCGCGCCGATCGCTGGGCCTCCTCGTGGACCGCGCCGGCAGGGAGTTCCCGTCCCGTGGCGCCGTCTTACTGTTCGGCAAAACCAGACGGTCCGTTTTTCCGGATGCGGTCATACGTTGCGCCCGTTTCCGAGGGCTCACAACGGCTCAGTTTCTCGACCAGACAGAAATCGACGAATACCTCCCGCAAGCTGTTGAAAGCGCTGTCTTATTTATTGAGTGACATACGATGCACGCGGTTGAAATAGGACGTATCAGGCGAAAGGATATTCACGAGTATCCACCGCCGGCGGTACGGGAGGCGGTAATCAATGCAGCGGTTCACGCCGACTATTCAATCGGGGGGATGAACATCAAGATCGCGGTTTTCGATGACCGGATTGAAATCACCAACCCCGGGATGTTGCCTTTCGGCATTACCATGGAGGCGGCCATCTCGGGCGTATCCAAAGTGCGAAACCGCGTAATCGGTCGGGTATTCAGGGAACTGGGACTTATCGAACAATGGGGATCCGGCATTGGCCGGATGATAACCGAATGCAAGGGAGCTGGAATTCAACCGCCTTGTTTTGAAGAAATCGGCAACAGCTTCAGGGTAACGTTTTTCAACAAACGTGTCGGTGCATCGTCTAAAATCGAACCGGAATGGCAAGCACACTTGGAGCAATATCTGCTTGAGCACAACGAAATATCCACTGTCAAAGCGGCGCGTATCTGGAATGTGTCTGATCGAACGGCAAGAACCCGATTGCGGAACCTTGTATCAAAGGGGTTTCTAGCCGAACTCGGAACCGGTCCGAAAGATCCGAGGAAG
This sequence comes from Armatimonadota bacterium, assembly GCA_016183865.1. GTDB lineage: Bacteria > Vulcanimicrobiota > JACPDT01 > JACPDT01 > JACPDT01 > JACPDT01. Next base: position 2,992 of record JACPDT010000199.1, on the reverse strand, counting down.
GTCTATGTCATGAAAAAGGGCCCATTTTCAGGCAAAGAAAAATGAACGACAGGTCAAGTGGCAATTGGGCAATGTCGAATGAATTGGGTAACGAATTGGGTAAGAAAAGTGCGGGAAAATCGAGCGTGCTACGGGAAGAGTGATCAATGACAAAGAAAGCACCTGCAAACCGCAAAGGGGCCAAAGGAATCATAGAATGGATCACAGGGAAATGTCCCATAAGGCTCATAAATGGCTCAAAATGGTCCAAGTCGTTAAGGATCCGGACATGAACCGGACAAACAGGACATTGGAAATCAAGCAAAAGAAACGGGTGCGTACGAAGAGTGAAACGGAATCACGGAAGGATGATCTCGTTAAGCGCATCGGCGAACTAGCCAAAGAAACACAAGAGCTTGCCCGTGAGGCTGTGCAGCAATATTCGGCTGAAGTTGAGGCGATCCTGAAGGAGCAAGGCCGTGATTCAATGCGTATCGAACGATGTCTTGACGGCATGCTCGACTTCTGTTTCGACCATGGCATGCTGGTGTTATATAAAAGGCTCTGCCGCTACTACCTTGATATTGACCCGGAGGCAACGGTTTCATACGTCAACGCCTATCGCGAAATGTGGGATGAACAAGAACCCAGCAAACGGGACAAAACATCCCCGACGACGAAATGTGTGTCGAAGGAGCCATAGGGCAGGAGTAAATGATGATCCCCAAAGAATGTAAACGCCTGGCAGAAGTTGACTTCCCCATTGCCGTAGTTTCAAAACACTCGGCTCGGGAGAAGTCTATTCGGCATGGCCATCCTTCGACACTCCACCTGTGGTGGGCGCGGCGGCCGCTCGCGGCTTGCAGGGCCATGCTTATGGCGCTTCTTTTGCCCGATCCGTGTGACGCTGAGTGCCCCGAGGAGTTCAGAGCCGCAGCCCGGAACACTCTCCTTGGGAAGCATGGCCATCCGAGGCGTTGGGAGTCCGAAGTCTGTACCGCCGAAGGGCTTCGGAAGGCACTCCTGGAGTTTATCGGGGACTTCGCAAACTGGGACAACTCCGCAAACACGGACTATCTCGCTGTGGCCCGTGCCCTTATCAAAGCCGCCCATCCGGACGAGACGCCGCTGGTGGTGGACCCCTTCGCTGGAGGCGGGTCAATTCCGCTGGAAGCGTTACGGCTGGGTTGCGAGGCTTTCGCGAGCGACCTCAATCCGGTGGCCTGTCTCAAGGTGATGCTGGAGGATATTCCACGCCACGGGCCGGAGCTTGCCGAGGAACTGCGCCGGGTCGGCGGTGAGATCAAGAAACAGGCCGAGAAGGAACTCGCCGAGTTCTACCCCAAGGACCCTGACGGAGCCGTGCCGATTGCCTACCTCTGGGCGCGGACGGTGAGGTGCGAGTCGCCAAACTGTGGAGCCGAAATTCCACTCATGCGCTCTTTCTGGCTTTGCAAGAAGGCCAATCGAAAGCGGGCGCTACGGTATCGCATCATAAAACCCTCTCCCTCTGGGAGAGGGTGCCGCGAAGCGGCGGGTGAGGGTTATCATGGCCCACATGTATTACCCAAAGAACATCTTGAATTTGCCCGTTCCTTACGCAAACAGCAAACGGATGCCGAAACAAAGATGTGGTATCTGTTGCGCGACCGTCGTTTGGCCGGTAGAAAATTCCGGCGCCAGCACGCTTTCCCTCCCTATGTCATTGATTTCTACTGTCATGAGGCTTCATTGGTCATAGAGATAGACGGAGGACAACATACTGAACAACGTCGTTACGATGAAGCCCGCACAAAGCACCTTGAAGAACGCGGTTTGAAAGTGCTGCGTTTCTGGAACAACGAGGTGCTTCAAGACACTGAGGCTGTCTTGGAGTCAATCTGGAACGACCTGCAATCTCCCTCACCCCCTACCCCTCTCCCAGAGGGAGAGGGGAGCGTGCCGCGCGTGGAGTTCGAGGTCTTTGAGCCGAAGAATGAGAAGGAAGTTCCGGACGGCACGGTGACGCGAGCCAAGGCTACCTGTCTCTGTTGCAACATCGTCCTTCCACCGGAGCGCGTCCGTGCGCAGCTTTCCGAGCAGCGTGGCGGCGCGGATGTAATATTTGATCCCTCACCCCGACCCTCTCCCAAAGGGAGAGGGAGATCGGCGGAGCAAGAATGCTTGCGGTTGTAACGCTTCATCAGGGTATCCAGGGGCGCAACTATCGGCTTCCCGTAGAGCGCGACTATCAAGCCGTATGGAATGCCCAGAAGCGACTCAAGGCGATTCTGGACGAGTGGGAGGTGGGACAGGCTTCCAGTCTGTCGGAGGGGAAGACAGGCAAGATGCCTGTCCCACCGAAGGGGTTTTGCCCGGTGCCGGATGAACCTGTAAACGAGTGGCACCATGACGTCAATCGTTTGCCGATGTACGGCATGCGCACTTGGGGTGAGGCCTTCACGGCAAGGCAAAAAGTGGCGATGGTAACACTGGCCCGGCTCGTGCGCGAGCGGCCGGAAAGTGGCGACAGTGCGGAGCGGGAGGGTGTCCCGCTGATTGATATTGTTTCACCGTGGGAGGTGAGTTATGAAGAAACGTGAAAGCGAGAAAGAAGCCTGGGAAACACCTTCCCTGGAGTGGGTCCACCGGGTGCGGCGCGAACGGCAGTTGGAACGCGCGGGGCGACCGCCTCGCCCCTTGTCCCGGAAAGAATCGGAAAAGTTGGCAAAGATGTACGGCCTGAAGTTGGCGCGAAGAACTCCGGTGGGTCGGTAGCCGCATGGAAGCCTGGTACAAAGTCGCAATACCGCGAAAGGAAGTCCGCGAAGGACGCTCATTCAACCCGGACGAGTTCGCCATCCACCTGGAGCAGGTCATCGCTAAGTGGGTCGAGACATAAATAACGTCAATGATTTGGCGATGGATCTGGAGACGAGGTCGGGAGCGCGCACGAGCGAGCACCGCAGGCGTAGCCGAAGCGCTACGTTGAGGAGCGCAGTCGAGGAGCGCCCCGAGATCGGCCCAGAGACGC
>JACPDT010000192.1 GCA_016183865.1 Armatimonadota bacterium | reverse complement strand
GCCCCTCATCGGCTCCAAGGAGGGGATCGCCCATGTCTTTCTGGCTTGTGTTGATCAGGGGGATCAGGTTCTGATCCCGGATCCCGGGTACCCCGTATATCAGGTAGGGGCCCTGATGGCAGGGGGAGAGCCGAATCCATTTCCTCTCCTTACGGAACGGGGATTCCTGCCTGACCTGGAATCCATCAGCCCTGACCTTTCCCGCAAGGCGAAGCTCTTGTTTCTCAATTATCCGAACAATCCGACAGGCGCCTCTGCGGAGCTTTCTTTTTTTCAGGAAGTGGTCGAATTTGCGCAAAGGTACGATATCATCATCTGCCACGACAATGCCTATTCCGAAGTGGCTTACGATGGCTTTCTCCCTCCCAGCTTTCTTCAGGCAGAGGGGGCGAAGGAAATCGGGATCGAATTCGGGTCCCTCTCCAAACCGTACAACATGACAGGCTGGCGCATAGGGTACGCGGTGGGGAATTCCACTCTCATCAAGGCGCTGGGGACCGTCAAAAACAATATTGATTCAGGCGCCTTCAAGGCGGTCCAGGAGGCGGGGATTCTTGCTCTGGATACCTGCGACGAGGAAATCCGTCGTCTGAACAAGATTTATCAAAGGCGAAGAGACCTCGTTGTCCGGACCCTCCAGGAGCTGGGTCTGGACTGCCGAACTCCGAAGGCCTCATTTTATGTGTGGGCAAGAGTTCCTTCCGGCTACACCTCCACCTCCTTCACGGCTTTTCTCCTTTCTACGTGCGGCGTGATCGTAGCCCCCGGAGTCGGCTACGGCTCAAGGGGAGAGGGCTACTTCCGAATCTCCATCACACTCTCAGAAGAGAGAATCGGGGAAGCTCTTGAAAGGATGCGCAATGCATTGAAGGGAAACCCTTGCGAAACCACGAAGTCTAAAGCCTGATGAAGTGTGCTTTGACAAGTCTCGGATGTGCCAAGAATCTGGTGGATTCACAGATCATGGTGGGTCGGCTGCGTAGCAAGGGTTTCGAAATGACCTCAGAGGAGCAGGAAGCGGAAGTCCTCATCGTCAACACCTGCGGATTTATTGAAACCGCTGCCCAGGAATCTGTGGATGCCGTATTGGAGCTTGCTTCACTGAAGGAAAGAGGGAAATGCAGGGGACTGATCCTTTCGGGATGCCTTGCAGAAAAGCATGGATCCTCCCTTCTGAGCCTGCTGCCCGAGGTGGACGCCGTAGTGGGAACCGGTCATTTCCACGAAATGCCTTCCATCGTGGAGCGTGTCATTGCCGGAGAGCGGGTCCTCCTGACCGGCTCGGTCCGTGAAGCCCCTTTTGACGATCCTCATCGGGTCCCCCTGACTCCTTCCCATTATGCCTACCTCAAGATCGCCGAGGGATGCGACCACAAGTGCAGTTTTTGCACCATTCCCAGGATGCGGGGCTCCTTCCGAAGCCGTCCCATGGAGTCCATTTTGGATGAAGCGGTAAGGATGTCAAAGGAGGGTGTGCAGGAGATTGTCCTGATCGCCCAGGACACGACCGCATATGGACTGGATCTCTATGGAGAGAAACGGCTTCCCGCGCTTCTGAGGAATCTCGTCTCCCTCTCCGGCCCTCCCTGGATCAGATTGATGTATGCCTATCCCAATACCCTCTCAAGGGACGTGCTGACTACGATAGAATCTTCTCCCAAGATTTGCCGTTATCTGGACATACCGCTGCAGCACAGCAATACCCGTATCCTCAAAGCCATGGGCCGCGGAGGAAGTAGGACCTCTCTGTTGAAGCTTGTAGGAGACGTCAGGAAAACGGTTCCAGGCATCGCTTTGCGAACTACGTTGATTTCCGGATTCCCGACTGAGAGAAAGAAGGAGTTTGAGGAGCTTCTGAGCTTTGTGAATACAGCGCGATTCGAGCGCCTTGGGGCTTTCTCCTATTCCGATGAGGAGCAGGCAGCCTCCCATGCGCTCTCTCCGAAGGTGCCGGCCTCCGTGAAGACTGCGCGGGTCCGAAGATTAATGGAGACTCAGCAGCGGATCGCCCTTGAGCGAAACGAGCATATTGTGGGCAGTGTACTGGAGATCATGCTTGACCGCGTTCGTGAGAAGAAGTCAGGGAATCGGACGACCTGGGAAGGGCGCACCCGGTGGGATGCGCCTCTAGTGGACGGCAAGGTTGTGGTGAAATCCGGAGCCGTCACGCTGTCGCCCGGAGACCGGATTTCTGTCAGGATTACCGGGGCAACTCCTTATGATCTTTTGGGGGTGCATGAATGAAGCGCGACCATTCCAGGACAAAGGGGTTGGCTTCGGCCAAAGTGGTGCGTCTTTTTCCGTACAAGAGACCTCAGTCTTTTGAGAGCCATTTCAGTATGGGATGCTCCCTCCGTGACAGAGGCATGGTAGATGAGGCCATCAAGGAGTGGTCCAGGGCCGCGGCTCTGGATCGCAATGATCCGGAGGTTAGGGTCTGTCTGGGCATGGCCCTTGCGGAAAAGGGGCAGTATACGGGCGCCGTGAATTACTTCAGAGCCGCCCTTGAGCTGGACCCCCAGGACGCCGAGATTTACTTCTATCTCGGCATGGCCCACTTTCAGAACAATGAGGTTCATGATGCCATCCGTGCCTGGGTCCGATCCCTCACACTGGATCCCTTTGACCTGGAAGTGAGGCTGAGCTTGGCTGAGGCTTATGCCGAACAGGGGAAGAACAAGAAGGCCCTGATTCAGATCGAGAAGATCCTGAAAATAGATCCTCATCACCTGGAAGGGATCAACCTGCAGGGGATCATCTATTTGAACGCCGGCCACACCGATCTGGCCATGGAGTGTCTCAGAAAGGTGATTGCAACAGACCCACACTTTTCCGGCGCCCACATGAATCTCGGTGTGGTTTACATGCATATGGGCATGTTGGACCCCGGCATCTCGGAGTTCCGAAAATGTGTTCGGCTCGAGCCCTACAATCCGGATGCCCATTATAATTTGGGGCACGCCCTCTTTCACAGGGGACTGGATGACCAGGCCCTCGACTCTCTGCACACAGCCATAAAGCTTGCTCCGAACTTCACCGATGCCCACCTTTTCGTGTCCTGGATTCACAGGGAGTGCTCGAGCTACGATGAAGCGCTGGCGACACTTTGCAGGATCCTGGAATATGACAGGGAGAATCCGGAGGCCCTTTGCGCCATGGGTCATGTCCTGTTCCTCCAGGAGAATCTCGAGTCCGCCCTCGAACATTTCCGGAAAGCAATTCTCGGCGATGACAGGAATCCTGACGCCCACTATGGACTCGGGCTGTGCCTTTCCGCGAAGAGGGATTTCACGGGAGCGGGCAAAGCTTTGAATCGGGCTGTCAAATTGGCGCCTCAATATGGGGAGCCATACTTTCACCTGGCGATTCTATACAGGGACACAGGAAAAACGGAAAAAGCGATCTCCACGTTGAAGCGCCTCCTGGAGATTTGTCCAGGTCACAAGGAAGGAACCGAAGTTCTGAATACTCTTGTTTCCCCACTGGACAACACCTTTGGGGAAGGGAGAGCAGGGGACTCAATATAGCAGGAAAGGTAGGATAAGAACATGACAATCACCACGGAAAGCCTCAAGGCAGGAACCGCTCAACTGAACCCCTACACCATGGCCCTTCAGCAGCTTGACGAGGTGGCCAATCACATGCACCTTGACCCCAATATCCACGAGTACCTGAAATATCCCAAACGGGAGATCACCGTGTCCATACCGGTTCTTCTGGATAACGGGTCTCTCAAAGTTTTCCAGGGATATCGTGTGCATCACTCTCTCGCCCGGGGGCCCGCAAAGGGAGGAATTCGCTATCATCCCAATGTGAGCCTGGACGAAGTGCGGGCCCTGGCCATGTGGATGACCTGGAAATGCGCGGTCGTGGGGATTCCGTACGGCGGTGCAAAAGGCGGGGTTGTGTGCAACCCGAAGGAGCTCTCTCTCAAGGAGCTGGAGCGCATCACCCGACGATTCACCTCGGAGCTGATTGTCATTCTGGGACCCGAAAAAGACATCCCTGCGCCTGATGTGTACACAGATTCACAGATCATGGCATGGATCATGGATACATACAGCATGAACAAGGGCTACTCGGTGCCGGGAGTGGTAACAGGCAAGCCCATAAGCATCGGCGGGTCTGAGGGAAGAAATGAAGCCACCGCCCGAGGCTGCGTTTATGTTATCATGGAGGCTTTCCAGAAAAAGGGCGTGGATCCCTCAAAGGCAGTCGCAGTCGTTCAGGGATTCGGCAATGCAGGTTCCATCGCCGCCCAGTTGCTTCAAAAGGAGGGCTGCACCGTCACCGCTGTGAGCGATTCCAAGGGAGGAATTCACAACCCCAAGGGCCTGGATATAGAGAAAGTCGTGGAGTACAAGAAAAAAACCGGAACCGTAGTGGGTTTCCCGGGAGCCGATTCCATTTCCAATGAGGATCTTCTGGAGCTCCCCTGCGATGTGCTTGTCCCCGCGGCTTTGGAGAATGTCATCACAGGGAAGAACGCGCCCAGGATTAAGGCGAAACTCATCGCTGAAGCCGCTAATGGACCCACCACCCCTGAGGCCGACAAGGTCTTCAAAGACAAGGGGATCATGGTGCTGCCCGACATCCTCGCCAATGCGGGAGGGGTGACGGTTTCCTACTTCGAATGGGTTCAGGACATTCAGGCCTTCTTCTGGAGCGAGGGGGAGATCAATTCGAAATTGAAGCAGATCATGACCCGAAGCTTCGCCCAGGTTTACAGCATCGCGGAACGGGAGAAGGTGCCCATGCGCCTGGCCGCATACGTACTGGCCCTTGGCAGGGTTGCGGAAGCACTTACCGTAAGGGGGATATATCCGTAAAGAAGAGACTGAGCCTTACTTTCTTTTGTCTCCTGCTTTTCTCGGGATGCCTTTTTGGGGAGCCTGCAAAAAAAGTGGAGAATGCGAAAAACATGGTGGAATTTCAGCTCCGTGCCCGGGGGATCAAAGACCAGCGGGTCCTCCGGGTCATGGAGGAGATTCCGAGAGAGCTTTTTGTTCCTAAGGTTTACCGATCAAGAGCCTACGAGGATTCTGCGCTCCCCATCGGGGAAGGACAGACGATTTCCCAGCCCTATGTAGTCGCTCTCATGACACAATGTCTCCGGTTACAGGGGACCGAGCGGATCCTGGAGATTGGAACCGGCTCAGGTTACCAGGCCGCCATATTGGGCAAGCTCGCAAAGGAAGTCTTCACAATCGAGATCCTGGAACCTCTCGCAAGGGAGGCTTCCGCCCTTCTCCTGAAACTGGGATACACGAATATCCACACAAAAGTTGGAGACGGCTACAAGGGATGGGAGGAGCATGCTCCATTTGATGCCATCATCGTCACTGCCGCCCCCCTGGAGATCCCTCAGAAACTTGTGGAACAGTTGAAGGACGGGGGCCGGATGGTTCTTCCCCTTGGAGACGGCTGGGCTCAGGACCTGATCCTTCTTACGAAACAGGGGAAGGAGACCAAAAAGGAAGTCATCACAAACGTGCGTTTTGTACCCATGATTAAAGGAGTGAAATGAGTATAGGAACCGAAATTCCAATAGCCTCCATCGGCAAAATCGCGAATTATGCGGGAAAGCAGGTCCGGATTCAGGGCTGGCTGGCTCACCGAAGATCGAGCGGATCCATCCATTTTCTGAGAATCAGAGACGGCACAGGGTTCATACAGGGAGTCCTTGAAAAGAAATCCGTTCCTCTCGGGGTATTCGAGTCGGCAGGGCGCCTCACCCAGGAAAGCGCGATCACCGCCACAGGCCTGGTGAGACAGGATTCGAGAGCACCCGGGGGCTATGAGCTGTCCCTCTCGGATGTGACTCTTGTCTCCGAGTCCGTGGATTACCCCATCACCCCCAAGGAACACGGGACCGATTTTCTGATGGACAACAGGCACCTGTGGCTGCGCTCTCCAAGGCAGCATGCCATCATGGTGGTGCGGGCGGAAATCATCCGGGCGATCCGCACATTTCTGGATGAAAGAGGCTTCCTTCTCGTGGATGCCCCGATCCTGACCCCATCCGCCTGTGAAGGGACCACCACTCTCTTTGAGACCGATTACTTCGAGCAGAAAGCCTATCTCACTCAGAGCGGACAGCTCTATATGGAAGCGGCAGCTCTGGCCTTCGGAAAAGTCTACTGCTTCGGGCCGACCTTTCGGGCGGAAAAGTCCAAGACAAGAAGGCATCTCATGGAATTCTGGATGGTAGAGCCGGAGATGGCTTTTTGCGATCTGGAGATGAATCTCAGGGTCCAGTAAGAAATGGTATCATACATCGTGCAAAGAGTCCTGGAAAAAAGAGAGCAGGAATTAAAGATTTTGGAGCGGGACACCTTTGCGCCGATATGCTGGCGCCGGAAGGATATGGAGAAATCATCGGGGGAGGGAAGAGAGAAGACGAGTAAGGCGCCATGGAGCAGAAGATGTCCTCTCACGGTATGCCCAGGGAAACGTATGAATGGTACCTGGATTTGCGGAAATATGGAACAGTCCCACACGGCGGATTCGGCCTCGGCATCGAGCGCACAGTCGCCTGGATCTGCGGCCTGGAGCACGTTCGGGAGACCATTCCCTTTCCGAGGATGTTGTATCGAATCTATCCATAAGGAGCGAAGCGACAATGTCCGGTCATTCAAAGTGGCATAACATAAAACTGCGGAAATCCAAAGTGGATGCCGTCAATGGACAGGCCTTCACCAGAGTCGCCAGGGAGATCATCATGGCGGCCAGACAGGGTGGAGGGAACCCGGAGACAAATTTCAGGCTGAAAATGGCGGTCGCCAAAGCGAAAGAAGTCAACATGCCGGGAGAGAACATCCGCAGGGCCATCCAGCGGGGATCAGGCGAGCTGGACGGGGCCTCTTATGACGAGGTCGTCTACGAAGGGTACGGACCCGGAGGAGTGGCGATCCTCGTGGAGGCGGCTACAGACAACCGAAACCGCACTGTCGCCGATTTAAGAAACCTTTTCGCAAAGAACGGCGGAAACCTGGGAGAAAGCGGTTGCGTGGGATGGATGTTCGAGAAGAAGGGGCTTATTCAAATTGTCGCGGACAACGTTGATGAAGATGCGGTCCTCTCGTGCGTCCTCGAGGCCGGCGCTCTCGACATGAGGCGATCGGAAGACACCCTGGAAGTCACTACATCCCCCGAGGAGCTTGAGACCGTCAAGGAAGCCCTGGAAAAGGAGAATTTCCCTTATACTTCAGCCGAGGTTTCCATGATGCCCCAGAACGTTGTCTCCGTCTCGCAGGAAGACGCCTCCAGGCTCCTGAAGCTCCTCGAGGTTGTTGAAGATCATGACGATGTCCAGAAAGTCTGGGCCAATTTTGACATCCCGGACGAAGTCCTGGAACGGATTTCTTGAGATATGCGAATTCTTGGAATAGATCCAGGACTCGCCGTAACCGGGTATGCCCTTGTGGATTTCCTATCCGGCGCCACCCTCCTCCTCGAGGCGGGAGTTCTGCGCACAAAGGAATCGGAGACCCTCTCGGAGCGTTGCGCCGTTCTTTTCAGGGAGCTTGGCGCGGTTCTTGACGAATTCAAGCCAAATCACGTTTGCATCGAAGAGCTGTACTCCCATTACGCCCATCCCAGAACAGCGATCCTCATGGGTCATGCCCGAGGGGTTATTTGCCTGGTGGCGGCTCTACGGGAGATTCCCGTGACCAGTTACCCCGCCACTCAGATAAAGAAATCGCTGGTAGGTCACGGACGGGCCCACAAGGTGCAGATGCAGGAGGCCATCACACGCCAGCTCAAGTTGTCCTCCCGCCTTCATCCCCCCGATGTAGCCGATGCCATGGCTGTGGCCCTCTGTCACCTGAACAGAGCCCGATACGGGAGGTCCTGATGATCTGTCAGATCGCGGGCAGGATCGTGCCCCCCATCACGGGCAACACGGTCGTTCTTCACGCGGGTTCCATGCATTACGAGATTCTTGTCTCCGCCTTTGTCTCCAGACAACTGCAGTCACAAGTTCCGGACGGGGAGACCACCTTTTATACGATCCACTACATCGAAGGCGCTGTAGGCATGGGGAACCTGATCCCTCGCCTTGTAGGATTCCTGGACCCCCTTGACAGGGAGTTTTTTGAGATCTTCACAACCGTGAAAGGACTCGGCATCCGAAAAGCCCTCAAGGCCTTTGTCCTCTCCGCCGCGGAGATCGCAGGGGCCATTGAGAGCAAGGATGTTCGGACACTGAAAGGGCTTCCCGAAATCGGTCCACGGTCGGCGGAGAAAATGGTGGCGGAGCTGAGAGGCAAAGTGGCCAGATTCGCGGCTGCCCAGGCGCCTCGTGCCTTTCCGACTCGGGAGACAGAGGTAAGCCTGGACTTCGGCGATGATGCCTGTGCCGTTCTCCAGCAATTGGGGTACAGAAAATCGGAGGCGGAGGTCCTGATCCGAAAGGCCGGAGAGACCACTCCCCCGCCCGCCACCCTGGAAGCCCTTTTGCAGGAGATCTTTCGCAGAAACAGGAAGTGATGCGGGAGAGGTCGG
>JACPDT010000191.1 GCA_016183865.1 Armatimonadota bacterium | reverse complement strand
CGCTAATTTCTAAATCAAAAAAGATGATTAAGAATGAACAGCAAAAAAACCATTCTCATCGTAGATGACAGTGAAAATGTGGCGCGACTGATCCAGCTCAACCTGGACTTTGAGGGCTACGAGACCCGGGTTGCCCACGACGGCAGGGATGCCCTTGCCCTGGTTCACGAAGAAATACCCGATTTGTTGATTCTGGATATTCTCATGCCCCGGTTGGATGGGTGGGGTGTCCTTCGGGAAATCAGAGGGGATCCTACCACCCGGGACATACCTGTCATCATGTTGACCGCTCTTACGAAGGAAGAAGACCTCCGACGAGGCTGGGAGGCAGGTGTCTTTGATTACATAACCAAGCCCTTTAATCCGATGCGCCTGGTGGAGACCGTGAAGCGGTGCCTCACCAAGAGCTCGCGACTGCCTGGCGTGGATCTTCCCGCGGCAACGACTCCGGTCTCTGGAGAAGCCATTCGTGTGGCCATTGTGGGTGTAGACGGGTCGGGCATTCATATTCTCCAGACACTGTTGGGCAATTCGAAAGTTCGGGTCCAGGGAGTTTACGACCCGGATGCCGAAAGCCCCGGCCTTTCCCTTGCAAGGGGGATGAAGCTGTTTACAACGACCTCTTTCGAGGAATTATTGGACATAGGCGAACTGGATTTGATCATAGAGACCAGGCCGCATATCCTGAACAAGTCACTTCTCGAGCGCGGGCGCACAGGGCCGTGCGAAGTGCTGAGCGGTTTTTCCGCTCGATTCGTGTGGGGTTTGCTCGAGGAGAAGGAAGGGAGTGAAGAGAGGGTCAAAGGCCTCCTCGGGGAGCTTCGTGAGAAACAGCAGCTTGTGGAGCAGCTCCTTGCCCGGGTGATCAGCGCCCAGGAGGAAGAGCGGAAGAAAATCGCCCTCGAGATCCATGACAGTATAGCCCAGACCCTTGTCAGCGCCTTGACGGAGGTGGAAACCTTGAAGGGGTTCCTGAAGGATCATTCGCACAGGGTGGGCACAGAGCTCATCACCCTTTCCGGTCTCCTTACGCGAAGTGTGAAGGAGCTCAGAGAAATCATGTTCGCTCTTCGCCCGGCCTCCCTGGATGACCTTGGCCTCACGGCAGCCGTCGAGAATTTTGCGAAGAGATTTTCGGATGAGAATAGAATTGAGGTGGAGGTGAAGATAAGCAAGAAAAAGGCTCGTCTTGCCCCTCTTATCGAGACCACTCTTTTTCGGCTCGTCCAGGAGGCGCTTGCCAATGTGAAAAAGCATGCCTCCGCGAGACGGGTTGAGGTGAGAATGGAGTTTTACGCCAGGACTCTCGAGCTCCGTATCAAGGACGATGGAAAGGGATTCGACGTGGATCGGGTGATCGGAAGTTACCTTCATTCCGATTCATACGGTCTCAGCGGGATGAGGGAACGGGCCGGCTTTTTGGGCGGTACTTTTCAAGTGACCAGCTCGGAAAGGGGAGGAACCGAGGTTTTCGTCACGATACCCCTAGAGTAGCCAGTTTGACCCATAATGGAGGTTGTATGGAACAAAACGATGGACCGATTCGCCTGTTGATCGTGGATGATCATACTCTCGTTCGGGAAGGCTTCGCCCGGATGCTGGAAATGGAGACTGATATAACGGTTGTGGGCCAGGCCTCGAACAGCGAAGAAGCCGTCCAGCTTACCCGGGATCTGAATCCTGATGTAATCCTGATGGATATCAGGCTACAGGGAAAGAACGGAATTGAGACGACCCGGCTCATTAAGGAAGAGAATTCCCATGTGGAGGTAGTCATTCTCTCCATGTACGATGAGGATGAATATGTATTCGAAGCGGTCAAGGCCGGGGCCCAGGGTTATGTCTTGAAGGATATCTCCCGGGAAGACCTTCTGCGGACCATTCATGTCGTCTATTCAGGGGAATCGTTGATTCAACCCTCCCTGGCCCGCAAGGTTCTCAGGGAGTTCACTCATCTGGTCAAAGAGAGCGCTTCTCCCAGGGCGACGGCGCCGCGCCAGCTCAGTGCCCGGGAAGTGGAGGTCCTGCAACTGGTTGCTTCAGGCAAATCCAATAAGGAGATCGCAAGCCTGCTTACCATCAGCGAAAGAACCGTGAAAGCCCATCTTCGGACCGTTTTCAGAAAACTGGAGGTCAGTGACAGGGCTCAGGCCGTGGCTTACGCGATGCGCAAGGGGCTGGTGGAATAGGAATAAAGTTTCTGATGGCGGGAGTGTGTAGGAGTCGAACCTACCTGGGATGGAACGCACCCCACAACGGGTTTGAAGTCCGAGAGAGCCACCGGGCCCCATGCACTCCCGGTAAATATAGTATCAAAGTATGAGAGGGCTGTCAATCGTACCGGGATGAAACCAAGCATAGGCATTCATAAAAAGCTTCTGCTCCTGTTCTTTCTCCTGATCATCGGGGTCGTATCCGCCCTGACCTGGTTTCACATTTCCTGGATTCAGGGAGAGGAAGAGAGAAAGGTCTTCTCCCAGATGGCATACGCTGCAAATGTTTCCAGGGTCGAGATTGCCCGAATGAGTGAGGGGTTTCGCGCGGTTCTTCAGACCCTTGCCGGAGACAAGGCCCTGCTTCGGGCATTGCATCAGAAGGATGCGCACCTTGTTGCAGAGATTACGGCTCTCACCAGGGAAAATGCCGGCCTGGCAGATGTGGGAATCCTGGACAGGCAAGGCCAGATCCTTTGCCGCAGCTCGGACAAGTCATGCGATCTGGTGCCGAGGGGCGTGGGAGAACAGAAGCAGGAAGCGCCGATGGGTCTTCCCACAATCATTCGTCGCAGTAGCCAGCTTTTGCTCCGGACCGACTTCCCAATCAAGGATGAGAGCGAGATTGTAGGATATGCGTATGCAGAGCAGCTTCTGGATCAATCTGTGTGTGACCGCCTTCAGTCGTTGCTCGGTTTGGATTTTTCCCTCATCATCGGCCACAAGAGGATTGCCACCACTCTCAGAGGAGAGTATGGGCAGCGTCTGGACGGCACTCATGCCGTCCTCGATGTGAAGCCTCAGGCTGCCATGGAGCAAGGGGATCCTGCGATTTCCCGGGTATGGGCGGCAGATAAGCCTTATTTTGCCTATCCCATACCCCTTCTAATGGACAAGAATCGCGCAGTCGCCGTGATCGCCGTTGAGGCGCCTCAGTCGGTGACTCGAAAAGGTCAAAGGGCCGCCATTACGGGTGCCTCCCTCTTCGGACTTGCCTCTCTTCTGGCGGCCACGCTGGCGGCGGGTTGGCTCTCCGTCGGAATCATCCGCCCTCTTGAGCAACTGAGGAAGGGAACCGAGGCTCTTACAAGAGGCCAGGTATATAAGTTTCCTGTCTCTGCATTCAAGAGTGACGAAATCGGACAGGTGGCTTCCGCCTTCAACAAGATGGTGGAGACTCTCAGGGAACGGGACTATCGCCTTCAGAAGAATTTCGAGGAGCTGTGGCACAAGAACGAGGAGCTTTACCGCAAGGAGCAGTATCTTGAATGCATGTTGGATCCCCTCGTGGTACTGGACCGGGACCGCAGGATTCGGGACATCAACAGCGCCTTCGTGCAGGTGTTGGGCTATGAGCGTGCGGATCTGGTGGGCCGCCCCTTTCTCGATCTTTTGGACGAGCAGAACCGGGCGCTCCTGGAGTACATTCTCGTATCACAACAGGGAGGACATGAGAATATCGAGATATCGGTGAAGGCAGCCGATCGTGAGAATCTCCCTTTTCTATGGAGCTACTCATCCGCTGTGCTCGGTTCGGAACCGTGCACAGTGGCTGTCCTGAAGGATATTCGGGAAAGGAAAAAAATGGAAAGGAAGATTCTCGAGGGGATTGAGGAGATGAGCTCCCAGCAAGATGCACTGTGGCGTCTCAATGCAGAGCTGGAACGGGCCAATAAGCACAAATCGGAATTTCTGGCCAGCATGAGCCATGAGCTGCGAACTCCTTTGAATGCCGTCATAGGTTTTTCCGAGGTCCTGCAGGACAAGATCTTCGGGGAGCTTTCCGCCAAACAGGGGAAATATGTGGACAATATTCTAAGCTCCGGGAAGCACCTCCTCGGGTTGATCAACGACATTTTGGATCTTTCGAAGGTGGAAGCAGGGAAAATGGTTCTTCACCCTGAGGAGCTGTCTCTTTCCGGAGTCTTTGAGGACATCGAGCGGACCATGCGACCCCTGTGCCAAAAGAAGGGCATTTCCTTCCTGTTGAATGCGCCGATCCGTTTGCCTATCATTGTAGCCGATCAGTCAAAGCTCAAGCAGATCCTCCTCAATCTCGTGGACAATGCCCTCAAGTTTACTCCCTCGGGCGGGGAAGTGACAGTAAGCGCGAGAAGCGTAGGAAACGGCCAGGGAGAGCTTATCGAAATCACCGTCGCCGACACCGGCATCGGCATTCCTGAGGACTATCATGAACGGGTGTTTCAGGCATTTCAACAGGTGGATTCCTCCTACAGTAAACAACACGGGGGGACAGGCCTGGGACTCGCCATTGTCAAGACTTTTGTCGAGATGCATGGCGGAAAAATCGCGCTTCAGAGCTTCCCCGGAAAGGGAACGAAGTTCACGATCACTTTGCCTTTGTCCTCCCCACCAGGCGGATACATGGGGAAGGAGAAGGAAGCAGAGGACAGGGACCTCCCCAGGAGACGGGATCAGCAGCTTGTTCTCGTCGTGGAGGACGACGAGGCGGTGTATACGCTCATTTCGGAATACCTTTCCGAGGGGGGATATCACACCGAATGGGCCCGCACGGCGGAAGAGGCCGTCACCAAGGCACGGCAGCTTCGGCCATCGGCCATTACATTGGATCTCATTCTCGGTGACGAGGAAGGCTGGAAAGTTCTGCGCGAGCTTGCGGTTTTTCCCCAGACCCGCGACATCCCTATCGTTGTTGTCACCGTTTCCGGTGACAAGCAGGAGCTTGCTTTTGGATTGGGCGCGGCCGCCTTCTTCGAGAAGCCGGTCCCCAAGGATGAATTGCTCCGGACACTTGAGAGACTTCAGTTGCCGGCCGGTGACGGGAAAAGACCGGAAATCCTCATCGTGGATGATGAGCCCTTTATTGTCGAATATGTTTCCGCCTTGCTGGATGGGGAAGGATATTCATTTAGAAAGGCATACAGTGGAGAGCAGGCGCTCTCCATGATCTACGAGAAAAAACCGGATCTCCTCATCCTGGATATTCTTATGCCAGGGATCTCCGGTCTGGATGTGATCTCAGAGATTCGGTCAAAGGAGTCCCTGAAGGATCTGCCCATCTTTGTATTGAGCGGCAAGTCGCTCACGGAGGACGATCGCCGCAACCTGGCTTCCACGGCAAGGAAAGTCTTCGACAAAGCCTCATTCTCGGGTGATGACCTGGTTTCGGAAATGCGGCGATTGGCGAAGAGAGGCAACAAAGGGCTTGAAGCCGACCCCACGGATCGGAATTGAGATATGGCAAGAAAACGGAACCCCACAATCCTTGTAGTAGATGATGATGAGAGTAATCTTGAGCTCCTGCGAGCTCACCTTCGCGAGGGCAATTATGACGTCGGTGTCGCGAGGAGCGGGGAAGAGGCGTTTGCTCTTGCCCTTAAGACTCCGCCGGACTTGATTCTTCTGGACATAATCCTTCCGGGAATGAATGGGTACCGGACCTGTGAGATGCTGAAGAAAAGGAAAGAGACCCGTCTTATTCCTATCGTAATGGTGACTTCCCTTTCGGGACAGGAGGACAAGATCAAGGGCCTGGAAATCGGCGCCGATGATTTTCTCACAAAACCCATCAATGCTTTGGAGCTCCTTACCCGGATCAAGAGTCTTCTGCGGATGAAGGACCTCATGGATCGTCAGATTCAGAGCGATCTTCGGGAGGCCCAGTTGGCGAACCAGTTGAAGGTGGAACAGATCCAGAAAGAGGAAGAGCGCCGGAGAAGCCAGTTTTACAGGGATGTCATTCTTGCCGTCACAAGCGGAAAGCTGCTCCTTGTTGAGGATAACACCCTGAATGAAGCGCTGGTGGGGGGGAAATCAATCGGAACATGTCCCATACGTGAGCCCAAAGACGTGGGCATTGCCAGAAACCTGGCTGCAAAGGAAACAAAGGCGGCCGGTCTGGACGGTTCCCGCCGGGACGATCTTGTCCTCTGCGTTTCCGAGGCGGTCACCAATGTGATCAAACACGGGGGGACAAGGCACGGAATACTGGGTACTTTTGAGGTACTGGCTCAGCCGGACAAGATTCAGGTTTATGTTCAGGACTACGGCCCCGGCATAGACTTCGCCGCCTTACCCAAGGCCACCCTCATGGGCGGCTATTCCACAAAGCCCTCTCTCGGGTATGGCTACACAATCATGCTCGAATTGGCTGATCGCATTCTCCTTGCCACATCCCCCAAGGGAACCGGTCTGATTCTCGAGGTGAGCCTCGATACGGAGACCGCAGGGAAGCATGTGGATGCTTTTTTGGCTGCCTTTCGGGACAACGAGGAATAAGGAGGAAAATGGGGCATACAATTCTAATTGTAGAAGACAACGAGATGAACAGGGAATTGATGAGGGATATCCTGGAGGCCAGAGGATATGTGGTCCACGAGGCCTCCGACAGCGCAGAGGCCAGGCGTTTCCTCACCGGAAATTCCTGTGACTTGATTCTCCTGGATGTCCAGCTCCCTGGAGAGGACGGACTTGCTGTTACAAGGAACTTAAGAGAGGATCCGAAGACACGGACCATACCCATCATCGCCGTAACCGCTTACGCCATGACCGGAGACAGGGAGCGGATCCTGCAGGCAGGCTGCGACGCATACGTGTCCAAGCCCATCAACACGAGGGAGCTTCCGAAGATTGTAGAAACCTTCTTGCAGGGAAAAGAGGAATCGGTATGAAGGCGAAAATTCTGGTAGTGGATGACAGCAGGGAGCATGTGGAGCTTCTGGAGGCGTTTCTCGCAACCGCCGAGTATGGAACCGTTCGGGCTTTCAGCGGCCTCGATGCCCTCTCCAAGTTGGAGTCCGAGCGCCCGGATCTTGTGCTCCTTGACATCATGATGACAGGCATGGATGGATATGAGGTGTGTGCGCGCATCAAGAACAAAGCGGACACCTATCCCGTTCCTGTTGTCATGATCACCGCCCTCCGGGACCTGGATGAGAAGGTAAGGGCCATAGACTGCGGGGCGGATGACTTTCTGACCAAACCGGTGACACGGCTTGAGCTCATTTCCCGGATCAACTCACTTCTTCGCATCAAGCACCTCCACGATGCCCTGCAGGAGGAGAAGGCGGAGCTGGCCAGAACTCGGGCCGATTTCGAGAATCTGGCCATATCCGTGAAAAGCGAGGTCCAGGCCCTTCTTGACAGTAAGATGAAAAACGGCCCCGAGCATACCAAGTTGCGTCGGGAGATACTGAATATTTTGGAAAAGCTGCAGACCTGAAAGTGAGAACAGGTTTATGAAGGTCGTGATACTGGCAGGAGGCATGGGAACCCGCCTTGCCGAGGAGACGGAAGTCACGCCCAAGCCCATGGTGGAGATAGGCGGAAAGCCCATCCTCTGGCACATCGTTAAGCATTACGCCTATTACGGTTTCAAAGAGTTCTTCATCGCCCTGGGTTACAAAGGGGAGGCAATCAAGCGATATTTTTTTGAATATTATTCCCTGAACGGAAGCATGACCATATTTATGGTCACCTATGGAGACGGTGTAAGTGATGTCAATCTGAAGGATCTTCTGGCCTTTCATCGCTCCACGGGATGTATCGCAACATTGACCGCCGTTCGCCCCCCCGCCCGCTTCGGCGGAGTGGTTTTTGACGGGGATCTGGTTTCCGAATTCAGTGAAAAGCCGCAGATCGGTGAAGGCTGGATCAACGGCGGGTTTATGGTCTTTGAGCCTTCTATCTTCCGCTACATAGAGGGTGACCGGACGGTGCTCGAAAGCCAGGCACTGGAACGGCTGGCATCGGAGAGACAACTGGCCGCATACCGCCATGATCGTTTCTGGCAATGCATGGACACATTGAGGGACAAGAGACTCCTGGAGAGCCTCTGGCAGGAGGGGCATGCCCCCTGGAAAACATGGCAGTAGCCGTTCCTCATTCCTCCCCAGACGATTTCTGGCGGGACCGCCCGACCTTCGTCACGGGCGCCACAGGTCTCCTGGGCGGCCGGCTGGTTCAAAGCCTGGTCCAATCGGGTGCGGATGTCGTCTGCCTTGTTCGCGACTGGATACCTCAGTGTGAGCTGATTCGAAGCGGATTGATCGAGCGCGTCAAGACGGTCAGGGGAGATATCAGGGAACAGTCTCTGCTTGAGCGGATCCTGGGAGAATACGAGATCACCACTGTTTTCCATCTTGCGGCCCAGGCCATCGTGGGAACGGCAAACCGCAATGCCGTCTCCACCTTTGAGACCAATATCGGCGGCACATGGGCTTTGCTTGAGGCGTGCAGGCGGAGCCCCCTGGCAAAGCAAATCGTTGTGGCTTCGTCGGATAAGGCCTATGGATCTCATGATGCCCTTCCCTATACGGAGGAGGTTCCTCTTCAAGGTCGCCACCCTTATGATGCAAGCAAATCATGCGCCGACCTTATCGCCGGTTCCTATGCCGCCACCTACGACCTTCCTGTTGCGATCACGCGCTGCGGCAACCTGTATGGAGGCGGAGACTTGAACTGGAACCGCATCGTCCCGGGAACGATTCGTTCCATCCTGCGGGGTCACAGACCCGTTATCCGATCGGACGGGAGCTATGTGCGCGACTACTTTTATGTGGAAGACGCCGCATCGGCCTACCTCC
>JACPDT010000190.1 GCA_016183865.1 Armatimonadota bacterium | reverse complement strand
TTCGATCACATCGCGATCGCCGCAGGTGCAGGTCGTCCTACAGTTGTGGAAATGAAGAACAACCTGATTCCAGGCATCCGAAAAGCCAGCGATTTTCTGATGGCTCTTCAGCTTACCGGGGCTTACAAGAAATTCACCGTTGCCAACCTGCAGCTTCGCCTCCCCTGTGTGGTCATAGGCGGCGGCCTCACCGGAATTGATACGGCTACCGAAGCTCTGGCCTATTATCCCATTCAGGTACTCAAGATTCTGGAGAGGTACGAGGCCATGGTTTCAGAGTTCGGGGATGATCGTGTCTGGGGAATGTACAATGAGGAAGAGAAAGAGGTCCTCAAGGAGTACCTGGATCATGGACGCCGGTGCCGAGAGGAGAAGAAGCTGGCAGAGGAAGCCGGTCGCCTTCCTGATTTCGTCTCCCTTTGCAAAAAATGGGGTGGAGTGTCTCTTGTCTACCGAAAGCGCCTTCAGGATTCTCCAGCTTATCGGAGCAATCATGAAGAGATCATCAAAGCCCTGGAAGAGGGGATCACGTATGTGGAATGCCTTGATCCCAGGGAAGCTGTTCCCGATTCACACGGCTGGGTGTCGGCCGTCCGCTTTGAGAAGCTTGCCCCTTCGGAAGACGGAAAACTGCGGGAAGCCGGAGAGTTTGTGACTCTTCCCGCTAAGACGGTCCTCGTGGCTGCCGGCACCACTCCGAACATCATTTATGAAAAGGAGCACCCCGGTACCCTTGAGCTGGATGAGAAACGACGATTTTTCAAGGGATACAATGTGGCGGATGGAAAGCTGATCCAGGCCTCCCAGACCCGGGAAGACCCCGGTTTCTTCACGAGTTACGAGAACAATGGAAGGTTCATCTCCTACTATGGAGACAATCATCCCATCTATGCAGGGAATGTAGTCAAGGCCGTGGCATCCGCCAAGGATGGCGCTCCTCGTGTTGTCGCCCTTTTCGCCAAGGAGATCGCCCGACTGGATCCGAAAGACCAGCCCGTCAGGGACACCTCATGGCGCAAGCTTCGCGAACTCCTGGACGACCGGCTGAAAGTGACGGTCCAGGATGTGAAGCGACTCACTCCCAACATTGTGGAAGTCGTGGTTCGAGCTCCCATGCAGGCTGGACAGTTCAGGCCCGGCCAGTTCTACCGCCTCCAGAACTACGAGACCAGCAGTTTGCTTCTCAATGGCACAAAGCTCCAGATGGAGGGAATCGCCCTCACCGGGGCATGGGTGGACAAGGAGAAGGGTCTCCTCTCCATGATCGCCCTGGAATTGGGCCTTTCCTCAAGGCTGTGCGCTTTCTTGCGCAAAGGGGAAGAAGTAGTCGCCATGGGCCCCACCGGCTCTCCCAGCGAGATCGGCAGGGGCGAGAATGTGGTCCTTTTCGGGGGAGGGCTGGGAAATGCCGTCCTGTTCTCCATCGCCCGGGCCATGAAAGATGCCGGAAACAAGGTGCTCTATTTCGCAGGCTACAAGAAGCCCATAGACCTCTTCCACAGGGACGATATCGAAGCAGCCTGCGACAAGATCATCTGGAGCGTGGACGCAGGCGAGCCCATCCAGCCTCGAAGGCCCCAGGACAGGAGCTTTGTGGGGAACATCGTGCAGGCCTGTCTTGCTTATGCCAGGGGAGAGCTGGGAGACATCCTCTTCCCCCTTCATTGCACCCATCGGGTCCTGGCCATCGGCAGTGACCGCATGATGGCCGCCGTGAAGCAGGCTCGCTACGGCGTCCTTTCGGAGTACTTCTCCCATCCCCACGTGGCCCTCGCTTCGATCAATTCCCCCATGCAGTGCATGATGAAAGAAGTCTGCGCCCAGTGCCTTCAGAAGCACGTGGACCCGGAAACAGGCAAGACAACCTTTGTCTTCTCGTGCTTCAATCAGGACCAGAAGATGGATGTCGTGGATTGGAAGAATCTCAATGACCGCCTGAGACAAAACACAGTCCAGGAGAAACTCTCCAACCTGTGGCTCGATTACCTCCTGGCCCACCACCAGGTGGAGCGGGTATGAGGGCCCATACTCACGTTCAGTTGTCGTAAACGGCCTTCAGGATCATGCCTCCGATGATCCCAAGTCCTGTTCCCACCGCCGCACCGATTCCCATTGCCACTATGACGCCGCCGACGAGCCCCGCGGGCGCCAGGAAGGATGTATGGGTATCACGAGTTTTTTCCACCTGTCTCGTGAGTTGTGCCTGCCTTGTGATCTCCGTATGAGTTGCGTAATCTGATTCGCTTATGCCGTACAGCTTCGAAAAGGTTTCCCGGGCAGCGTCGTCGCTATAGGAGCGGTTATCAATTTGCAGATAGTAGCGGGCGGCTCTCCAGGGGTCCACACTGGGATTTTTCTCAAGATAGGCGCCCAGAATGGCCAGTGACCTCCTGGCCGATTCATCGCTGTAAGAAGAGTTGTCAATATCGTGATAGATTTCCCCCCACTCGCGCGAAGGAATATCGGGCCGCTGCTTGGCGAGATAGGATAGATACTTCATCGTTTCGTCCGCGGAATGGGTACTGTAGCTGTGGTTTTTCACATGAAGATATACTTCGGTCGTTTCGTGGCCGAACACATCCTTGGCAAGGGGCGGGTTTTGAAGAGCCTTTGGAACCATTTCCATGTAGGTTTCTGTCCCCATATAGGTTTCTGTCCCCATATAGGTCTCTTTTCCGACCTTCTCGTTCAGGATTGAATTCGCCCCAAGCGCCCCTCCACCGATAGCGCCAGCCAGCGCGGAGACGCCTACAAGTCGTTTCATCGTGTAGCGGCCATAATCATCTTGCAGGAATTTGGGATAAGACTTCGTGGTTGCGGACATGAAAATTTCCCCCTCTTTTGCCTCATATTGTTGTCTGCTTCAAGTGCTGATGATATTGTAGCACGCGAGCCCCAGGGGAATCCATCAAAAGTAGACCGATTTTCTTAAGGAATCATTAAAATTTCGGAATCTTGCAAGACAACGCCCCCAGCTTTTCATCTCTTACAAGCTGAACACTGTATTGAGATTAATTGCGAGATCCTCAAAGAGACTTACTTTGATCTCATCTTCATGTGAGTACACTGCAGGTTTTCCATATTGTCCATCCGACCTCAGAGAGAATACCATGACAGTTTTTTCCGCAGGATGAACAATCCAGTATTCCTTAACTCTTGCTTCCTCGTACCTTGCG
>JACPDT010000189.1:2089-8455 GCA_016183865.1 Armatimonadota bacterium | reverse complement strand
TGGTACCCCATCCATCAGGTAGAAAATATGAAGGTGTGGAGCTACGCATTCTTACCTATGCCGGGCAGACGTACCAGGAAGCCATCAAAGTTTTCGCGGCGGAATTTGAAGCCTTAACGGGAGCGGCCGTCCAGATTGTCTCTTTGCCTGCGCCCTACGGCTGGTGGGCCATGCTGGGCGTGGCCCAGGCGGATATTGCCTCCCAGTTCAAAGATGTGGCCCATTATTTCATCGCTTCCGAAGGGTTCTCGGAATCCCATTCCTACCTGGAGGATCTCAAGAAATGGGGCAGAACCTCACCGGAGAAGCTGCAATCGCCGAAAGCGGTTGCAGAAGAAATTCTGGCAAAAAACCCGAAAAAGACTCTCTCTGTTGTTGATCTTCAACAGATCCCACAATATGATGACTCCATCAAGGCTTTCGGCCAGGAGATCCTGAAAGTCAAGAAGGAAGATTTGGATGAATTGAAGGGAATTATAGACAGGTCCCAACGTTTTGCCCAGCTTTACCCGTATGAAAAGTCGCCACTCGTGGATATCAAGAATCTGTCGGAAAACCTGGACACATCGCTTTTCTTTCGCGAGGAGTACCCGGGCCTGGTGGATTCGGCCCGGAGCCTCAAGGATCACTTGAGAGATGTGGTTGTGGATGAGAAGCACACCCTTGGGGGAAAGGAAGATCTAGGCCGCACCCTGGCGCCCCTTCCGATCCTTGGACTGGGCGTCGCGGCTCTACTCGCCGGAGCTTCGGGCGGCGCCTTTCTTGCAGTTGCAGGCGGGGTCCTCTCCGCGTGGAGCCTTTACACCAACGGGCTTCTCTATGAAGATGTGAAAGATGCCGGCGGATTGACGCTTTTCCTTCCGGTTCGTCCCTACTACAACGGAAACTACCGGTACAATCCGCAGCTTACTTTCTGGAAAGAAACAGGCTGGGAAAAGGTAATGGAGCACCTGGCCGAGTGACCGTTGCCTCAATCCACGACCTGTAAGCCGGAGTTTCGCATCTCCCTGGAAAGAGCCTGATGCCTCAAATATCAAGGGCAGGGCAGAGTCCGCCGCACCTGGCCCCGTCCTCATCCCAATTATGGTGAAAGCTACAGTGCTTCGCAATGAATTTGACACAATGGGTCCTGCCGCCTCCGGCGTCACCCATTCGTTACATTTCCAGTGCGAAGCACTTTATGTTTTGTCAGTTCGATCCCTTGTCTTGCCCGGGTGACTCGACAAAAACCGTGGTCGTCCCCGAGATTCTTGCAGGTCCGAAACACCCTTGACTCAGTTTCACAAAACTGACGGGGGCGGGTATTTTGGTTTCCTCGCCGGTGTAAACAAAGGTGAATGCATGAAGGGTGGGGTCCAGCCCTCCCGAGCCGAAGAAGCGCTTGTCCCCTGCGGGCAGAATGTTGGGGTCCACTTTATCCCGTACCCATCTCACGGAATGCCCGGCAGGGACCTCCTGCTCCAGAAAATAGAGGCGAAACGACTCTCCTCGGGTGAGGGTCAGGCCCAGATTGCACACGGCCTGGGGCCTGGGCACCGGTCCGTTGCTCGATCCCGAGGTGCTCACATCGTAGCAGTCTTTCACCGGAACGAGATCGCCACCTTCCCTTTCGACAACTCCTGCCGGATAATAGGCCAGGAGATCCTTGATCTCTTTCTGCCTTTCTGATGAATGGTATGTAAATCGGCTGTCAAGCCAAGGATAACAGGCCAGGGGATCCTTGACCTCTTTCTGCCTTTCCTTGGACAGAATCGGAGATACTTCACCAGGGGCTACGGCCTTTCCGAGATTTGGATTCTCTTTGTCCCAGAACTTCTTGCGCGCCCACATCAGCGATTCCTGGCTCTTGGCATTGCCGGCGCCCGAGTTCTCCTTGCCGCTGCGAATGAACTGGTCGGAATTGGGCGTTTCCTCCGATTTCTTCCCTGCTACATTCAAAGCCCCGTAAAGCAAGTGCGTCATCGTGGGAAACGTCTCAGTGCTGTAAATCATTGCTTCATGCTCCTTTTCCTGGCGTGTCTCTTCCCCTGCGCCCAAACCCACATGATTATCAATCTTTGGGCTGTGACAATCAAGTTCCAATTGGGATCCAAAGTGGAGTAGTGAGATGAGGGCAGGGGGAAACCCGTTTGTGCATTCGGCATTAAGATTATATGGAAATTGTCAGACGGGATGAACCGCAGTGGCGAAGAGTTTTTCCAGCGCCATCCATGCTTTCCCAGAGGGGAACCCAAATCAGGCGAACATCTAGAACTTCCACCTTATCGGGAAGAAGATCCATTGCTCGAAGGGATGCGAGTTTCTCCTTCCACTCCTGCTCCAGGTTTGCAATCGCCCTTTTTTCTTCTTCCGCCAGGTCAAGGATCCGGGACTCCAGGTCCTTGATGGCTTCTCGTGAAGCTTCCAGGTCCGTTTTGGCTCTGGCTGCCTGCCGTCTCTTCGAGGCGGCTCTGGTCAGGGAGGATCCGATGCCTCTCTTTTTCCCCATAACGAACCCCAGGATGGATTCTCCTGCATTGAGAAGCTCCTCACTCTGGCGGCCGGAATATTCAGCCTGATCTTTTTCCAGCTCATCTTGCGCCTTCTTGAGCTTTTCCTGGAGTTTTTCCCTCTGTTTCTCAAGTTTTTCCAGCACAGGGCCCCTGGTTTTTTCGAGAAGCTCCGGCAACTCTGCCAGACACCGGGCCAGGAAAACCTCCTTCGTTTCGCCAGGGCGGGAAAAAATCTTGAGGGCGGGGTTTTCCCACAATGACAGAACAGCCTGTACCTCAAGAGCGCTTCTGGCCCGCTGGGTAAGAGCCGTCTTGCCTTCCGACGGAGGACTGAGATACTTGCCCTGTTGTGGAGGCTTTTCTTCCAGGGCAGCCATGTCCATGAAAGGAGCGTTGCCGTCCCAAAGCAGCATTCGCTTCGTTACTTCCTGGTGGTGAATCCCTTTTTTCTCATCTTTCCAGGAGACCCTGGCCTCTACCGACAGTCCAGGGGCATACATGAGGTGAGCGTCAGGGTTGATCCCGTAATCCTTCGGAAACAGGGAAAGAGCGGCATGAGGCGCCGAGACAGGGGCGCCGATGGTACAGGATGGAGCATCCGGGGGAGGCGCCACTTCGTGGGAGCGGAGTGACCGAATCTCCTTCCTGGTCAGCGGCCCTCTCAGGTAGGAGATGGTCCAACGGCTCATCATACGCATGAGCTTTTCCTTGTGGATATTGTGGCAAAGAAAAATCCTCTTTTCCAAGGAGGCGATGAGGCGGTCCAGGCCAGCCCTCTGAGTTTCATCAGCAGCTTTACCGGCTTCCTGGGAAGCCTCTGTGAGCCCCTCCAGCAGGCGCTCCCGGTCATGAGTCGTGGAGAGCTTCCCTACAAACCAGGTTCCTGTGTTGGAAACCGCCTTGTAGTCCAGGTCCTTGGGATTCTGCGTGGCGAGGAGCAACCCCAACCCGAAGGCCCTGGCCTGTTTCAGGAGAGTCAGCAAAGGAGCCTTTGTGGGCGGGTTTTTCGGGTAAGGAGGGAGGTATCCGAAAAGCTCGTCAATGTAAAAGATCGCCCTCAGGTCCCCTGTCCCCTGCTGTTTTCTCATCCAGCCGATGAGATCCTGGGCCAGGAGAGTAGTGAAAAACAAACGCTCCGAGTCGGAGAGATGGGCCAGGTAGAAAATGGAGGCAACGGGCTTTCCGGAGGGTCCTTTGAGAAATCCGTCCACATCGAGGGGGACGCCCTCGCGCCAACTGGAAAAAGAGGGGGAAGCGAGGAGATTGTTCAGCGCCAGGACGAGATCCTGCCTTTCCTTTGCGGGAAAGAACTGCTCCACATCCAGTGCGCCCAGCTTGCTGAAAGGAGGCTGCTGGACGGAGAGAATGAGCTTATCGAGGGGAAGGGACTCCCCTTTTTGCCAGTAGTGCTGAAAAAGATTCGAAAGAAGGACATGCTCCCTGCTCTTCAAGGGATCGGCATCCAGGGAGGCAAGAGACAGTAGGCTTGAAACCACTCCCTGGATGCGTTCCTGGACTTCTTCCCTCTGGTCCTCCCAGACATCGGGAGAAGGGGGGTCAAAACTCCTAAGGATATTGACCTGAATGCCTGCGGTGCTTCCAGGGGTGTAAATTCGAAAATCGGCCCCATTCCTGAACCGCTCGACTCTCTCCGGGCTCATACCCCAGTCTGCTCGCCCCTTGTTCCAGACCTCGCAGGTTCTTGCCGCAAGGTCATTCTGGGTTAGTCCTTGACGGGATGCCTCGGCGGGATCCACCCACGTCGCAAACTCCGAAGGTGTGCTCAAAGGAAGAAGAAGATTGCAGATATCCCCTTTGAAGTCAATGGCGACAAATGGAATGCCGGAGAGGACGGCTTCTTCAAGGAGGGCGAGACAAAGGCCGGTCTTGCCGCTTCCGGTCATCCCCACAACAAGGGTATGAGTCACAAGGTCCTTGGAATCAAGGAAAAAAGTGGCGCCAGGGCCTGATTTTTCGGGACATTCCTTCCCTATGTAAAAGATGCCTTTTTCATCCAAGAAGAAGCTCCTTGATTCGCGCACTTGCCGCAGTCATCTCTTCCCTCTGGTCCTTTCCGAAATAGAATCTCTTTTCTTCCCGAAAGGGATCATCCTGAGAGAAAATCTTTCGGAGATCAGGGTCCTCCGTGGTGACTACTTCCAGGAAGAACTGAAATGGGGCAAGACGGCACCGAATTTCCGAAACCTGATTCAGCGGGAAATGCCTGGCTCTCCATTCCCCCTGCCGTCCATTCCTGTCGAGAATCAGCAGTCGGGAACGTGTGGCGGCAAGGACCTCGTCTTTTGCCCCCCGGGCATGCACGCACACCACAAGTGGCTCCCCGTCGAGAAATTCCGACAGTCTGGCCTCCAAATCCCCTGTGGGCGGCACAAGGATCTCTATCCCAGGAAATTCCGATTCCGGTGAAGTCTTCGGGGCTATCGGATAATCACCGCTCATAATTTGTTGATACTCACCCGATTCGGCCCAAGACAGAATCTCCTTTACCCGAACGATGGGAAAGGGGTGACTCTCGAAAGCGGTCTGGAGGAACTTGAATCCTTTCCAGAACACGCTCTCATCCATCTCCTGGTACTCTTTTGCCTGAAGAAGGATCTCATCCAGGTTGGCCTGGGTCATGAGTTTGCTGGTTCCACCCCCCAGCTTTGTAAGGGTGTTGGAAACGATCAGGGGGTCCTGTGTCACCAGCAGGGAGGCTCGGTCGCAGGTTAGCTCCGCCTTGCGATACCACGCCAGAAGGGCCAGAAGGAAGCCATCCGTAAAAAGATTGGCAAACTGGGAGAAGATTCCCAGGGCTCCCTGGGAGATCATGACCAGGGTCCTGATAATCGTCTGGTACAACATGTGCTGTGCCTTTATGTGACCCAGCTCGTGCCCGATGACGGCACTGAGCTCAGCGGGCTCCAGAAAATCAATGAGACCCGAGTACAGGGTGATGGTGTATTCCCTGATCCCGTAAGAAACGGCATTGATCTCATAACGGGTGGCGATGTAAATCTCCGGAAGTTCCTGGATATCGAGAATCTCAGCCGATTCCCTGAACATGCGATAGATTTCGGGACACTGGTTGGGACCGACCCGCAC
Organism: Armatimonadota bacterium; assembly: GCA_016183865.1. Lineage (GTDB taxonomy): Bacteria > Vulcanimicrobiota > JACPDT01 > JACPDT01 > JACPDT01 > JACPDT01. The sequence continues at coordinate 2,858 of JACPDT010000189.1, read as the reverse complement.
ATTGTTGGCAAGGTTCATGCACCGGACCGCTTTTTCCGCAAAGGTCTCTGCGATCTTGGAAATGATCTCCTTGATGACAGGAATCTTCTTCACCGCTGCGAGGGCCTTCCGGTCCTCGGGATGGGTGAAGGCGAGTGGAGAGATCCCGGGAAAAGTGCGATATGAATCCATCTTGAGGCAAATACTTCCACGACTTGCCCTGTGTTCCTCTATCCCAGGAGCCCCTCTTCCCTGGCCCATTCCGCAAAATCGCAAGCCACCTCCGGGTAGTTCTGCCTGACATTTGCGTCGGTTTCCGCGTTCTTGCTCCACCCGAGGGCGCCAATGTAACCGGCCTTTCTTGCCATGTTCAACACCTTGGGGATGCCTCTGGGATCGCTGGTGGGGAACTCCCCCAGGAGAACAGGACGGTCCAGTCTCAGGGATGACACCGATTTTGAGAGAGGAGAGAAAGGCTCCATCCAGGGATAATAGTGGACTTGAAAAAAGTCCAGATCCAGGTTCCTCCAAATCCTTACCGTTTGCGTTGAGGCGGCGCCGAGTGTGATCGGATGGACCGTCCTTCTGTGGACCTCGCAGGCGATTTCACGGACGAAACTTTTCATTGCGGAATCTTCGACAGGGTGACTGACTCTCGGAAAGACGCCTTTCATGGCCCACTCTGGCTCATTGGCCGCATCCCACCCAAAAATTGCAGGACTCTGCCCGAAATGATCCAGAAGGGGAACAATGGCATTTTGAATCAGGCTTTCTCTTCCGGCAGGCGCCT
>JACPDT010000189.1:0-2068 GCA_016183865.1 Armatimonadota bacterium | reverse complement strand
CAGGCGCCTCGATGAGGGGGGTAAGAGAAGGAAAGGGCTTGTCTGCAAACCAGAGGAAGTCCAGGAGGCAAGGCATCAAGGCAACGCTGTTGGCGAGCGCCTCTTCCAGGGAAACCCGAAAATCCTCCAGAAATCCGTCGGAAAGGCCGGCCACTCTCCCGCGGGAACCGAGTGTCAGGCCTTCTCTGCCATCGGAGAAGACAAACCAGCGAACGATCCGAAGTCCCCTTGAGGAAAGCTCTGACAGGTCTTCCCTTAGCCGGGCGCGATTGGCGCCTCTGGAAATCCCGTCAGAGGATCCGAAATCCCGTCCATATTGAATCCATGGAAGGTTCATGCCGAGAGCAAAGGATCCTGTCTCCAAAACTCACCCCACGAGGGACGCGCTCCGTCCCGTCCGGTTCTCTGTGAATAGTTATCAAAACGTTAACGAAAGAGAGCGCAAAAAACCTTTCTTTGAAGTCTCCCCTCCTATATAATAATGTGGGTGGTACGCATCCGTCAAGTGAGGAGGAAATAACATGTCATCCATCAGAACCGAAGGATTTCAGCCGGTGCTCTTGCCGTCAAGGGCGGATTCAACACGAGTCACGCCACAACCTGCCGAATCCGTTCCAGAAGCGCCCAAGAAGCCTTCTCCCAAGCCCCCTGCCCAGTGGAATATCTTGATGTATCTTGCCGGAGACAACAGCCTGGAACAGGCCCTTGTTCAGAATGTCATAGATCTGGAAAAGGTGGGCTCCACCAAAGCGATGAATGTCATAGCCCAGTTGGATCGCGGACCCCACCCCTCCCAGAAAAGCGGCGCATGGGCCAATGCGAAGCGTTTCTATGTAACAAAGGATGACGATGATCAGAATATCAACTCCCCTGTTATCAAGGAAATGGGGAATCTCAATATGTCCGATCCCAAAGTTCTCACGAATTTCATCGTGGAATCGGCGAAGGACTATCCATCCATACGAACCATGCTGGTAATCGGCGACCATGGAGACGGCTTCAAAGGAGCCGCCGCGGACGATTCCACGGGCGGATGGATGACCACCCCCCAGATCAAGGAAGCCATTGCTGAGGCGGAAAAAATCACAGGCAAGAAGATTGACATTGTCGGTTTTGACGCCTGCCTCATGGCCTCATCCGAGGTGGCCTATGAGCTGAAAGACAACGCAAAAATCATGATCGCCTCCGAAGAGAGTGAAGGGGCCTATGGATGGTCTTACAACGAGATCTTCGGCGAAAGAGTATTCCGGGCGATCCGAAAATTGGTCACCCATAAACTGGATGCCACCCCGGGCGATCTTGCCCAGATGGTGGTCAGCACGGGCGAGCAGAACCAAAAGGATATTCCAACCCTTTCAGCCGTGGATCTCTCCAAAATGGGACAGGTAGGTGAGGCGCTCAGTGGTCTCGGAGAAGCGATTCTGGCTCTTGAGGACAAGGCCCCGGTGAAAAGCGCTTTCCAGAAATCCAACGGGTTTGGAGGATGGATGGGAGGCGATTATCTAGATCTGTATGATGTGGCGGACGCTCTTTCCAAGTCGGAAGCCGTAAAGAGCGATGCCGTGAAACAGGCCGCGGAAAAGGTAAAGGAATCCCTGAAACAGGCGGTTTTTGCCGAAGAGCACTCAACCAAGTATCCCCAGGCCCACGGGCTTACGGCATACGCCCCCACGTACCTTTCGAGCTACAGTGACGATTTCAAGCAATACCAGGATCTCGCCATTGCGAAGGATACGAAATGGGACGAGACTTTGAAGGCCGTCGCCGAAGCCAAGGGCGCCCCAGGAGAGCACGGCTCTTCCCCGGGATCAGGGTCTTCACCCTTATACCCCCATGATGACTTTCAGAGTCCTTTTGGACCATTCGGCATGTTTCCCTGGCGGGACGGACTCCCGCTCCCTTACTAAACACGGCTTTTTCTCCTCCTCCCCGTGGGGCGGTGCCGAATTCGGCGCCGCTTTTTTCTTACTATAGTGTTGCGCGTTGCAAACTGCACGAATTCACCGCAGAATGGACGCGCTACGGGGTCCTGCCGCCTGCGGGAGCCCACGCGGTACTCGCTCGACTC
>JACPDT010000181.1 GCA_016183865.1 Armatimonadota bacterium | reverse complement strand
TACTGTTTAACAGGCTGTGGAAAAACTGTGCAAAAAAGTGGAAATTGATACTGTCTTTCGAAGCAGAAAAGCAGTTTCTACCCCCGCCCTCACTCTTCACTTTTCCCGAAATTCCGTGAGCCGGAACAGGGTGGTAATTATGGCGGGAAAGAAAGTCGGCACTTCTGTCGTGAGGAACCGCGCCAGGAGAGTTATCTGGGAGTTTTTGAGAAGCAGCGAGCCTCTTCTCAGGCAGGGAATGGATATGGTCTGGGTTGTCAGGCCGGAGCTCGGAGGGAAGAGCAATTCGGAGATCCGGTCCCTGGAAGAGAGTCTGCTCAAGGAAGCCGGCATCTGGGCCGCCCCGAAGGAGCATCCCGGTGAATTCTTCCTTGATTTCCCTTCCCCCCATGGGGGGGCCAGGGGGGGGACATGAGATATCTGGTTCTGAGCCTCATAAAATTTTATCAGGTGGTCATTTCCAGGTATACTCCGAGGGTCTGCCGTTTCCATCCCACTTGTTCCCAGTATGCCATGGAGTCCATCAGGAGTTGTGGAGTGATTCGAGGGGGTTGGATGGCTCTCAAGAGAATTGCTCGCTGCCATCCTTTTTCAGAGGGTGGTTATGATCCGGTGATATGCCGGCCAGGAGGCAAGAGATTTGATTGACGCGATGGGTCATTCCCTGAAACTGATACTCGATTTTTTCTTTCAGCATACTCATAGCTACGGTTGGGCCATAATCTTGTTTGCTTTGAGCGTCAAGGTTCTCCTCTCCTACCCGACTCAAAAGCAATTCGAATCCATGAAGGAAATGCAAGCCCTCCAACCTTTGATGAAGAAGATACAGGACCTTCACAAGGAGGACAAGGAAAAGGGACAGAGGGAGACCATGGAGCTCTTTCGCAAGCACAAGGTGAACCCTTTCTCTGGATGTATTCTGCTCCTGATTCAGATGCCGATTTTGTTCGCGTTGTGGAAAGCCATCGAGATGTCAAAGGACGCCTTCAAGGGGCAGACCTTCCTCTGGATCGGCAGTCCACTCGCCGATATTGCCCCTTTTTCCGGCTGGATCGGCAAGGATCTTGCAGGCCCGGACATGCCTTTGCTCCTCCTGTATGGCGTCAGCATGTATTTTTCTTCCATGATGACTCCCTCCGCAGATCCGACTCAGGCTCAAACGCAAAAAATGATGGCATACAGCATGCCCATAATGCTCGTTGTCATGTTCTGGATGCAGAAGTTCGCCTGTGCTTTCGTGCTTTACTGGCTCGTATTCAATTTATTGAGTATGGTGCACCAGTATTTCATTATGAAGCAACCCCCCAGACTGCAACTGGTTGAGGAACCGCCCGCCCCCGTCGTGCAAAAAAGATTCGCAGAGGTGGAGAAAAAGAAGAAGAAACGCAGGAAACGAAGTTACTGAAGCTTTTCGAAAGGAGAGGCACGAAATATGGAATCTGTGGAACAAAGTGGACGCACCATAGAGGAAGCGACAGAGGCTGCCCTTTCGAAGCTCGGCCTGGGGCTGTCCCAGGTCGTAGTAGAAGTTCTGGATGAGGGAAGCAAGGGGATTTTCGGCCTGGGCTCCAAAATGGCGCGGGTTAAGGTTATACCCAGAGAAGAAAGAACGGAGATCGAAGTGAAAGCGCAGAGAGTGCTCGCAGATATTCTGCGGATACTGGGCCTCCGTGGCGATGCCCGGGTGGAGAAAACCAGTGACGCTGTGCGGGCAGATGTAACGGGAAAGGGGCTGGGCGTTCTGATCGGCAAGCACGGCCAGACGCTGGATGCCCTTCAGTTCCTGGTGGGGCTGATCGTGAACAGGGGAAGGGAAGAGAGAAGCTCTTTCATCCTCGATGTGGAGGGCTACAGGGCCAAGAGAGAGGACGTCCTCCGCGATCTGGCCGGAAGACTTGCTCAAAAAGCTTTGGAAGAAGGGCGAAATGTGGTTCTTGAGCCCATGCTGGCTTATGAGCGCCGCATCATCCACATGGCCCTTCAGGGGAATCCTCAGGTAACCACATATAGTCAAGGGGAAGAACCTCTCCGAAAGGTGATCATAGCGCCGAAAAGAAACTGACCTGATTTGGCGGGTGGCTTTCCTCAATGCTTCAAGACACGATCATTGCGCCTGCAACTCCGCCGGGTGAAGCCGCCATCGGCATCGTGCGCCTGAGCGGGCCGGCCATACTTTCCATTCTTTCGAGGATCTTTGTCAGAGGAAACGCAAGACAAGCCGTCTCTCCGGAGCCTGGTCGGTTTTGTCACGGGTGGATTCGAGATCCCGACACGGGCCGAACATTGGACGAGGTCCTGGTAGTCTTCTTCAAGGCGCCGAAATCATATACCAGCGAAGATCTCCTTGAGATTCACGGCCACGGGAATGCTGCCTGCATCCGAGGCATTGTTCATGTCTGCCTCCAACAAGGGGCCCGAATGGCCCTTCCCGGTGAATTCACGAAGCGTGCTTTTCTTAACGGCCGCATTGATCTGACTCAGGCTGAGGCTGTCATGGAGGTTATCCGGGCCAGAAGTGATCTGGCGCTCCGATCGGCGCTCAGGCAGTTGGGCGGAACCCTGTCCCGGAAACTCCGTGAGATCAGGGAGAAGATCATGATGCTTCTCGCAGGGATTGAAGCGGATCTCGATTTTCCCGAAGAGGAAATACCGGATGTGATCTCCTCCCACGTGAGGGAGGAAGTTGCGGCCCTTGTCCGGGAGCTGGAGAAAGTCAGAAGAGTCGGAGACTGCGGCAGAATTCTGCGTGAAGGCGTCACTGCCGTAATTGTGGGTAGACCCAATGTGGGCAAATCCTCCCTCCTCAACGCTCTGCTGGGAGAGAACCGGGCGATCGTGACCGAGGTTCCGGGGACCACCAGGGACACTATTGAGGAATGGGTTTCCCTGGACGGTGTTCCCCTGCGCCTTGTGGATACGGCCGGCATCGGAGACGCTAGAGACAGAATAGAAGAAATGGGAATTCTCAGAACCAGGGAGGCCCTTTCAGGCGCGGACCTGGTTATTTTCATGGTGGACGGATCTGAGAGTCTGGAGAAATGGGACTTCCACATCGCTCAGGAAATTGCGGACCGCAGGTGTGTTGTTGTGCTGAACAAGGCCGACCGGCCCTTGAAGCTTGACGAGAAGGAGATCGAGGCCCTGCTGGGCCATGGAACTCCAGTGCGCACCTGCCTCCTGACGGGGGAGGGCCTCGGGGATCTGAGGAAGGCAGTCCGGGGGATTTTTTTTGGCTCAGGGGTCCAAATAGAAGAGACCTGGACCGCAAACGCGCGACATCTGGATGCATTGGCCCGAGCCGCTTCGGAGGCACGCAGAGCCCTTGAGGCGGCGGAACGGGGCTTGCCGTCCGATCTGGTTGCTCTTGATTTGCGGGGAGCCGCCAAAGCCATCGCGGAAATCACCGGAGAATCGGTGTCTGACAGCATTATTGAAACAATTTTCTCCCGATTCTGCATAGGGAAATAACCATGATTCACCACAGAGACGAATAGAGGATGAAATTCAGGCGGTGGTCAGGTAGTGAGAGACATGCCAAACCAATATGATGTGATCGTGATCGGCGCCGGGCACGCAGGCTGTGAAGCGGCTCTTGCAGCGACCCGTCTGGGGTGTCGGACCCTGCTTATCACAACCAATCTGGACAATGTTGCTCATATGCCCTGTAACCCCAGCATCGGAGGACCTGCCAAGGGGCATCTCGTTCGGGAAATAGATGCTCTTGGGGGAATCATGGGAAAGATCACAGACCGAACGTATCTTCATATCCGTATGCTGAACACGGGAAAAGGTCCTGCCGTTCGCGCTCTTCGTGCCCAGGCCGACAAAGAGGACTATAAGAAGGAGATGAAGGCCGTTCTGGAGAGCCGTCAAGGGCTGGAGATCCGCCAGGGGGAAGTCATTGAGCTCCTGGCCGAAGACCGGAGGGTTCTTGGTGTCAAACTCAACTCAGGAATGGAGCTTGCGGGTAAGAGTGTGGTGTCAGGTACGGGAACATTTCTTTGCGGTCTGGTCCACATGGGAGAGGTCAGCTTCCCAGCGGGGAGAGCCGGCGAATTCCCTGCCTCGAAGTTATCAGGGAGTCTTCTGCGGCTGGGTCTGATGCTGGGCAGGTTGAAGACAGGGACATCTCCCCGGATTGATGGAAGGACCATAGATTTCTTGAGAGCCGAGCCCCAATGGCCTTCGAATGAGCCGCTCTTCTTTTCCCATGACTCGTCACTCCCGTACCGGGAGGGTCAGCTTCCGTGCCACCTCACCACGACGACTTCCGAAACGCGGAGGATCATCACCGAAAACCTCCACAGATCCCCCCTCTTTGCCGGAAAAATAAAAGGAGTCGGCCCGCGCTACTGCCCCTCCATCGAAGATAAGATCGTTCGATTCTCCGAGAAGGAATGCCATCCCGTTTTCCTTGAGCCCGAGGGCTGGAGAACTGCCGAAGTTTACTTGCAGGGATTTTCAACCAGCCTGCCGGAGGACGTGCAGTGGAAAATGGTACGAACGGTACGCGGTTTGGAGGAGGCCGCGATTCTGCGTCCCGGTTATGCCGTGGAGTATGATTTTGTCTCCCCGACTCAGCTCCGCCATTCCCTCGAAACGAAGGCGGTACGCGGACTCTTCCTTGCAGGGCAGATCAACGGCACATCCGGCTATGAAGAAGCCGCCGCACAGGGGCTGATGGCCGGCATCAACGCAGCTCGCTTTGTACAGGATCTGGAGCCCATGATTTTGAGCAGATCTGAGGCATACATAGGCGTTCTGATAGACGACCTTGTTACCAAGGGCACCGAGGAGCCGTACCGGATTATGACTGCCCGGGCCGAACACAGATTGATCCTGCGTCATGACAATGCGGACGAGCGGCTGACGGAAAAGGCCTTCGCCCTGGGGATGGTGGATGAAGAAGCACGCAGACGGGTGATGGAAAAGAAGCGCCAAATTGCCGATGAGCTGGGACGGTTGAAACGCAGGCGTTTGACGGTCTCTGTTCCCGAGGACGTCGCCTCGAAGCTGGGGAATGAATGGCGAGGGAAGACATTTGAGGAGCTTTTAAGGAGACCTGATGTAGATTATGGGATTCTGGGTCCCGTAGACCCCGACAGCCTGCATGTCCCGCAGCCTGTCAGGGACAGGGCGGAAGTGGAGGTCAAATACAGGGGATACATAGAGCGCGAGGAGAATCGAGCCAAAGATCAGAGAAAGCTCGAGCAAATCAGGCTTGAACCGGACCTCGACTACGCCGCCCTGGTGAATCTGTCGAGTGAGGCCAGGGAAAAGCTTTCAAAGATCCGCCCCCCCTCCATCGCCCATGCCTCCCGGATTTCGGGGGTTTCCCCTTCAGACATCTCCGTACTCATGATTTTCCTGGAGCACAGCCGTCGAAAGCGTGCGGCTGATCACGGCGCAGGTCCATAGATCTCATGCAGAGTATCACCACTTCCCCCCCCAGCCCTTCCCACAATTCATCGCCAGAGAGACACAGAGGCACGGAGAATTTGGAACCTCCTGGCCCCCTGTGTGGCACGATTTGTGCCGTGGATCTAGTGCATTGGCAACACTTAAATTGTGGGTTATCCGGTACAACGTTATTCCTGCGAAAGCAGGAATCCAGTATTATGATTCTGGATTCCCACTTTCGTGGGAATGACATAACCCCTAAAATAAAGGTTGACAGCCCACCAGGATGATGCATGGAGAGAGTCCGAAAGATGCGAGGAGGGCAGTCTCCGAGGCGCTTGAAGGGGCCTCGGCCCTGTCCGATCTGGACGAGCAGGGCCGGAATCTGCTCGTTGAATTCGCGCTGGTTCTTGCCGACGAAGGGGCACGCATTGGAGGCATAGGGATCAGGGACCCTGTCTCTGTAGCCGAGCTTCTGGTGCTTGAATCCCTGGCCCTCCCTGAGGAATGGCGGCTGCACGGGATGGAATGGCTGGTAGATGTGGGAAGCGGTTGCGGAATTCCGGGGGTGCCCCTCTCCATCGTCATGGGATCCGCTGCCGTGAGGTTGCTGGAATCGAGCCACAGAAAGGCTGATTTTCTGAGGAGATGCGTAGAGCATCTTGGGCTTCACAATGTCGAGGTTTTAGAGGGCCGGGCCGAGGATATCGGCAGGGGCCCGGAGTGGAGAGAGAAGTTTGACCTGGCTGTTACACGCGGCGCAGGCCGGATCGCCGTGACGGCGGAGTATCTGCTTCCCCTGGTGCGGGTCGGGGGCATGGCTGTCATGTACAAGGGACGCGGCTGGCGGGATGAGCTGGACCATGCCGCTTCCGGCATCAAGATGCTTGGGGGAGAGATAGGGGAAGCCCGGATCCCGATCGAGGCCGAAAGCCGCTACCTGGCCCTCGTCAGTTTGGGCAAGGCACGCCCGACCCCTGCCAGGTTCCCCAGAAGGGTCGGAGTCCCTCAAAAGACCCCCCTCGGCACATGACCTGAATTCGCCGCAAAGTTTATAGTGACTCGCGTTGCAAATTGTATGAAATCACCGCAGAATGACGCGCTACGGGGTCCTGCCGCCTGCGGGAGCCCACGCGGTACTCGCTCGACTCCCATCCCCCTCCCGCCTTCGGCGGGTGGGACCCAGTCGAGCTCCGTTCAGGGTGAGCCCCCACCCTCCGGCGTCACCCCTCCGCGCTGACATTGCTGCAATTTGCAACGCGCAGAAGTATAGAAACAAGTGGAAGGCAGGGATCAACAAAAGCAGGGCGAATAGTTTCACGTGGAACATCTGACGACTTGGACGGGGGTGGCGGATGGGACAGATCCTGGGTCTGGTAAACCAAAAGGGCGGCGTGGGGAAGAGCACCACCGCGGTGAACCTCGCGGCTTCACTTGTCGCGTGTGGAAAGCGCGTTCTGGTGGTGGACAGCGACCCTCAGGGGAATAGCACGAGCGGGCTTGGGCTGGACAAGACGGGAGTTGAACGGTGCGTGTACGATACTCTGATCAACGGCAGAGGACTGGACGAGGTAATTACCCGCACGTGCATGGACGATCTGGATGTTGCGCCCTCTACCATTCGTCTCGCAGGAGCAGAGGTTGAGCTCGCTGCCGGAGACTCACGAGAAACGAGACTTCGCAGTGCGATGGGCACTGTAAGTGAGAATTACGATTTTGTCCTGATAGACTGTCCGCCGAGTCTGGGTTTGCTCACGGTCAATGCCCTGACCGCCTCCGATGGCTTGCTTATACCTGTTCAATGCGAGTACTACGCCCTTGAGGGGCTGAGTCAGTTGCTGCATGTGGTTGATCTGGTAAGAGGCCGCTTGAACAGCAGTCTGGAAATAATCGGCGTCCTTCTCACAATGTATGATGCCAGGACAAATCTTTCGTCCCAGGTCGCGGACGAGGTGAGGAACCATTTCGGCAAAACGGTGTACCGAACCGTCATCCCCCGAAATGTAACGCTGAGTGAGGCGCCGAGCTTCGGCCGCCCTGTGCTGCTGTACGACGGGCGCTCGAAGGGGGCGGAGGCGTATCTTAGACTTGCTGAGGAGGTGATCGGGCGTGGCAAAAAAGGTGTTGGGTAGAGGCCTCGCCGCTCTCTTGACAGGCGCAGATGATGGGTCTCGCCAAAAAGGGATCATTGACATTGACGTAAACAGGGTGGTTCCCAACCCCTACCAGCCTCGGAAGCGGTTCGCCGAGGCGGAGTTGGGGGAGCTCGCCGCCTCCATACTGGAGCACGGGGTGGTTCAGCCGATCGTGGTCACCAGGAAGGGCGACGATTATCAGCTTGTGGTGGGGGAGCGAAGATGGAGGGCGGCACAGGCTGCAGGGCTTCTGCACGTACCCGCTCTGATTCAGGATCTGACCGACCGCGAGGTTCTGGAGATTGCCCTTGTCGAGAATCTGCAAAGGGAGGATCTGAACCCTGTTGAGGAGGGCGAGGCATACAGGCTCCTCATCCAGGAGTTTGGGATCACCCAGGAGGAGCTCGCCAGGCGAGTGGGAAAGAGCCGGCCCGCCATTACGAATACTTTGCGCTTGCTCAACTCTCCCCCTGAGGTGAGGGAAGCTCTCACTGAGGGCAGCATCGCCATGGGGCATGCCAGAGCCCTCCTGGCTCTGGAAAGCGACTCCGACAAACTTGCGACCTGTCGGCGAATAGTGGATGAAGGGCTTTCCGTCAGAGCCACCGAGCTTCTGGTGCAGCGCCTCAACAAGACCGGTTCACGTGAAACATTGCCCAGGAAATCCGCTCTCTCGTGGGAGCTTGTTTCGGTGCAGGATGACCTGGAAAGGGCGCTGGGAACCAGGGTGCGCATACGAACAACTCAGGGAAAGAAGGGGAGAATTGAGATTTCTTTCTTCTCCGCCGAGGACGTGGAGCGGATCACGGGACTCCTGAGGCACCTGGCAGATCTGTCCGCCAGATCCCAGATCGTGGAGGTGAGCCTGCTCTAGGCGGACCATGGAAAAGTGTCTATATCGCCGATGGCGCTCTCAGGATTTTTCCCAGTTGTACGGGCAGCCGCATGCGGTGCGTGTTCTTCAGAATGCGATAAAGGGGGAACGGGTAGCCCATGCCTATCTTTTCGCCGGACCCAGGGGTACCGGCAAGACGAGTGCTGCGAGAATACTGGCGAAAGCCTTGAACTGCAAGAAAGGCCCAGCACCCGACCCATGCAATCAGTGTGAGATTTGCCTCCGCATTACATCCGGAACAGGGCTTGATGTCACGGAAATCGACGCGGCATCAAACAGGGGAATAGACGAGATCCGAGCGCTTCGCGAGAATGCCAGATTTGCCCCATCGGAATGTCGCTACAAGCTTTACATTATAGATGAGGTTCACATGCTCACCCCTGAGGCATTTAATGCTCTCCTGAAGACTCTTGAAGAGCCTCCTGCTCAAACCCTGTTCATTCTGGCGACGACGGAGGCCGGAAAAGTGCCGCATACGATCGCGTCGAGATGCCAAAGACTGGATTTCCGAAGGATACCGATCAATGAGATCGTCGCGAGGCTGCGGGAGATAGCCGCGGAAGAGGGCATTGAATGCGAGGAGGATGCCCTTGGAATGGTCGCGCGAAAGGCAGACGGTTCTCTTCGCGATGCCGTCAGCCTTCTCGACCAGGTTACGTCGTTCGGCCAGAACAGAGTTGACATCGAGGGCCTGAACCTCCTCCTCGGGCTCGCTGAAAATGTGGCGGTCACGGAGTTCATGGATGTCATTGCCGAAAAGAAACCTTCCCATGCCCTTGAATTGATTAACCGATTGTATGGAGAAGGAAAGGATTTGCAGTCCTTCCTGAGGGCGGTGACCGAACACGTCCGGGACATCCTAGTGGTCATCACCTGCAACGGCGCAAGGCATCTTGTGGAGAAACCCGAAGCTGCCTTTCTTCAAATATCCGCTCAGGCTACGAAGTTCAAGGCGGCGGAGCTCATGCACGCCCTGAAGATCCTGCAGGAAGCCGGCCAGGAAATGCGCTGGAACCCGCAGCATCGGATTATTCTCGAAATGGCGGTACTTGCGCTGACCCATCCCGCGGCGGATGTCTCCCTACCGGCATTGAAACAAAGAGTGAGCGAGTTGGAGAGAAGGCTCAATGCCGCCCTGCAGGGCCTTCATCCCGGCGGGCAGGCTCAGGAGCCCGGGGAAAAGCCACAGGCCCCCGGGGCATCCGGCAGGGATCGGGGCGCCGTACAGGAACCGCCGCCGAAATCGTTTTCCCCAACTCTGGCCGAATTTGAGACCGCCTGGCCGACAGTGCTGATGGAGATCAAGGAGGCGGACATGCCTCTCGGCACCTACGTCAAGGACTGCCTGCTCGTGAACGTGGAAGACGGCCTGCTGACCCTCGGATTTCCTCCCGACCGCTCTGCCCATAAGGAACGGGTCCTGCAAATGAAAGACCTGCTCTCCAGTCTGCTGGGAAATGCGGGATGGCCGCTAGGGGTCCGCTGCGTGAACGTGGAGGCTCCTCCGGCCCCTGCCCAATCCCCTGACACAGGGAGCGAGGATGGAGAGGAATCGTTGCAGGAGGCAGAACTCAAAGAGGCGTTCGTTCGAGAGTTTAACGGGGAAGTTGTTTGAAAGAAGGTGGTGAAGAACCTTGACTGAACAAAAGAAACGCCGAAAGATCCTGATCGTTGACGATGACCCTGACATTGTGTCGTCCCTTTCCAATTACCTCGAATTGGAGGGATTTGAGGTGCTCCGGGCAGGGGGGGGCAAGGAAGCCCTTGAGATGATCAAGGAGCCCAATTTGGATATCATCGCTCTGGACATCATGATGCCCGATGTAGACGGGTTTCAGGTTATCGAGAACCTCAGGCGCGACCCGAAAACAGCCCAAATTCCCGTCATCTTCCTTACCGCGAAGACCGCCGACGAGGACGTATTGAAAGGCTGGCAAAAGGGAGCGGCGTCTTACATAACAAAGCCATTCAATTTTGCCGAGCTTGTTCGGGCGGTGGAGCTGATATTTGAAACTGGAGGGAAGGCTCAGAAGGAACGGACCTACGATCTGTAAGCGTTCAGCCATCAGCGATCAGCATTCAGCGATGAGCCGGATAGTTCGTGGAAGTTTTGGCTGAAAACTGCAAGACGTCGCGTGGTGGGACTTGTGTCGGGGGCTACTAATGCCAGATAAAGGTGGAGGACAAATGTTTAACCAGAAACATATGATGCGGCAGATGCAAAAGATGCAGGAAGCGCTCCAAAAGGCGCAGGAGGATCTCGCCCTTCGGGAGGTGGAAGGAACCGCAGGAGGGGGCCTTGTGCGGGTGTCGGTGTCCGGCCACTTGGAGCCCAAGTCGGTCAAGATAGACAAATCCGCCGTTGACCCCGAGGATGTGGAGACCCTGGAGGACCTCATTCTGGTTGCTTTCAGGGACGCCATCACAAAGGCTCAAGAGCTGAGCAGCCAGCAGATGAGCCAATTCACGGGGGGACTCCGGATACCCGGGATATTTTAGATTGTCGTGCGCACAATCGCTTTTCACACACTGGGCTGCAAGGTTAACCAGGCCGAGTCTGATGAGCTTATTCGCGCCTGCGGGAGACAAGGGTTCACGGTTGTCCCCTTTGACGGCCACGCCGACGTCTATGTGATCAATACCTGCACCGTTACCAATCTTGCGGACCGCAGATCAAGGCAAACCATAAGACACGCGAGGAGAAAAAACCCCGCGGGCATTGTGGCTGTGACCGGCTGTTACGCCCAGCGGGCGCCACGGGAGATCGGGGAAATCCCGGGCGTTTCGCTGATCGTCCCTCATGGGGAGAAAGTCTTCCTTCTGGACAGGGTCAGGGAGCTTCTGGACCTGAATCATTCCGCCACGATTCCGCCCTCAGCCGCTTTCCCCTCCTCTCGGACGCGGGCATTGCTGAAAGTTCAGGACGGATGCCCACATGGTTGCAGCTACTGCGTGATCCCGTCGGCCCGAGGCAAGGGTTCGAGCTCGCCCCCCGGGGAGGTTTGTGAAAAGCTCAAGAGCTTGATCGGGGAGGGATCTCAGGAGATCGTCCTCACCGGCATAGACCTCGGATCTTACGGAAGAGACCTCAACCCGCGAATCCATCTGGCCGATCTCCTGCTTGAAGTAGCAAAGATTCCCCGCCTTCCCAGGGTCAGGCTGAGCTCCATTGATCCCAGAGACTGTTCGGAACGGCTCCTTGGAACACTGAGGACCCTCCCATGGATCTGCCCTCATATTCACCTTCCGCTCCAATCGGGGAGTGATCGAGTTTTGAGGGCCATGAAAAGGGGGTACACTCGAAGGATTTTTCTTGAAAAAGTCTCAAGAATCAGGGAATTGCTTCCCGCCACGGCCCTCACGACAGACGTCATGGTCGGCTTTCCCGGGGAGGAGGAGAGTGATTTCCTGGAAACCTGTGATGTGGTTCGGGAGGCAGGGTTCAGCAAGCTTCATGTGTTTCCGTATTCCGAGAGGCCGGGTACGGAGTCTGCCGCGTATCCGGAGAAAGTTCCGGAGGGAGTGAAGGAAGGCCGATGCCGGAGTCTCCTCGGAATAGGTCATGAACTGTCGGGCAGGCACCGGCTGTCCATGGTGGGGAAGGTTGCAGAGGTTGTCGTTGAGCATACAAGGGAATCCGAAGGGGAGCTGCTTTCCGGCGTGACCGGGGACTATGCCCGCGTCTTCTTTTTCGGCGACGATTCCCTTGTGGGGAAGCGGGTTCAGATCCGGATCACCGGCCTTTTCCGTAGTGAAGCCGTTGAAGGGGTTGTTGAAGGAGTGGCGGGCCGAGACTATGCTCACCAGGTATAGGTCTCGTTGTCGGCGCTGAACTTCTCCACTTTCGCTCTTTCCTCATCTCCGAGTATGATATCGTCTTGCTGATAATAAAGCTTGGCGAGAAGATAGTGAACGGAAGGATCGTCCGGATGCAGGGAAGCCAACTGTTTGAGAGCGCCAAGAGCATGGGTGTAAAGCTTGTTATCCAGATACAGGAGGACAATCTCATTGGCTGTCGCCGTATCGCCTTCTCTCATCGCTCTCTCCAGCCTCGGCTTTGCCTCGGACAACTGTTTCGCGACTGCCTGGCTTCGCACAAGACGAAAAGCGCCCTGACCGATCACCTGGTCGGCGGTGGACGGGCTCGGCACTACTCGCCAATGATACTGTGCACCCCATCTCCAGGAAGCGGCATCTCTCGGATAAGTGAATCGGTCTCCCCGCATTTTGCCTCTCCAGATAGGAGAAAGTTGCGAAGAATCGTAACGATAAGGCCCTCTATACAGGAGAAACCAGACTTTTCGATGATCGCTTTTCCACGAGAAAGAAGGGGTAAGGGTGTACACGATCTCTTCCTCGAAAGGGTGGTCCCCGGCCATCTCGCGAAGAATAATCGCACCAAGGCGATCTCCAATGCAGCGTTTGTCCCGAGGCGCTGAGAGCGCGGCAAATCCACGTTCTGTCCCGAGTTTCGGCCCATCAGACACGCACCTTTTGGCACTGATCGTAATCCTGCCCTTCCCCGAGGCCCTCTCCCTATGGCCATCCTTCAAGAATTTTACCGTCACCTGAGCCTTCTCATCCAGCGCGAGACTGTCTCCCTCATATAGGAGCCTCATCAAGCTGGCTTTTTTGCATGGAGCCTGCGATAGTTTCGGACAAAGCTCAACAACACCTGAATAGGACAGCAAAACCGCTCTTGCCGGTTCCTCCGCCGCAGCGGAAGTCACTGTTGACCATCGCAGAAAACATGCAAGAATCAAGATCCAAAATGTACCGGTCCAGTACCTGCTCACAACCTTATCCTCGCCCCCTCCGTCAATCTCGAGACCGTGCCAAAAGATAGGAAAATTGATTTTCCCCATACCGTGATTTTCGTGGGGAAGTGGAAACTCCTTCGAATCTCCACGCATTCGCTAATTTTCGAGGGGACGGACAGGCCCGTCCGAAAGATGCCGTCAGGAAAGAGAAGCCTGTTTCCCACATTCCGGATAATCTCTGGACAAAATGTTCCCATTGCGGCGACATCCACTATACGAAGGAGTTTGTAGAGAATTTCAACGTTGTTACAAGCCATTTCTCATCATCACGCGCCTCAAAGGCGGGCTTGTAGTGGCTTCCTCTGCTCTCATCCCTGGCAAGAGCGCCTAGTGTGATGACTCTCGCCAGTTCCAACATATGGCGGAGTTGTCGGACAAAGGCAGCCGATTGGTTTGCTCGCTTTCCCGCATCAGGGGGTTTTGATGTTCCTACAGCGTAACCCTGATGCGACGCTTTATCGATTCTTTTGTTCTCAGATCGTCCCAGGCAACCACAAACTTTCGCAATTTCAAGGGGTCGAAGAAGCTTATCAAAAAGGTCCACGGGCGACGTGCGAGTTCCTCCTGAAAAAACCAATCAGGAAACCTGTTCCGGAAAGAAGCCGCCCGAGACGCCCTCAATGCTGCCAGAAGGCTGCATTGTCGCACAAGAAGAGGTTTCCTGCAAAAAAAACCTTATGGTTATCATGTTTTTTCAGAAATCCACTCAAATGCGAAGAATCTCTCTATGAGACTTTTGTTCCACCCCGGGAATTCCCGGGTTCCGAGGAGGGGTTAGAACACGTATAACTGCAGTTGCCGCCGCACCAAGCTTCCCGGAAAATCTGCACATTCATTTGCAGGCATTCGTCAGGAATTCGCGCCTAGATCGCCACAAGAAACTTCAGAAGGTGTCGTTGAAGCACCCAAGGACGGACCTGATTGAGCAATGGGTAAGCCTTACGCAACAGAACTATCTCGACTGAGCGATACTTACGCTTGGGCACTCGAGGTTCCCATTGAGTCGCTAGTGAGCGCCGTGTCCGCATCGAGCCAAGTTCCACTCTTGGCGGTAGGCTCGGGCGGCTCATTCTCCGCCGCGCATCTAGCGAGTGCCCTCCACCAACATTACACCGGCATGGTATCCAAGGCCGTTACTCCGCTGGAACTCGTGTCATCGTTCATCCGTTTGCGTTCCCTGAGCACGATGATCCTAAGCGCCAGCGGATCAAATGCGGATATCATGTCGGTGATGGAGAACGTGATTTCGCGAGAACCTCGACGATGCACTGTACTCTGCCTAAAGAAGGAAAGCACGCTCTCCCAACTTGCCAAGTCATATCGCTTCGTAGACGTCCCCGAACTGATTCCGCCGTCGTGCAAGGACGGCTTCCTCGCAACTAATTCGCTTCTCGCCTTTGCGGTACTGCTTGTTCGCGCTTACAATCGCGCCTTCTCCTCGAAGGAGGAGGTCCCGCGCAACTTTGACAGCCTATTGGTGAACAGCCAAGCGATTAGCGATTACATTAAGGATCTTCGCGCACACTGCGATCCGCTTTGGGCGCGCGAGACCCTAGTGGTGTTGTACGGACCGACCGCCGCAACAGCGGCACTCGATATGGAGTCGAAGTTCTCGGAAGCGGCGATTGGAAACATTCAGCTCGCTGACTTCCGAAACTTCGCACACGGCCGACATCACTGGCTGGCCAAGCACGCAGAAGAATCGGGCGTGCTGGCAATCTACGCCAAGGACGAGCGGTGCCTAGCGGAAAAAACTCTGCGGTTGATCCCCTCCACCATTCCTGTAGCCAGAATCGACCTGCCAACCGTGGGTACAACAGGGTGCATTGCTGCCCTAGTTGCGATTCTTCACTTAGTAGGTGCAGCGGGTGAACGGCACGGAATAGATCCTGGGAGACCCGGCGTGCCGACATTCGGTCGGCGAATCTACGGTCTACGAGCGTTGCGTGCCTTGCATACGACCCCGTCGGAGGGAGAGATCGCTATCGCACGGAAACTGATCTGCGACGTGCGGGAGCTGAAAGACCGCCAGGACCTTACGTTCTGGAGAGGGGCTTACCAGCGATTCGTTGACGGGCTAGCGAAGGCAACCTTCGGGGCAGTGCTTCTCGACTATGACGGGACTCTTTGTGACGAACAAGACCGGTTCTCAGGTCCCAGCGATGAGGTCGCCAGTGAGTTGACACGCATGCTTCAAGGCGGCATCGTGCTTGGCATTGCAACAGGCCGCGGGAATTCGGCCAGAATTGATCTGCAAAGGGTTCTGCCGAAGCAGGCCTGGGACAATGTGTACCTCGGGTGCCACAATGGTTCCGACATCGGACGCCTGAGCGAGGACCGCCACCCTGACCATCCGGAGACCCTATCAGATTCGTTGAAGCCGACCATGGACGGGCTCTCCAAGCATCCGGTCATCTCGCGCTTCGCCAAATGCAAGCCCAGCCGCAACCAGATATCGGTGCGGCCGTCATCTGCAGCGGACGGAGAACTGGTGTGGCGCCTAGTTCAACAACTGGCCCAAACCAATGGACTTGTTGCCCTCAGATCGAGTCACTCTATAGATGTCCTGCCGCACGGTGTGTCGAAATGTTTACTCGTGAACCATATCCGCGGCCTGCTCCGCAAGGGTATCGGAGTACTTTCGATCGGCGACAAGGGTCAGTGGCCAGGGAACGATTACGATCTCCTCAACGCTCCGCACTCCTTGAGCGTTGATGAAGTGTCTGCCGACCCTGACACGTGCTGGAACTTGGCGCCGCCGGGTCATCGCGGAGTTCAGGCTACACTAGACTACCTTCACAGACTTTCGATTCTTCCTTCCGGCGGGGCGCGCCTATTAGTCGGCGTTAGGAGCAGAGAATGAGTTTCGTAATGATTACAGACGGTTTTCTATCAAATGGAGACGCCGGAAAGGGCTACAGGATCTATTTCGACCCTCCTCCGCCTAAAGACTTACTACCCACAGTCTGGTTGGATTTCCACATTTCCGGAGATTACTATCAGCTCTGTGAAGATGACTCGACAAAGCGACAATTTTCAGTATGTCCGAGGACGGGCAAGAAATTTGTCCGCGTCCCACCAAGACGAGGTGTAAGGCTCTACACAGATGAAAAAATTGGTACGGACGCGCAGCATATGGGAATCGTGGCAAACGTAGCTGGCAAAGCGAAGCACGGAATCATAGTCGCTCCAGGGAAAATCGATCCTGGTTTCCTCCCGAGCAGATTGGTACTGGTGATATTCAATCAATCCAGCAGCAGCGTCATCCTGAACGTTGGTGACAAGATTGCTGCCGTGGCTTTTGCGCAGCTCCCCGGGGAGTGCAAACCCACAGATTCGAAAGGACATGCAAATGGGCAGCTCCCCGCCTATGATGCGCGCCTGTGGAGCAAACTTTGGACGTGGATCTCTTCGCAAAATTATTCGTCCTTGGGATATGATGTGCTCAAGTTGGTTATCACTGTTGTTGGGGCTTGGCTACTTGTACAATTGGGATTGAGAAAACCATGAGACAAGCACTCGCAGAGCGACTTCTAGCAAAGGTGATGTGCTGGGCACCAGAGGATGTGGCGCGCGAACTCCCGGTTCTTCAAGCTCTCGCGGATCACAAGTACGACGAGTACCAACAGTTCTTTCCAGGCATCCGTTTCATAGAAAGCCTGGCACTCTGGTTGAGCCAGTTTGGGGCCGCCGATGAGCGCCGAATTGCCTACGACTTCATCAAGAAGAAACTGGTCTTCTGCTCTTCTGCCGAGATGAACCATCTTGTGAGTATCGCCTACCCTGATCACGTTCGCCCCTTGCTGTTGAGGAGAGCTGCTCGAGACGCCGGGATTGATGAACGACTCGTGTCGAAGATCGCCGCACACGCAGCTTTCAAGATACGTCAGCGCCAGTGCCTGTTCCTGGGTCTGAGCGACGGCGCGCGGATCGACATCTTCCGGAGAAGCAACAGCCCGGATCTGACGCACGAGCAAATACTGCCAACCTACGAGGTTTCGCCTCCACGCGTAAACGAGTTACTGAATGAGCTCTCGACTAGTGTAAGCACCCTGCTTGATAGTGAGGCCCCAGAAGAGATGCGGAAGTTCCGCACGATTGTGCTTCTGGATGATTTCTCGGGAAGCGGACTCAGCTATCTTCGGGCCAGTGACGGACACTCCTTCAAGGGGAAGATCGGCAAGTTCCACCGGAGCCTGACGGCAGGAGATGGTGCGGCGGCTCTGTTGGTAGATATCAAACAATTGGAGATCATTGTGGTCCTGTATATGGCCACTGACAAGGCCCGATCGCATCTCGAAACGCTCTCCAAAAAAGTGTGGGAACCGTTGGGAGTGAAAAACTCGATTATGGTTATCCATCAGCTCAGTGACTCGATTTGCCTGCACCCGGATGATGGCAGCGCGATGGGCGCGCTCATAGAAACCTATTACGACCGAGACATCGAAGATCAGCACACTGAGATAGGGGGTACGGACGTCAAGTACGGCTTTGCAGGCTGCGGGCTTCCCTTAGTCTTGAGTCACAATACTCCGAACGACTCCTTACCCCTCCTTTGGGCCGATTCCAAAAAGATGCGGGCGCTGTTCCCTCGTGTTAGTCGGCATAGGAAGGAAACATGAGAGAGCCACGAAACCCCTTTCGTCTCCGTGCGTCAGAGCACATCGAATCTGACGCCACGTTCCTGCGGCTTTTCGAGCCAGCAATGCTCGATCTTCTTCCGCGGGAACAACTTTGGGAACGTGTTTGCATTCTCCGGAGCGCTCCAGGCGGAGGAAAAACTTCGCTCATGCGCCTGTTCACGCCCCCTGTACTTCTGACCCTCTGCGCATACCGTGCGAGAGAGGACTGCAAGGATCTCTACAATCGCCTTCAGAACCTGGGTGTGATCGGGGAGGATGGACCTTGCCTATTGGGCATCGTTCTCTCGTGCTCCCGGAATTACGCAATGCTCGCTGACATGGAGGTCGACTACGCACGCAGGGAACGGCTGCTGTTAGGTATGCTGAACGCCCGCATAATTCTTGCCGCATTGAGGGGCGCACTTGCGCTATTTAAGCTGGATTATCCAGATGCCCTCCATCGGCTGGCGGTAGCCCCGGACACCGGAGTGGAGGCACCTCCCGGGCTGCAGCTTCCTTGCACAGGCAATGTGCTGGACGAGTGGGCCAAGAAGGTCGAAGCGGACGTCTGTGAGGCACTTGACAGCTTCGGCCCGCCGAGCGCCGGTAATCTGCTTGGTCAGAACACCCTGGTTAGCCTGTCCCTAATCAGGCCTAAGTGTATCACCATTGATGGGGCACGCGTCGCAGATCGGGTGCTCATCATGTTCGACGACGCGCACACGTTGACGGCGAGTCAACGAGTGAGGCTTCTGAAGGAACTTATCGAACTCCGCAGCCCTGTTAGCATCTGGGTTGCCGAGCGGTTCGAGGCCCTCAGCTCAGACGAGGTGCTTTCCTCTGGAGCGATTGTAGGCAGGGACTATGACAGCGTCGTCCTCTTGGAGCGTTTCTGGCGTGAGAAAAACAGAAGACAGCGATTTGAGAAACTTCTCCTCGGCATCGCAGATCGCCGCGTGCGTGCGGCAACGGCAGTGGAGATCGATTCGTTCGATCCCTGCCTCCAATCGTCCCTCGAGGGCACTCGATGGCAAGAACGTATTGTGCCTGCGATCAGCGAAGCAACCCAGCGTGTTCGAACACTGGCTGGTGAGACGCAACGCTATCAGGAGTGGATCTCTGCGTGCGGGAAGGCGGAGGAGACCGCTATTGAGAAGCTCATTGCTTGGCGGGCGCTAGAGATCTTGATAGAGCGAGACAAAAGAAAGGCACAGCAGACCTTCGATTTTTTTCCGCTCAGCAGCAAGGAACTCGAAGAAAGAGATGGTTCTGATGTTCAGGCTGCCGCCAAGCTCTTCTTGGCCCACGAACTCGATCTGCCTTACTATTATGGCCCTCGCTGTCTGGCAAATCTGGCCTCCTCAAACATAGAACAGTTCCTCTGGCTGGCTGGAGACCAGTTCGAAGAGGCAGTGTCTGCGGCTCTCCTGAAGAAACCCACGGATCTGCCGCCAGAGCGCCAGGAAAAAATCATCCGAAAGGCTGTGCATCTGTGGTGGGAGGAAATTCCGCGACGTGTGCGCGATGGGCGGGAGGTCAGGAACTTTATCCAAGCCATTGGCGAGTTCGCGAATTGGGTGACTTACCAGCCGAACGCTCCCTACTCGCCAGGTGTGACGGGAATCGCGATCTCCATGTCGGATCGCGATAGCCTTCGTGATCCTAAGTCGGCCAAGTTTCAAGCCCTTAGACGGGTTGTTTCATCTGCGATTGCCCATAACCTGCTGGAACCCATTCTTGATTATGAGGTGAAAGGCGGGCGCTGGATGGTCCTGTACCTGAATCGTGTTCTCTGCGTGCAGTTTGAGCTGCCGCTTCATTACGGGGGATTCCGTGAGCGTAAGCTGACCGAATTGTGCCAATGGCTGGAACAAGGGTTCAGACCCAAAAAAGGAGGATCGCTCCTGTGACTGGATTCGAAATCGAGGGATCCCCGCGCTGGCGCAACTACGTGATGGAAAGCGGTCCCCGACTACAGACGTTCTGGCGGGCGCACTTCCAAGCTGAACGGAACGTACTTTTTGTGCTGGGAAAGGGGTTCGATCGCCGCATGTGTCTCGGTCTCCAATCGCTCATGGATGCGGGTGGGACCGGAAACCGAGACGTCGTTGCCATCCATTTCGACGAAGGTGCCTCTTCGCCATCTAAGACGTATTGGCAAGACGTCAATACTAACTGGGCTGAGCTTCAAGGCATGGTCGAAGGGAAAGGTGTATTGACAACCAAGCCACTGAAGATGTGGTCGGACGACGGACGGCGCATTGGGTCGCGTAACGCGGCAAGGCTATTCAGCGACCTCCACGAGTTCAAGGGTTACACGGACATCATGCTGGACATCAGCGCGCTCCCACGCGGAGTCTATTTCCCGCTTATCGCAAAGATCTTGTATATCCTCGATGAAGGCGTTGCCGATAAGGGAAGCAAGCAGCCGAACTTTCACGTCGTCGTCGCAGAAAATGCGAAGTTGGATCGCCGTATCCAAGATGAGGGCGTGGATGACACCGCCACTTACGTACACTCCTTCGGCGGCGACCTGGAGATGGAGGCAACGGCGGACCGTCCAAAGGTGTGGATTCCGGTACTTGGCGAACGCCAAGCAACACAACTCGTCCGGGTATACGAGCTGGTAAAACCGGACGAGATCGCACCGGTACTGCCTTCTCCCTCTCTGAACCCTCGGCGATCGGACGACCTGCTGTTGGAATACCGCGAGATCCTCTTCGACCGGCTCAAGGTGGAAGCGAGCAACTTCATTTTTGCCTCTGAACGCAACCCCTTCGAGGTGTACCGGCAGATTCGAAGAGCGGTTCTTCATTACAATAACGCGCTCCGACCACTTGGCGGATGCAAGACGGTCCTTTCAGCGTTTACAACCAAACTACTTTCGGTGGGTGCGCTGCTTGTGGCTTACGAGCTAAAACGAGCAAAAGCATCCGTGGGACTTGCTCACGTGGAGTGCCAAGGCTACACGATCGAGGGGGGGACGCAGGGTGACGAGGCTAATGCTGGGAGCGAGCTTTTCGGACTCTGGCTTTGGGGAGAGTGCCATGAACCGTAGGAGCCACTTCGAGCTGGAAGTCAAACGCCCGGTCGCAGTAGGCACCGGGCTCATCGCGCTGGATGTTGTAATCGAAGCAGAAGCAAGACGAGGTCCGTGGATGTGGACAGGGGGAACCTGTGGAAACGTCTTGACGATCCTGAGTTACCTCGGATGGCAGGCTTTCCCTGTGGCCCGACTCAATGGCGATCCAGCGTCGCGTCGCGTCGAGGACGACCTCGCCCGGTGGGGAGTACGTCTCGAATTTGCGAAAACGAGTCCGGGGTCCCGCACCTCCATCGTAGTCCATCGCATCGCCAAGACCGCGACCGGATTGCCATTCCACCGATTTTCGTGGACCTGCCCTAACTGTGGTGCATGGCTTCCGGGATACAAGGCCGTTCTGGCGTCCGCCGCAGAGAACGTTGCTCTACAGCTTGGCACTCCGCAAATCTTCTTCCTGGACAGGGTATCACGCGGAGCTCTTTTATTGGCAAAGGCCTGCGCTGAGAAGGGTGCTCTTGTATTCTTCGAGCCGTCGGGTTTCGGAGAACCTCGGTTGTTCAAAGAGGCGCTTGCACTCGCCCACATCCTCAAATATTCCCACGAGCGCGTTAAGGCGTTCAACAGCTTGGAGAACGGCGCAGGCCCGCTTGTTGAGATTGAAACTCTTGGGGCCGAAGGGCTCCGGTATCGCAGCAGGATCGCGGGAGCACGAACAGACGGTTGGACAAGGCTTGAAGCTTACGACATTGCCGACCTAAAAGATGCGGGAGGCGCCGGTGACTGGTGTACCGCAGGAATTATCCACGTGATTGCGCAGAGAGGATTGAGTGGAGTAATGAAGACACGACTCCCGCAACTGGCAGACGCCCTGCGGTTTGGGCAGGCGCTCGCAGCGTGGAATTGCGGCTACGATGGGGCGAGGGGTGGGATGTATGCAGTGGGCATGAAAACGTTCCGCCTCCAAGTCCAGAACATTATCTCGCGAGATGGCTCAAAGGCCCCGAAGCGAGAAGTTCCGAGCGCGGTCGTTCGGGAGGCTTTCGAGTGCGTCTGCCCTGGCTGTGCATCAGCGTTCAGTCAGGGCAGGGGCGACCGTGGCTGAGGCACCAAAAGGAACCACTGCCGACATGTTCCCGATCTCAGGGCTTCACAAGGGCGAGATCAGAGCACTTCTTCGCACATCTCTTTTGCCTCTTGATGCCGAATTCGCAGAGTACCTGTCGTCGAAGCCGGCAACTCCCTGTTACTGGATAGGCCTGAAAGCAGAAGATGAGTTGGGTCTTTCTTATGACAAGATTGGACAGGTCCTGGATGTAGTCATATCCGGCTGCAATATCCAGGAAACAGGCATCTTCCCTCAGAATCCCTAGAGTTTAAGGATAGGAAAATTGATTTTCCCCATACCGTGATTTTCGTGGGGAAGTGGAAACTCCTTTGTTGGGGAGGGGAGGGGCGGCAAAACTCAGAGGGGATTGCGCCCGGCCCGCCGAATCTCCACGCCTGCTTTCAAGACCCGCAATACGGCTATGTTTGAAGTCTCAGAGGAATTGCCACAGGGACCGCAAACAAAAAGACTGATTTCGCAGAATGTCGAAGGTGCTCGATGAATTATCCAAAAGGATCGCGACAGTTCCTTTGGCCTGGTCCACAACTACAAGAGTCCGCTTGTTGTCCGTTTTGGATGGAGAATCTTCACGCCCGTCAGGCCATTCATCTAGAAATATCTGCGGCCAGACAGCGTGAGAGGTAACAAGGAAGGGATGGGTCACTTCCTGACCGCGGATCAGTGGGCGAAAGGAGACCTTCTATTTTTGGACGGCTGGGGGATGGCTCCCTTGGAAGGCCAGGATCAGCACGATCTTCTGGAGCTCATTGACGACCGAGTCGGATGTCGTTTCACCCTGGTTACCAGCCAACTCCCTGTGAGTAAATGGCACGATACCATTGGAGACCCCACTGTAGCGGATGCCATGCTCGATCGCTTGCTTCAATCATCCACCCAAATCCAATTGAAAGGAGAGTCTATGAGAAAAGAGAAAGAAGAAACCCAAGCAACGTCGTTTCCAGCCATTATCACCCATTGCCGAGTGCGATTCAGGCTGCATAAACGATGCCAATCTTCTTGAAATGCTCAGTCCGATTCTCTGCAAGTTCTCTCCTTGCGAAATCGATCTTCTGGTGAGTCTCGTAGTCAAAAAGTTGTTCCCCGCACTTGTGGCAGACGCCGGCCGTGACCTTCAGTAAAAGCGCATTGTTGCCGCCCCGAACGAGTTTGACAACTGTTTTCTCGATGACTTCCCCACCGCACACCGGACACACCTGGCTAATCGTGGACATCGATTTTCCTCCTGGTCCTAAAATTCACCCATCGCTCCGGGTCAGGGACATAGGCGGTTATGACAAAAGCCATTTCGTGCACATCTGAATAGGCGATTACGGCATGAATCGGTCTGCTCGATTCATCAAACCCCAAAATCAACGCACTTGGAAAAGGGAAATCATCGGGATAGTCTTCTATGATCTCACCCTGTGTGACAGAATCATAAAGCTGAGCAGCCGTTATCGCATCGTCTTCCATTTCCTCGTCAGCGTGATTTGTAACATTCACTCTGCCCGCATTGATTGCTCCACGCACGTCCACCATATTCATTTCGACTCTATTATAACAGATTTCCGTGAACGGATAAAGCGGGATGAGGACTTTGGGTGCAGTTGAAATTCGTGGGTAATTCGCATTTGGGTCATGAAAAACGACGACTTGAGTATTTACATAACCGTATTTTCCGGACCCGTTCTGCGGGAGCGGTCCCCTTCTTCACGGGCCAAGTGAAGTACTCTGATGAGCTTCTCATTGGCTGTAAAAGCTTGAGCAACACCCTCCGCGTATGTGTGATGGGTCTCCATCCAACAAGTACCCGGCCATCACTCCCAAAGCCTCCCGATATTCAGACAGTCCGTCGCCCAAAGAATCTATCCCCCGAACCGCCTCAGGGGTCAACTCTTCTTCGATCTCGGTGGCATAATATTGTTCCTGAGCCCGGGCTATAATGGCATCCTTTTTTTTCAAAGTCGCAAGGAAATCGGAAGGGGATATCTGCCCGTTAAGAACTTTCTCAGCTCGCTCCTTCAAAATGAGAAAATTCTGCAAATATCGAAAAGGCAACCTGAAAGATAGGAAAATTGATTTTCCCCATACCGTGATTTTCGTGGGGAAGTGGAAACTCCTTCGAATCTCCACGCATTCG
>JACPDT010000186.1 GCA_016183865.1 Armatimonadota bacterium | reverse complement strand
AGAAGGTTTAGATCGTGAAAAACGGCTGCATATGTAGGGATCCGAGGTGCGTGTCCATATTCCTGCCGAAAAACACTTCCCAAATCAAGATTTTTCGCGGTTCAGAGAGCCCTTTTATCAGGGGCAACTATACTAAAAGCGGCGAACCCACGAGTCAATCATCTCAGCACTGGGCCGAGCAGGCCCGCTATGATCTGGAATCGGCCCGGGCTATGCTCAATTCAGGGCGATACCTCTCCGTGCTTTCTTGCTGTCAGCAGGCGGTAGAGAAGATGCTGAAGGCGATCATCTCCGAGCGTTCGCAGGAGCTGCCTCCACGTATCCACCACTTGGCCCGCCTGGCAGAAGCGGCTGCCGTGGAGATGAGCGATGACCAGTTGGATTTCCTGCGGGAATTGTCTGCTTATTACATTCAGACTCGCTATCCTGAAGAGATTCCGGACCTCGCGTCACTGGCGAAAGAAGATGAGGCGAGGCGGGTAATGAATCAGACGGAGGAGATAGTGCAATGGCTCAATTCGATCTTGTGATCGACAGGAAGACCCATGTCGCATTGGCGGTGGTTGCCCGTTCGGCTCATGTCGCCCGTGCGTATCTCTTCGGTTCGCAGGTGGAAGGGGAGGTTGGCCGCTGGAGTGACATTGACATCGCCGTGTTCATCGAGGGCATCTTTCCGGCTGTCGTGCCGAAGCAGATGCTCCTCAGCGCTGTTTGCACTTGTAGCGTCAAGCACTGCGGTAGCCGGTTGCGAAGCTATATGACACGCTCCTCTTCCGGTCGTGCGGCGTACCATCGCACAACTTGCTGGGCCGCAACCTTCGCGCATCGGGAAAACTCAATAAATTCTTCTCGCGGACACTCATCTCCGGGCGGGCGGTGATCGCTCCATGTCATTGCCGCAGCCAGTTGCAATGAGTCGGCGGCGCTCAGGGGATGGAGACGCAGAAGCCTTCCTGCTTCATTCCATGATCTTCTGTGACAATTTACTGTCTCTTCGCGCGATATGGTCATTCACGGCTTTCCAGTTTGTCTTCTCTATGAGTATCAAGGGGTCGGCGTAGAGGAGCTCGGACGGGAGCCACCCTTTTTCGGACAAGAAAGTACTGAGCCCTTTTGCATCGTTGTCGTGAAAATACCAGCCATTGTTGGATTCTCCTACAGCGCGAACTGCGTGCTTTTCCGCAATCACGATCTCATCCTGCGATTCAAGAAGAGCCCTGGCGGCGTGGACCAGGCCCGGGGCGGCAGAAGCCAGTTTCGGATTCTCTGTTATCAATTCTGCAAAGTGAAACAAATCAACAGGCCCGCTGTTGTTGTCAGGACCGTAGCGATAGAAATGCTGGGTTTCCTGGACGGTTTTCCTGATTTCGGAAAGATTGTCGGCATCTTCTATTTTGAGTATTTCTGAACCGAGGTCCTTCGTCCGCTCAATGAGGAGATCCATTTTCTCCAGGTCTATTGCCGAAGAGGTCTCCTGGTAGCTGCGAGAAACCATTTTCTTCGCGAATTTATAGGGATCTTCCGCAACATTGTCCTTGTTTGTTTTCAGGATATTAAGGTACTGGGCGATGGGCCACTTGTTGGATGCAATCAGATCCTCGGAGGCCCCTTCTTTGATCACCTTAAGAAACGTGTCCCTCTGCAGAGGCTCCAGCCCCGTTTCGCGTGTTGAGAAGGACATGATCGTCCACGAGCGGTTCGAGACATTTTGAATAGTCACAGATATTCCCTCCAATCAAGATATCCCTGTCGCGTCGTCCCATGCGCCGAACTTGTCTATGACTTTGTCCCATTTCGTCTCTGTCACAAAGGGCAGGGTCTTGTATGATTCGTCATTTTCCTCTCCTGCAAGGTTGATGGTTAGCCCTGTGGCGTCCTGTCTCATGGCCGTGCCGTATCTGTTTTCCTGTCCTTTGGGAAGATGCTGCTCCGCAATGAGGGCCTTATTGAGACTTTCCACAACCCTGAAAGCCGATTCGGCCACAGGGGCATCATTTGTGCCGGGATGACTGATGATCTTTCGGGCCAGATCTCCCAGGTCTTTTGGATAGGGCGCCTTGAAAGGCGTGTTTGGGAAAAAAGCAACCTGGGAAAAGCTTTCCCTGACGCCCTGTATTGTGACCTCATCCCTCACTGCAAGAAGGGCCTCGGAGAGATCGCGGACAGCTTCCTTGCTTGTCTCGATCTTGCTGAGATCCACTGCCGATGTTGTTGTAGTGTATCTGGTCGAGACCTTGGCGCAGGCATCAACGATTGCCTTCGCCGCCTCGCCTGGTGTAGGGGTTTTCTCACCTTTCACAAAAAGATCCAGGACCTCTCTAAGTGGCCAGCCGGGAGTGTATTGGATGTTCTCCGATGCAATCATGATGTCCGCGGCATCCTTGAGACTGTCAGCGACTTCAATTTGCGCCATTTCACACAAATTGAAACCCAGGACATCGGGCTTGACTCCGGTATCCTCCCGGGCTTGATCCAAGGCGTCCTTAAGCCCGGAAAGAGTCATCCTGCGACCCTCCTCGACATCATCCAGGAGCCCCCTGTGCCCATTGCCCTTTGAAAATTACAATATGGTGTTTTGCCGGGAAGCTCTCGATTCCCCATGTGAGAAAATCCCTTAGAACCTGCGGCTCGGCCAGGCTCACACCGCCCAGATTCTCTTCCTCCTCGGCGGATGAGTACGGAGGTAAAGGCTGCCTGCAAACATACCGTCCCACGGTCAGTCCCTGGGAACCCCAGTAAGAAGCCTGGGCGGCGACATGCGCTTTGGATCTGTGATGAGTATTATCCAGAACTTTGAGGAGAGCGTCGTTTACAGTAGGACCCAGGTTGTTGATGCCGTTCAGGTACATGAGGACCGTCCAGTCTCTCACATCCTTCCGACCGAAAGATTCGAGGCCCGACCCCTCAGCGGGATCCGAGGGCGCCTTTGCCGTTTTCGCTACCTGAAATCGGTTGTTCGAAGAGTTGCTGTGAATTATCATATATCGGGATGGAACGAATAGCAAGCATACCCGATAGAATACCTCCCGTTGCGCAGCCAACAGTTCCTTCCCGGAAGAGGGGCTTGCAGCGCGTGCGTCAAATTTGTTCACGTCCCTCATGCGAATGCGGGAGGATGACGCATCGAACAAGATCTCATGGAGGATCCTCATGAGCGAGCTGGACATCCGCTGGATTCAACGTTTCAGCAACTTCACCAGGGCCCTGGCTCAGATGAGAAAATTCATAGAAAAGGGCGAATTGACTGAATTGGAAAAGCAAGGTCTGATTCAGGCCTTTGAATACACTTTTGAATTGGTGTGGAATACGGTGAAAGACTACTTTGAAGCACAGGGGGAAACCGGCATCTATGGCAGCCGCGACGTTTTTCGCCTGGCATTCAGGCGCGGTCTGATCGAAAACGGTGAAACCTGGATGGACATGATCAAGAGCCGCACCCTTACGAGCCACACCTATAACGAAGAAATCGCCGAGAAAATCGCCGGTGACGCGGCGAACATTTATTTCCCCGAATTCACGGCACTGCACGCCAAACTCGACTCTTTGAGGAAAGCGGAAATAGAGTAACCATGCGCTTCGGGCTGAAAGATGCCACAATCCAAAAAATGCATTTCGTGCTGGCTCGCTATCCGCAGGTGGAGGAGGCGATCCTGTACGGCTCGCGGGCTAAGGGCAATTACAAGAACGGGTCGGACATTGACTTGACTCTGCGCGGCGGCGCGGAGCTGACGCTCAATGTAATGTATGCCATCATCGAAGAACTCGATGACTTGCTCCTGCCTTACACAGTTGACCTGTCAATCCTGGCAAATATTCGCGACCCTGATCTTTTAGCTCACATCGAGCGCGTCGGAGTCAGTTTCTACAAGAGAGATAGGGAGCATTTCACTTAGGGGCGTAGAGTAGGAATCGGGTATTCGTACATTGATCAGGTACTTTTCGATCCGGTAGTCCGTTCCCGCTTCCAGTGCAGTGGAATAATTCAAACATAGGCTGAGAAACAGGAAAGTCAGAAACAATTTTCTGCGGATCAGCAATTATTTCCGCCCCTTTCCCTGTGAGTGTTTTCTGAAGAATTCGGCAACCCCTGCCTTTTTAATTTTGCCGTCTGCCACGGAGCGTACCATCTTTTCCAAGCTTGCCTCTTCGGAGTGAAGCTCAATCCCGTTTATCACCAGGAAGACCAACGCCGCCACTGCGCCAGTCCGTTTATTTCCGTCCACGAACGGGTGGTTCCGCACGATGTGGAAGAGGTACGCGGCGGCCATCTCAAAGATATCCGCGTGAACATATTTTTCGCCGTAGCCTGCGGCCGGCATCGCCACTGCGGATTGCAACAGTTCGATATCGCGGATACTGGGATGCCCGCCGTACCGCTCCATCTGGTCGCGGTGAATCTCAACGACCTCATCGAGTCCCAGAAAAAGCGGCGCCTTCAACCGGCAAGCTTCTTAAGAGCGCGCCCGTATTTCTTGTTGACCTTTTCAAGGGCCTCCTCAAACTGCCGCATCCTCTTTTCGTCCCTTACCGGCGAGACGAAGAGCATCCTGCCGTCCGTTGAGATATCGAGAAGGGTTTTGTCGTTGATATTGAGAAGGTCGAGCACTCCTTTGTCTATGACTAGCGCCAGGCTGTTGCCGTGCCTGGTCAGTTTCTTGATCATGACCTCATCCTCCTATCGGTTACATCATAGTAATAACAATGTATCACCATGAGAGGATTTTGTCAAGAGACGCATTATCCGCGCCATTGCCTTAAAGAACCGCGAAATCACCGCTTCGCTATTCGACACGCTCGATTCTCCATCGCCCGGTTTCGATACCTGCGCAATCCCCTAAGAGCGGAAACTGTTCCTCGAAACCCCAGGAATCGGACAGGAGTCCACCTCTCACCCGCCGAAAACACGGGGCGAAGGGAATTGATTTTCCTATCTTCAAAGCGCCTCAGCTATAGTACTATGACTACAGATGTCACACGGAGCGGAAGTCAGGACATGATTACGGTTCGCACAGTCGCATGCATCATCCTATTGCTCTTCGCGGCTTACATAGCGATAATGAACTGGGCCTGCGTCATCGCGAGCGAGCTCAACAGGCGCAAGGGGATCGCTAAACACCACTCCACCGTGCCCCTGGTCTCTTTCATTGTGGCCGGCATGTTCGCATATCCACTTTACCCATTCGCTTACAAGAGCTGGATCGCGATTATCCCGCTGGTTGATATCGGAAACTGGCTTTTTCTGATAGGCCTGCCTGTGGCTGTCATCCGAGGGGCATTCAAGAAGGAGCAAACTCCCCGCGAGCCCTGAGAGCGGCGAGGGGGCTGAGCCTCTTCAATCGGACTCACGGGAGAATAGGCGGGAACATCTGGGCCGCTACCTATTGCCCTGACAGCCCGAAGTGGCCGGTTTGGATCTTGTTTCCTATAGAGATCGAAAGAAGCAGCCCTCCGAGGAAACCGCCTATCCCGCCGGAGACCCCTGCGACGACCCCACCCGCTGCGGCCGTCGCGGCTGCCCCAAGGGCCACAGGCCAGTGGGAGGCCATGTTCTTCCAGAAGTTGCTCCCATCGGAATACACGACTTTTGCACCCTCGATTTCCTGAAAGCTGTCCGGCGCTACCGCGGTTCTGCCCAGGGTGCGAATGAGGGGCGTCTCTATCCTTTTGGGAACGGCCTGAAGGGCCCTCTGCACCAGCTCCGCGCAGTATATGGCGCTGTCATCTTTGAGGTTGAAGCCGGAGTCGTAGGGCTTCCCGAGCTGTGAGCGCAAATATTGAACGGCGGACTCACGGTCTTTAGGAGTCTTGTAGGGAGGGCGGATGACCTCAACCAGGATGGGGCCATGGAGGTATTCGGCCAGATCGCTTCGGACCACACCCGCTCCGCTCGGATCGCCGGTTGTGGCCTCTATGAACCGGCCATCCCCTTCATACATCGCTGCATGGGTGTAATTCGAGCGCATGGTGAGCATCTCGAAACGCTGCCAATTGGGATAGGCATTGTTCGTTTCAAGGATGATGTCACCAGGCTGGATGGCCCTGAGAATCTCTTGTCTCTTCTCCTCAGTGATCTCTTTGGTGGTCGTGGGAACGCGGATATCCAACATCTTTGTGAAAAGATTGCCTGCACTGCTCAATACGCCGGTCAACACGATCTCTGCCCCTCCCTGCAAGAGATGCCGCCTGTGGCGGACCTGCCCATATCTTACCATCAACCGCCGCAGAGATCAACGGTTTTTTGTTAACTTTTGCCCGCCTGTCGGTCGCGCTTTCTCTTGAACCAGCCGTCCACAGTGAGAAATGAGTTGTCACCGACGAGGATCAGGACAGAGACAAGGAGGAATCCGACATCTTCCCAAACTCCTCTCCAGGACAGAGGAACCGATGTCCAGCTTCCGAAACAGCCGCAGTTTCCCAGGCTTATTCCCCGGAAGAGGCCTGCCATAAGAAAAGCGATGAAGATGAGAACCAGAAAAATGGATAAAGAGGCGCCGAATCGGCAGAATATGCCGGGGATAAGGCTTGCGGCAATCACCAGCTCGATTATGGGGACCAGGTAGGAGAGCCACAGCCAGTCGTCCGGGATAATGCCGTACATGGCAACAATTCCGCGGAATCCCTTCATGTCGGGAAACTTTGCGCTCCCTGTCCAGACAAACATGAGTGCCAACAGGATACGCAATGCGAAGATCGTGTACCGGTGAGTGAGCCATTTGACCAAGGTGTCTCCCCTTCCGGCTCCCGTATTACCTCACTAGAATTTCAAGAGCCTTTTCCGGAATTCCTTTGCTCAGCATGAGCGCCTGATAACCGCCGAAACTCTGAGGATGGAGGAGGTTGGAGAGGGCAAGATTGTTTTTGAGATCAGAGAGAGAGGGTTTCTCGGGGCACAGCAAGTTTCGAAAAAGAGAAGTCACTCCAAGGGAAAGAAGAAGGGAAGCCTGCGTTACCGGCCCCGTCGCTTTTAGCCCCAGCTCCTCACCGATCCTGACCAGTGAGGTGAACTCCACATCTGATGTGAGATCCTGTTGCCCCAGAGCCGCATAAGGATCGCTTTGGACGGTGTGTTTGGAAAAGGCCCGCAGGGTTCCGGACGGATAGAGCTCAGAGAAAAGAGTCTCCGCGGATTCCCCGTAGTCAATCACAAGGATGAGACCCTGTTGAAGAGCCGATGCCACGGCCCTGAGCCACACAAGTGCTTCCAGATTCACTTCCACGACCTGGCCCGGAGGAGGCCGAAGGCCCAGCCTGGAAAAATGATGCTCAAGCTCCGGAGTGGTGGGGTCCTCTTCAATCTCCACAAAGCCCGCTTCGCTCCAGTTTACGAAAATCTCCCGCAACCGTCCGCCTCGAAACAAGACCCGATGAACGGGAAGGGCATCCAGGAACTCATTTCCGAAAATGAGGCCCTTCACAGGGAAAAGCTCAAGTGATGGTCCCCAGGGGGGGAGCGAGTGAACCCCTTCAATTCCCGTGGTACTGTCGCCAACATCTGAGGCGAAATAGGTAGTCCGGGTGTACAGGTCGGGTGAAGCCTGTTTCAGCTCTGCCAGAAACTGGTCGGCAAGAAGCCCTCTTCCTGAGCCGAATTCCACGATCTGTCCGGGACCGGGGCTCAAATAGGGAAATATTCGCGCAAAGAGCCTGGCCAACATGGCCCCGAAGGCCGGGTGAACCCGAGGACTTGTGATATAGTCGTCTTCTCCAGCGGAGAAAGAAGTATAAATACCGCCCAGGGATACCCATGGAAGCCAAATGCCCGCGTTCTCTCCGGCGGACAGGGAAGCATAATAACCACCGTCAGGGCTGTAGAGCACTTCCGCCATGAATTGACGAAAAGACATGGGACCGTTCTTGCGCATCTGTAAGGCAAGGCGTTCTCGAAGACCAGCGGATTGTGGATTCTTCTCTTTCGGCTCCAAACCAATGTTTTCGGTCACTCTTCCACTCCTCTTCGAGTCTTTATAAGGAACTCCTTTGTGTGTTACGGGTTGCAAGTAGTTTCCATCCCCGTCTCGAATCATGTAGTTTCGCACGAAAATTTCCCGCATTACACGAAAGGGGGCTTGTCCTGTGATCGAAACAAAAAAAGGCGAGCGGTCGTTTATCATGTTCAGGGACTACGAAGAGTTGAAGAAGTTTGGGGTGGACAGCGCAGAAATGTACTGTGATGTGATCGAGCAGAACCCTGCAGGGGTAATCATTGCCGCACATTTCGCGGCAGATGGAAAGGGGAAGGCTCATGAGGGGTTTCTCCTGATCCCGTGGTCCCACATCAGCGCCCTTTTCTGGGTGCCGGAAAAGCAGGACGTTCGGGCAGGGTTTCGAAGGGAGTTTTAGAGATAGACAGCATCATCATCCGTGGCGCGAGAGAGCATAACCTCAAGAACATCAACCTGGAGCTGCCGCGCAACAAATTCATAGTCATTACCGGTCTTTCGGGATCGGGAAAATCCTCTCTGGCTTTTGACACCCTCTATGCCGAGGGTCAGAGACGATATGTGGAATCCCTTTCCGCCTATGCCCGCCAGTTCCTGGGCCAGATGGAGAAACCGGATGTGGACGACATCCGGGGGCTCTCCCCGGCGATCTCCATAGACCAGAAGGGGGGCTCAAGGAATCCTCGTTCCACTGTAGGCACGATTACCGAAATCTATGATTATCTGCGCCTCCTTTTCGCACGAATCGGGCATCCCCATTGCCCTTCCTGCGGAAAGCCGATCCGCTCGCAAACGGCCCAGCAGATTGTGGACCAGATCCTGGCCCTCCCGGAAGGATCGAGAGTGGAGATACTGGCGCCCCTGGTCCGTGGACGAAAAGGGGAGTACCAGAAAATGCTCGCCGACATGGAAAAAGAGGGCTTCCTGCGGGTTCGGGTGGATGGGAAGCTCTATGAGCTGGGTGAGGAAATACCCCTTGACAAGAACAGGAAGCACACGATCGAGGTGGTGGTGGATCGCCTGAAGGTCACTCCGGAGATCCGAAAACGGGCTGCGGACTCGGTGGAAGAGGCGTTGCGAAGAGGAGGCGGGCTCCTCCTTGCAAGCCTGACCGACAAAGGAGAGGAGCTTCTCTTTTCCGAAAAGGCGGCATGCGCGGACTGTGGAATCAATCTGGAAGAACCGGCGCCGCGCCTCTTCTCCTTCAACAGCCCCTATGGGGCCTGCAAGGAATGCACAGGACTCGGAATTCGCCTTGAGCTGGACCCCTCTCTGGTTGTCCCTGACCCCGAAAAATCGCTCGCAGAAGGCGCCATTGCTCCATGGGGCCAGCCCAAGTGGGATTTCCGCTTTCATGCATCGGAAAGCTATTACTGGCACACCTTGAGAAAGATAGGGAAAACGGCGGACTTCAGCTTTGATGTCCCGTGGAAAGAGCTGACCGGGGAGCAGCAGCAGTTGATCCTCTACGGAAAAGGGGGCAAGGGGCTTCATTCGGTCACCCGTTTCGAGGGAGTCATTCCCAATCTCACGAGAAGATACAGGGAAACCCAGTCCGACTGGATACGGGAAGAGATCGAGAAATACATGAGCAACCAGCCCTGCCTTTCATGTGGAGGGGCCAGGCTCAGAAAAGAAAGCCTGGCTGTGACTGTGGGAGATCTCCCCATCCATCATGTGACACGTCTGTCGGTAGGAGACGCCCTCTCATTCTTCCAAGCCCTTGCTCTGAGTCCCCGTGAGCAGACCATCGCCCACCAGGTGCTGAAGGAAATCAAGGCACGACTGCACTTCATGGTGAATGTGGGACTCTCCTATCTGACTCTGGACAGGGCCGCCTCCACTCTTTCCGGGGGGGAGGCCCAGAGAATCCGCCTCGCCACGCAAATCGGGTCAGGTCTGGTGGGGGTTCTGTACATCCTGGATGAGCCGAGTATCGGCCTTCACCCTGCGGACAATACCCGCCTTCTTGCGACCCTGTCGCAACTGAGGGATCTGGGCAATACCCTCATTGTCGTGGAGCATGATGAAGAAACGATCCGATCAGCGGATGTAGTGGTGGACATCGGCCCGGGCGCAGGCGCCCTGGGCGGAGAGATAGTGGCTTGCGGTCCTTTGTCTGTGGTTCTTGACGAGCCCCGCTCCATTACGGGGAAATACCTGAAGGGCGAGCTCTCCATCCCGATTCCACACAAGCGGAGAATCGCGAACAGCCTTTATCTGGAAGTCCTCGGGGCCAGGGAGCACAACTTGAAGAATATCCATGTGCGGATTCCCCTCGGACTCTTTGTGTGCATAACAGGGGTCTCGGGCTCGGGGAAAAGCACTCTTGTTCACGAGATCCTCTATAAGGCCCTTTCCAGGCAGCTTTATAAGAGCCTCCAGCGCCCCGGAGACTTTGACGGACTGAGGGGAACCGAGTTCCTGGACAAGGTCCTGATCATTGATCAATCACCCATAGGCCGAACCCCCAGATCCAACCCCGCCACGTACACAGGGGTCTTTGATCCGATCCGCAAGGTCTTTTCACAGACCCCGGAAGCCCGGATGCGCGGATATCTTCCGGGGAGGTTCAGCTTCAACCTGAAGGGGGGGCGCTGCGAGACCTGTCAAGGCCAGGGGATTCTCCAGATCGAGATGCATTTTCTTCCCGATGTGTACGTCCTGTGCGAGGAGTGCAAAGGGAAACGTTTCAATCGGGAAACTCTGGAAGTCCACTTCAAAGGGAAAAACATCTCGGAAGTCCTGAACATGACCGTGACCGAGGCATTGGAGTTCTTTCAAAATATCCCTCAGATCGAGCGCAAGCTTTCCACCCTTTCCCGGGTGGGACTGGGCTACATCGAGCTGGGGCAGCCTGCCACTACATTGTCGGGAGGAGAGGCGCAAAGGGTCAAGCTGGCAACGGAGCTGTCACGAAAAAGCACGGGGAGAACCTTATACATTCTGGATGAGCCCACAACAGGGCTCCATTTCCATGATATCGCCAAGCTGCTGGATGTGCTCCATGACCTGGTGGAGGGAGGGAATACGGTGGTCGTCATCGAGCACAATCTGGATGTCATCAAGACTGCCGACCACCTCATTGATCTGGGTCCGGAGGGGGGGGACCAGGGTGGAGAAATCGTGGCAGAAGGCACTCCCGAGGAAGTATCGCAACACCCCCTTTCCCATACGGGCCGGTTCCTTGGAAAAGTCCTGGATAAGGGGCAAACCCTGACGCCTGCTCTTCCCAGGTAAAGAGGACACCAGCAATTCGAGCCGAAGTATTTTTGGCATTTTGGTATTCGATCATTTTCCCGGTCCTGAAAGGTGGAGCTGTCGTGGCGGCGCTTGAAATAAGGAATCTTTCCAAGACGTACAGGAGTCCGGGTCGCAAACCCTTCACCGCCCTCAGGGATCTATCCCTCGCGGTTCCGGAAGGGGGCATTTACGGCTTCCTGGGTCCCAATGGCGCGGGTAAAAGCACCACCATCAAGATACTTGTGGGACTCATCCGGAAAACAGGAGGAGAGGCTTATGTCCTGGGTCGCCCGGCGGAAGACCTGACTTCCCATCAAGAGATGGGCTATCTTCCCGAGGTCTCAACCTACTATCCATATCTCACGTGCCGGGAGCTTCTGGATTTCTATTGCTCCTTTTTCGGGCTTTCCCGCAGGAAAAGAGTTTCCCGCATTGGCGAAACCCTTGCCCTCACGGGCCTTACATCAAAAACGGACACCCCTGTTCGGGAGTTGTCCAAAGGCATGCAGCAACGTCTGGGCATCGCTCAGGCCGTAATTCATGATCCCCCGCTCCTGATCCTGGATGAGCCCACAGCGGCACTGGACCCTCTCATACAGAAAGAAGTAAGGGACATTATTCTGAAATTTCGGGACCAGGGGAAAACCATTTTCTTCAGCTCTCACAGACTCACGGAAGTCGAATACATCTGCGACAGGGTGGCCGTATTGCATGAAGGGAGGCTTCTCCTGGAGGGCAGACTGGCTGAGCTGCTGGAAGGTCCATCCCCTGACTGCGACGTGACCTTTTCCGCGGAGGAGGGAGAGATATGGGACCGATGGAGAAATTCAGGGGTCCCTGTCGCAAGAATCACCGCATCGCCACAGACGTTCCAGGCCCGATTTCCACAAAAGGAAATAAAACAGAGGGTGAGCGAGATCCTCTCCTCCCGGGGAAGCCTCCTATCCGTCACCCCTGTCCGGCGAAATCTTGAGGATCTTTTCGTGAAGATGATTGCGGAGGCAAGCCATGAGACCGGCTAACATCTGGCAAATCGGTCGGTTGACCCTCTGCGAATGGACCCGCAAGAAAGTCTTTTACATGTTCTTTATTGTGGCCCTCGCTTTCTTCGGGCTTGCCTTCACCCTGAATTTCTTTAACCTGGGCCCACAGGCCCGCTTTACGATGGACCTTTCTCTCACGGCCATGGGCTTGTTCACGGCCATTCTGTCACTCGGTCTCTCCTTGTCTGCCATCCCCCAGGATCTTGAGAACAAAACCGCCTGGTGTCTCCTGTCGAGGCCGGTCTCCCGCTTTGACTACCTTTGCGGCAAGTTCCTGGGAACGGTTCTTCTCATTTTGATAATCCTTTCGATCCTGACGGTGGAGCTGGTTGTTGTCACTTTCCTGAAGGAGAACAGGCTTCATTGGACCATCCTCCAGGCCGGTCTTCTGCTCTGGGTGGAATCCCTTGTCCTTACTGCCGTTGTACTCACCTTCTCCCTTCCCTTTTCCCCCCCCATGAATGCGGCTTTCTCTTCTTTTGTCTATGCCGTCGGACATCTTTCCAGCACCTACATCCAGGCCCTGTCACAGGAATCGAGAAATGTGGCGGGCGGGATTCCCGTTCTTCTCCTGAAGCTCGCCCTGCCGCAACTCCAATATTTCGACTTAAAGAGTGCCGTTGTCCAGGGTTATCCTGTTCCTCTCGGATATACGGGAGAAGCTGTACTCTACGGACTCCTTTATGCTCTCATGGTGCTCCTGCTGGGTGAGCTTCTCCTGAGCAGGAAGGACCTGTGACGTGCGCATCCTTATCCTGAGTCTCGCCCTTTTCTTCACTTGCGCCCCTTTTACGTGCGGCTCTTCTTTTGGACAGGCGCCCGACGCCCGGGAAACGCCCCGTCCCCACTCCACAGAAAGCCTGGAGGAAGAGCTCGAGCACCAGATGGAAGGAAAAGGGCACAAGGAGGTCCACGGAGAGCGGGATTTCTTCTGGATGGAGTATCAGCGGCAGCCCTGGCGAAACCCACAGGAGCAGAGGCGGATGCTCAAGATCCTTCTTGCGTGGCTGATCCTGGATGCGATCCTGGTACTTTACGTCTTTTTCATCAGAAAAGTCAGAGTGCGAGGAAAGGTCCCATGAGAAGAAGCCCTGTTCTCATCGCGACCTGTATCCTCTTTTTCGGGCTCTTGATACCAGGCATTGATTCCGGAAGGAGACTTTTCGCCCCACCCGACACAGGCGAGGCAGACACGGGGGCAAAGGTGATTCGGGCTGTGCTGGGAGAGATGGCCCATACAGCGGCCTCCTACCTCTGGGTCAAAAATACCATTTATTGGGAGGAATGGCAAGCACAGGGGCATGATTGGCACGCCAACACTGAAGTAATGACATTCATCAGGCTCGTAACCTGGCTTGACCCCAATTTCACTCAGGCCTACTCCTTCGGAGGCTATCATCTCATCCACGACCTGAACCACAAGAAGGAAGGCCTGGCGTTCTTGAAAGAAGGGCTCTCCTACAACCCGAAGGATTACTACCTGCACTGGGAAATGGCCTTCGCCCTGTTCAAGGGATTCGAGAACTATGAGAGTGCCATTCTGTTCTTAAGGCAGGCCCTGAACCTTGCGGAGGATAGTTTCCAGAAGCGGCAATGCCTGTTGCTCCTGGGGGAGTGCGCCAGGCGCCTCGGCAGAATCGAGGAGGCCCGGAGATATTTTCATGCAGTTTTTCAGCTCTTTCCCAGGGACTCGGTGGCAAGACAGAGACTGATACAGTTGGAACGAGAAAAGCGCCGATACCCCTGCGCCCCTTTTCAACCATCAGCGCAAAGCCCCTGCCCGCCTCTTGTTCAGAACCTCCCAAAGGTGGATCTTGATCTCATAGATCGTATCCGCCACAGGGATTCCCAATTGCTTGAAGGCCTCGATTTTCGCGGCAACGGTCTCCCCTTTTCCCCCCACGATGGCACCTGCATGTCCCATGGTCTTGCCCTCAGGGGCCACCCTTCCTGCAAAAAAGGCCACAACAGGCAACTGGCTCTCTCTAACGAATCTGGCTGCATCCTGCTCATCCGTTCCGCCGATCTCGCCGATGAGAACTACGGCTTTGGTCTGGGGGTCTTGAACGAAAAGCTTCAGGATATCGGTAAAGGTGCACCCGATGATCGGGTCTCCACCGATTCCGACGCAGGTCGTCTGCCCCAATCCCGCAAGGGTCAGGTCGTTGACCACCTCATAGGTCAAGGTGCCGCTTCGGGATATGAGCCCCACCTCTCCCTGGGAGAAGATGTGGCCGGGCATGATGCCAAGTTTCGTTTCCCCTGCTGTTACGATCCCGGGACAGTTGGGCCCGATCAGATACACCCCGTTCTCCCGGGCCGCCTGGACTGCTTTCAACATGTCGTGCACGGGTATTCCCTCCGTAATGCAGGCGATGACCTTGATTCCCGCATCCACAGCCTCCAGAACGGCATCTGCTGCAAACGGCGCAGGGACAAAAATAACGCTTGCATTTGCTCCACCCTTTGCCACAGCCTCCTTGACCGTATTATAGACCGGAACACCCAGCGCCGTGGTACCGCCCTTCCCAGGCGTTACTCCGGCAACCACTTTGGTCCCGTATTGAAGCATCTGTCCTGTGTGGAATTCCCCTTCTTTCCCGGTAATTCCCTGGACAACAACCCGGGTCTCTCTGTTTACTAGAATGGCCAATGCCTGTACCTCCCTTAATATAACTCAGCGGGCACATCATATGCAGGGGCTGCGGCGATGCTTTCCGGCTCTGTGCGCTCCTTCACAAGATCCACAATCCGGCGCGCCCCCTCCTGCATGCTGGCTGCAGGAATCAGATTCGCCTCGCCCAGAATCTTCTTGCCTTCAGCCTCATTGGTTCCGGACAGCCGAAAAACGAGAGGGCACTCCAATTTCAGGTGGCTGAGAGCCTGAATGATGCCGTTTGCCACATCGTCGCAACGGGTGATTCCCCCGAAGATGTTCACAAAGATACCTTCAACATGGGGATCGGAGCTCACGATTTCAAGCGCCGCTTTCACCACATCCGACTTGGCGCCCCCTCCCACATCAAGGAAATTGGCTGGGGCTCCCCCTTCCTGAGATACCTGATCCAGTGTGGTCATTACGAGACCGGCGCCATTTCCGATAATGCCGATGTTTCCGGAGAGGCGGACATAATGCAGACCCTTTTCCCTGGCTCTCTGCTCAAGAGGATCTTCATCGGCCTTCTCCTGAAACCCTGAGACGCCTGACTGGCGATACAGCGCGTTGTCGTCCACTACGATCTTTGCATCGCCGGCGATGACCGAGCCTTCTCCTGTGATCACAAGGGGGTTAATTTCCACAAGTGAAGCATCCAGTGCGGTGAAGATGATGTGAAGAGATCGAGCGATGGCGACGAAATCTCTCCAGTTTCTCGGCGGCACATTTGCACCATAGATCAGGGACCGGATCTGGAAATCGGCCAGAGGCCTGTTTGGATCGAGGTGAAGTTTGGCGATCTTCTCCGGAGTGGAGTGGGCCACTTCTTCAATATCCATCCCGCCCATGGCCGAGAGCATCATGACGGAGCGGCGGGCAGTCCGGTCATTGGTGATGCCCATATAAAACTCCTGGGCAATGGAAAGGGCTTCCTCAACCAGAACCTTTCTCACCATAAGGCCCTTTATGTCCATCCCGAGAATCTCCCGGGCCCTGGATTCCGCGTGATCCGGATTATCGGCCAGCTTCACCCCCCCTGCCTTTCCCCTGCCCCCCACCAGGACCTGAGCCTTGATGGCCACAGGCTTTCCGAATTTCTGGGCAATCGCATAAACCTCCCTGGAATCCCGCGCGACTTCTCCGCGGGGAATCGGCACATGATAATGGGAGAGAATGTCCTTTGCCTGGTGCTCGTGCAGTTTCATGGGGTTCGTCCTTTCTCTGTGTGGGTTCCATCTTCTTCGTTCTCTCGAGGTGATGGGTTCTCCTGCAGAGATTCCAGGCTCACACGGTGCCGGACGTCAGCCTGAGATACAGGGCCACCACATCAGGAGGTGGGGAGAGGCCCAGCTCTTCTTTGAAGATGGATGTGCAGCGGTGGTAATGTTTGACTGCCTCGTCTCTTTTCCCGTTTCTCCATAGGGACTCGATCAAAAGGGCGTGGGCCCTTTCGTGGGTGGAATTCTCGTCAAGTGCCTTCCTGGCATGCTGGGCGGCCTGGGGATGATCACCTGTTTTCAGGAAGCTCTCCGCCAATATGAGAAGCACTTCCAGGAACATGTCCAGGAAACGCTGCCTGGGCTCAAGAACCCAGTCATCATCCAGATTCTCCTCCAGGAAATGTCCGGCAAAGATGCGTTTGGCTTCCCTGGCGGCGATCAGGGCTCCGGCAGTATCACCTTCACCGTGCAGGCGGCGGGCTTCGGCGTGGCGGGCGGTGAAATGGTAGGTGTCCAGCATGGATGCCGGGGGGAATGAGGTTCTGTACAAGCTCTTCTCACGCACGATCCACTGCGCGCTTTCCTCGGGGCCGAGAGCTTGCCGGAGATGATAGAGGGCATTGGATAGATTCTTTCTAGCCCTGTTGGGGGGGCAGTCAGGCCAGAAAAGGTCCAGAAGGCGGTCTTCGTGGATCGCTTTCTCCCTGTAAAAAGCAAGATAGGCGAACAGGTATTTT
>JACPDT010000184.1 GCA_016183865.1 Armatimonadota bacterium | reverse complement strand
CTGGTTTCCATGGGCAGATTTCCCCACATCGGCCACTTTGGCTTCGAACGGCCGAAAGACAGGGAAGTAATTCAATGGGCCATGGAGCAAACAGGAGTATGGGGGTTGAGGGACCGCGCCATTACGCAGATCTCGGGAGGGGAGCTCCAGCGGGTCGTGATCTCCCAGGCTTTGGCGCAGGAGTCGAGGGTTCTCCTGCTGGATGAGCCCACATCTCATTTGGATATTGCCCATCAGGTGGAAGTGATGGCGCTCCTGGAGGCGCTCAAAAACGAGAAACATCTCACCATCCTTCTTTCCATTCATGACTTGAATCTGGCCTCACTCTATTGCGACGCCCTCATTCTGCTCAAGGG
Source organism: Armatimonadota bacterium (assembly GCA_016183865.1). Lineage (GTDB taxonomy): Bacteria > Vulcanimicrobiota > JACPDT01 > JACPDT01 > JACPDT01 > JACPDT01. Next base: position 4,410 of record JACPDT010000184.1, on the reverse strand, counting down.
CGGACGAATTCACGCCCTCGGACGTCCTGACCAGGTGGTTCACGCCGAAAACATTCGGGAAGTATATTCCGCCGATGTTGAGGCCGATTTGGATGGAACGACAGGAAGACCGAGAGTTTTCCTGAAGAAAAAATAGGGATTCACCACAGAGGACACGGAGGGCCATTGATAAAGGCAGAGAGCGGCAAGGGATTCATACAGGTTTTCTATGGCCATGGAAAAGGGAAAACCGCGGCTGCCCTCGGGTATGTGATGCGGGCGGCGGGCCACGGGCTTTCGGCGTATGTAGTCCAATTCCTGAAAGCCGATAAGCGTTCGGGGGAGTTTCAATTGGCCGAGCAGGTGCTGTCCAACGTGAAAATGGAGGCCTTCGGACGCCGGTGCCCTTATATGGATCTTCTGCGCCAGGGATTGATCCAATGCGAAGAGTGTCGGGAATGTTTCGTCAAGCCAAAGAAGGTTCTGCAGTTGGACAGAGAGCTGGCACTGATGGCTCTTGACACGGTTCGGGATTGCTTCAAGACTGCCCGTTTTGACATCATAGTGCTGGACGAGGTCCTGCTGGCTCTTGAATATCGTCTCGTGAGCGCCCAGGATCTGGTGGAGCTTTTGGCGCACAAACCGGAGGGCGTGGAGCTTATCCTCACAGGACCGGATGCGCCGCAGGAGATTCTGGAAATGGCTGACAGGGCTTCCCTGCTCGAAGAAGTCAAGTCTCCGCGCAAGGCGGGAGCAAAGTCAAGAGCCGGCTTGGATTACTGAGCACGATCCTCGCTTCCTTTGGAAGAGGGAAATCCGAGGTCAGAAGCAAATAGTGGAGGGGTATACACGAGCGGTGAGAGGAGATAGGAACCTGTATCAGCGCCGCATGTTCAGGAAAGTCAGGTTTCGGGGGCGTTTCCACGGACCCTATGAGCAGTCAGGTCCCCGGTGGTGGCTCTATTTGATTCTCCTCGCCATTCTCCTCCCCCTTGGGTATTTTGCTTACTCAGGCCAGATTCAGTGGCCCCGCTTTCCCGTTCCACCCAGGAAGGTCGCGAAAACACAGGCGCCTCCACAGAAGATGACTCCCATCCCTTCTCCCGCCATCATCACTCACACGCCTGCGGATACGCCCGGTCAGGCGCTTACTGAATTGTTAGAGGAGGCCCCTGAGGGACAACTGGCGTTCAGGGGGGACGGGGGAAGCACCGATTGCAAGCTCCAGGTGATCGAGCTGCCTTCAGGCAAGGAGCTTATGGCGCTGAAAGTCAGTAACCTGCAGCATCCCAGGTGGTCCCCTGACGGAAAGCAGATAGCCTTTTCCTTCGAAGAGTCTTCCGGACGATTCGGGGTGGGCGTGGCAAATCTCGGAACCCAGGGATTCAAGACCATCACTCTGGGGACGGAAAATGTTTCGTCAGGCGCCTTTTGCTGGTATTCCGACAGTGAGAGGATTACGTATGCCTCAGGGGACAGCATCTGGGTCATCCATCTCCCCACAGGCGGAAGGGTGCAGTTGCAACACAGGGCTTCCGCGAGACTGCTCGCCTGGCGCTCCCGACAGGAGCTCCTCCTGGGCCTTGGGACGCCTCCCAGGCTCAGGCGCTTCAATGGGATTACGACCAGGGAAATGCCCCTTCCAGGACTGACTATCGGAGGCATGGAGGTCGCTCCATCCCGGGACCTCGTAATGTGGACCACCGTTGGATCGGAGGGCACGGATACGATTGGGGTGCTGGACCTTCTGAGCGAGAAATCGCGAACTCTGGCGACAGGGATCTGCGGGAGACCTGACTGGTCGCCTTCCGGCAGGGAGTTCGTTTTTTCAACCTGTGAGGCTGCGGTAGCGGAGGATGAAGGGGCGCCCGCGGCGCCGGAGAAAGCTCAATCAGCATCGAAGCTGTACCTGAGCGACCTCAATGGAACAAAGCGATTTATCACAAATGGAGAGGACCCATCTTTTTCCCCTGACGGGGAATGGATCGCCTATGGGGACAAAGGAAAAATCTGGATCGTCAGGAAGGAGCCCAAGGATCCTCCGATTCTTGTAACTCCTCAAGGCAAGTCATGGAGATACCCTGTGTGGAAACCGCGAGTTTCTCCGCTAAAGAAAGGTTGAGAGTCTTGAGAAATATCTTTTTTGTCATCATTCTGATAGCTGTGGCAGGCATCACGGGTGCATTTATTCTCAGCAAAAAGGGTGAGAAAAATGCGCCCGCCGAGTCGCCGCCTCAGGATGAGATCCATAGCCAGGTCCCTTCGAGTCCCAATCCGTCGGGAATGACGCATGAGGTGCCCGGACAGGGAACTTTTGAGGGTACCGTGGACGAGCTTCGTGAAAATGAGCTTGTCGTTCATGGAAAGAAATCGGACTTGAGGTTCAAGCGGTCAAGGGCCACGAAACTTGCGCCGGAAGGAGCGAAACTTTCGGTCGGCGCCGGTGTCAAGGTCTATTACCGCACAAGTTCCGAGGGAACTTCTCTTCAAGCTGAGCAGATTCAGGTCACCCAATAACGTCTCTAGTGTGAGAGGTCATTGCACGTACTTCTGGCAAGCGCCCAATCAGACAGGGTCGGTTTGATTCGAAGCGCTCTGGAAACGGAGGGCTTTGAGGTATCTGTTGCGGAAACCGCAGAGGACTGTCTGACGGTTGCCTTGGAAACCGCGCCTGTTGCCGTTCTCCTCGATATCGCTCTTGCCGATGGGGATGGATTCGCCGCTTGCAGCTCGCTGAGGGAGCACGCCGATACCGCCGATATCCCGATCATATTTCTTGTGGAGGAATCCAATCCTTCGGACAGGGTTCGCGGATTCGAAGCAGGGGCCGACGATTTCGTCACAAGGCCCTTTTGTATCGAAGAAATCGTGTTGCGCGTAAAGAGCGTGATCCGCAGATTTCAGTCCACGGCCAGGAAAAAAGAGGAGATGGAGAAGGTTCTTGCCGATCTTACCGGCAGGAATCAGGTTCTTCAGGAACAGGCGATCACGGACCATCTGACAGGGCTCTACAATCATCGTTTCTTCTGGAGTCGGTTGAGGGAGGAAATTGCAAGAGCGTCGAGGTATGGCAGGATTCTTTCTCTTCTCATGCTGGATGTGGACGATTTCAAAGGTTTCAACGACACCCAGGGACATCTGGCGGGCGATGAGGTCCTCAGAAGCGTCGGGCAGACCTTGCGGCAGAGCATCCGTGGGACAGATGTCGTAGCCAGATATGGCGGGGAGGAGTTTGCCGCTATTTTCCCGGAGACCCCCCTTTCGGGCGCGAACATCGTGGCAGAGCGGATTCGCAGCAAGATCGCCGCACTCAGGTTCGAGCAGTACCAGCTCCTTCGCGTGACCGTAAGCGGCGGGATTGCCGCTTATCCGGATCATGGAAGTGCGGCGGAGGACCTGGTATCTTCCGCCGATGCCGCTCTTTACACCTCAAAGGCACGCGGCAAGAACCGCATCTCCTATTCCCAGTAGGATTACCGCAGAGGCACAGAGAACACCGAGAATGAAGCAAAACGAAGCCACTCTTTCGATCATGATTCGGCCGGTGGGGGAATGGGTATAATATTTTCACAAACATTCCCAACAGGAGGAAGGTGCTTTTCATGCCCACATTCGTCATGATGACCAAACTGTCGCATGATGCAATCAAGGATCCTTCGAATATCGAGACTCTCGGAAGGCAGGTTTCGGAGCGGATCAGGACCCAGTGCCCTGGTGTCAGATGGCTGGGAAGCTATGCGATCATGGGGCCTTGTGATTATCTGGACATATTTGAGGCTCCGGATGACAGAACAGCTTCGAAAGTGGCTCTCATCGTGAGGTCCTATGGACACGGAACAACCGAAACCTGGCTGGCCACCCCGTGGGAGCGGTTTTTGGGCATAGTGAAAGAGACAACAGGGGTTGTGCGTTCAGGGGTCTGAGGTTCCATAAAAAAATTGGTAGCCCCAGGGGAATTCGAATCCCCGTTACCGCCGTGAGAGGGCGGCGTCCTAGGCCGCTAGACGATGGGGCCACGAAAAAAACCGGTTGCCGGGGAAGGACTCGACCTTCCGGCTCCTCGCCATCCTACTCGTCGCCTCCAGGCGCGGCAACTCGCTTCCGCGGGCATCCGTGCCCGCTCTTCCTCCCTTTTCGGTCGGCGCTCGTTGCCCGTTCGAGTCCGGATGATGCCTTTCCGGGAACCTGCAGCCACTGCCAAGTCTTGACCTTTAAGAGAATCTGGCTGCCGGGGAAGGACTCGAACCCTCGCACGCAGATCCAGAGTCTGCTGTCCTACCATTAGACGACCCGGCAAAACCATCCTCTTTTGAATCAATCCGATCACTATTATAACAGGAGGCAAACTCCTTTGTCAACAGAGGAGTGATTCCTTTTGTTCGCGAATACGTGAGCATCCTGATTCAACGCACTCTCGGCGCTGAAATCTTG
>JACPDT010000001.1 GCA_016183865.1 Armatimonadota bacterium | reverse complement strand
AGAGGATGGAATGCTTTCCTCAAACGGCTGGAATCATACACCGGCTTCCCTCCCTGTGGGACATATGTGAGTTTTTCCAATGACAGAGGGGCGCGTATGATGTATCTTGCCAGATGTTCCCGGGCCTCCTTGTCGTCCGCCTCTATTCTTCCTCCCGGTAACAGTTGAACCCACTGTGGTGAAAGGTGTAGAACTTCTCGATCGTCCAGTTAGAAGAAGAGCGTCAAGGCCCTCACTGACGTCCAATGGTTTGCAGCCGAAAAGAAGGTTGGCTTCATCCACTGCATGAGTCTGCAAAGTGCGCCGGGGATGTTTCCATTTTCGAGCAGCCTCTTCGCTGTGGGATCGTACAGTTGGCCGACTGAATTCAGGGCTTTTGTCATTTCGACTGCCCCTCTGTCCGGCAAATCAGTTACGTACAAATACTTGCTCTTGTGATCATTCGAGCTGTCTTCCAGAGTATGGGTTCCTACGCCATACTCCTTGTAGAGACCATGGACCCCGCTGGCGGCTCTTGCTGCTCTATCACAGGCTTCCGATACTCTTCCTTGACCTGCAGGGCTTCGGCGTTATCGGTGTCTCCATATCGGGTGGCAAGAAGAACGCGGAGTTTATCTATATCGCGATTTGTGGGAATATTGCCATCAGAAGTGAGTGTTACCTGGGCGCTGGGCTCTTTCGGCTGGGGGTCGGCGACTTCAGGGGGGTGGACAAGCACTGTCACGTGACGTGCTCATGGACGTGACTTCGGCCATGTGGTCAAGTCCACTGCCCTGGCTGATTCCCAGAGTTGCCGGTCATAGGTCGCCACCGTAACGTGCTCGCCCAGCACATCCTGCCAGAAGAGAGCGGATGCCAGATGATACCGCTTGACCAGTGCGCTGGCATCTATGTATATGATCATTCTCGGTCGTCAACCAGGACCCCTGACACAGTTTGCTTGCCCCTGACCCTCGCGACCGGCGCCATAGGCTTAAGTTTGCGCTTGTTCCATAGCAGAAGGCCGGACAGGGCCATCGCCTCCATGCGGTCCTGAACCGGTGCTGACGTCGGCACAATCCGGCCTATGGGCATCCCCCGCATAGTGATTTCCACAGACTCGCCAGCTTTCGCAAGCCGCAGGTAGTGGCTTAATCTGCTTTTAAGCTCCCGCACGTTCACCGTCGTTTGCTTCACGATCGCCTCCACACAAATCGCAATTCCTATGCAACTACATCATATCATATTTCGGTCACATAGGGAATATACCTTTTGCGCTTTTCCGAAAAAGCTGGACCTCCGAAAATATCCTGGCAACCTCGAAATAGCACGTAGACTGACAAGCAAATCCAGCGGATGTTTACAGCGGCCAAAAATCTGGGACAGAGGTCCAGAATTTGTGGTTCGAATGCTGGAATGACGCCAGGGCGGAAGACAAACTGGAAGACCTTATTGGGAACCTGAATGGAAGGCATCACAATGGAGGAATTGGAGAGCTGGCGGGTCAACACCAGGAGACAACTGGGTGTGATCTCGAGATGGAAGACCATCAAGGGTAATGGAAGCAAGAATGGGCAAGGAACGGCTCAAGAGCCTGTTTTCTTACAAACAGGGGGATGGCGCACGGTCCGGGCTTCTTTCGAGATACCCGGCATTCGATCCCTCCAACTTTCGCCGAGTCGCTCTGATCGGCGCCGCCACCTGGGGCGCTCGATTTGTGGACACTTGCTCCGATGACGGCATAGATGTTGCAGGTGTGTTCGACAGCGACCCGGGCAAACAGGGGAGGGACCTGGGAGGCAGGAGGATATGCCCTGTCGAAGCATTGTCGGGCCTGGCCCCCTCGGTCCCGATTGTGATAGCCTCTCATTGTCTTCTGTCCGTCTACGATCAGGTCAAAGCCATGGGTTTCCAGAATGTTGCTTCACTGGCTGTTCCATTGCGTTCAGGCACAATGGCCCCAACAGCGGGCTGCCCTGGATCTCCTCGCGTTTTCCCAGCACCACAAGGTGGGTTCTGGCCCGGGAGAAGGCAACACACAGGACGCGTTCTATTTCCTTCTTGCCGAGCCTTCCCATCAGCCAGGAGTGGAGGGGATCAACGGGGTCGAAGATGACGAGATCTGCTTCCTGACCCTGGCAGACATGGACCGTGCCGGCTCGGACTTGGGAATACGATGAAAGATAGGCCTGGACCAGCTTGCGCAGAAGGTCAGCCTGGTTGCGAAATGGGGTGATCAGGAGAACTCGGCGGTCCGGCGATTTCCGCAGCAGATTGAGCGCCAGTCCCACGGCTAGCCACTTTTCGTCCCCGGGATTGTTGTTTCGTCTGATGGGACCGAGTTGCCGCAGGTCTCCGAAAATGGCCAGATGCTCCAGGGGGATGTCAAGGAACGGCAACATTACGAATCGAGGAATCATGCTGGTGTCAGGGAATTTTGCAAATTGAGATCCGCAAGAGAATAACGTTTCGTCGTTTTTGATGAAGATTGGTTATTGTGCCTCCTTCCCTTTACATTGGGCCGGTTGTATGATATTCTGAGGGCATGGAAAGAAGAAGGCTGGCCTGGCTTGCGAAGCTCGCAGGGATTGTGGTGGTCCTGTTTTTCACTTTTTTCGCAGGGGGCAGCTCCCTCCCTCCATCTCCGGGCATTGTGCTCCATCGCACCGGAGGGCCTGATCTCCCGGCCAGGGAGAAGGCCGGACTTGCCGCCTGCAAGTTCGAAATAGGGCCTGACGGGACAGTAGTTTCGCACCCAAAGCGCAAAAATTCGACATTTTCCGGCTTTGACCGCAAGTACATCGGGATCGTTCTCGCGGGAGACCCGGCGGGCTATTACTCGCCGCCGCCTGAGGCTCAGTGGAAGGCAACCGCCTCCTTGATTCGATCCCTGAAGAAGAAGCACGGAATCTCGTGGCGTCACATCGCATCGCACAGGGAGCTGGAAGAGGAGGTCTACTGCCCGGGGGAGCACCTTCCCGTGGACTCCCTGGAGGTTTCGCTCTGGAAAGAGGAAACAGGGATTCCCGAAGACAGCCTTCTGGCCTTATGCCGAAGGGCATGCCGCGATTTTCCCCTGACAGGGGCAACCCTTGTGGTTGAAAAGAGCAAAAAGACCCTTGCCCTTTATCTGGAAAAGACTCTCCTTCGGTCGTACCCTGTTGTTATCGGGTTTGGAGGGGCAGGATCCAAGGAAAAGAGCGGGGACGGGAAAACTCCTGAGGGGACGTATCGGATCGTGGAAAAGGCGTTTTCCCCAGACAAGAAGGCGTTTCTTGGATCCCGGTGGCTGGGTCTCGATTACCCCAACAGGGAGGACGCAGATCGCGGTTTGGCTTCCGGTACAATCGGGAGAGATGAATACGATTCGATAACAGGAGTGGGGGATGCGGGGGTGCTCCCTCCCCAGGAAACGGGTCTGGGAGGCTGGATCGGCATACACGGCTATCCGGATTGGGCGCCCCTGGACAAGGGGGAAACACAGGGATGTATCGCGATGAGAAGCTCGGATCTGGAGGAGCTTTACCTGGCCCTGCCTCTGGGGACCCCTGTGGTCATCCGGCCTTGACTCCTGTTTTCTGCTTCCGCTTCTCCGAGAAGAAGCGGCGAATTTCGTCCATCTTCTTCTTCCGAAGAGGCGTCTTGGGAAGCTCATCCGGGTGGAGCACCCATTCTGCGATTCGCTTGTAAGGCGCCACAGTCTTCAGAATCGTCCTGATCTCCTCTTCCAGCAACGTCTCCACCGGCCTTTTCCGCTCATCCTTCGGCAGTGCCTGATGGACCTCCAGATCGGGGACGACCACGGCGCAGACTTTTTCCCCCACCCCATCCCCCTCCTTCTGGCCGAAAACGCTGATTTCCTTGACAAGATGACACCTTTCCAGCAAGGTCTCGATCTCTTCAGGGTAAACGTTCTCTCCTCCGGGGGTGACAATCATATTCTTTTCCCGTCCCACGATCGTTAAATATCCCGCCTCATCCAGGATTCCCACATCCCCTGTGTGGAGCCATCCGTCCCGGATCGCCTCTGACGTGGCCTTCCGGTTCCTGTAATAGCCGGTCATGATATTGTCTCCCTGGGCGAGGATCTCTCCCCTTTCCTCACCGGGGGATGCCGCGATCTTCACTCTTACATTCGTGAGGGGCAACCCCACCGTTCCCCGCCTGTTTCTGCCCGGAGGGTTCACGGTGAGAAGTGGAGATGCTTCGCTCAATCCATATCCCTGGAGGACTTCAATGCCCATGAGCTCCAGGTCCAGCAGGAGATTCGGATCTATAGGCGCTCCGCCTACGATCCAATATCTCATCTTGCCCCCGAAGGCCTCGGCGATCCTGCGGGCCAGAGTCGGGCGTAGAAAAGAGATCCTTTTCGCGAGGGACATAAAAGCCCTGGACATGGTCGGAAGCGACGCCAGACGCCGCATAATTCCTTTATGCAGATGCTTGTATACAAGAGGAACGGCGATGAATACTGTTGGAGAGACTTCTTTCATGGTGGTTGTGATCTCACTGGCCACCGGGGCTCTCAGGTATGTGATCGTGGCGCCGAAAGTCAGAGGCAGAACGAATCCTGCCGTGAACTCCAGGGTATGTGACAAGGGAAGCAATGACAGAAAGTGATCCTCAGGATTGAACTCAAAGTAAGGGATGACCCCTTCGATGTTGGAAAGAATGTTCTGATGAGACAGAACCACGCCCTTTGGAGTGCCCGTTGTCCCTGAAGTATAGATGATCAGAGCGGGATCGGAAGGGGAAACATCCTTGCCTCCCGGGTCCCCATTCGGTGAATGGGCGGAGATTTCGGTTCCCACGGGGATGATGGGCAGGCTCGGTTTCCTATGGCGTTTTCGATAAAAGGCTGGGAGACAATCAAGTAGCCTGCTTCGGCGTCGTCAAGGATCGCTGAGACCTCGTCCGGCGTATTGTGAACTCCCAGAGGGACTATGGCGCCTCCGGCAAAAAAGGTTCCAAAGGCTGCCATGGCCCATGTCGCGCCGTTCTCCGCAAGAATGCCCACCTTGTCCCCTTTTCTGAAACCGATCTCCAGCATCTTGTGAGCCAATCCGCATGAGGCGCAATAGAGGGCATCATAGGAATATCCTTCATAAGACCCGCCGGGGCCTTTTCTCTGTACTGCCCTCTTTTGTCCATACTTATCTTTACCCTTGATCAATACATCGGAGATAAGAGAAAACTCGCCTGCCAACTAAGTGCCCTCCGCCATCTCTATGGGTTCCTGGCCGATATCATGACATACCAGTGGTTCAGATGAGGTACGCCATTAATTTCGATAAGATTGAGCGACTCCCTTTGAGACTTGTCGAGGCGGTCCAGAATCTGTCGAATTTTTTCGACATTCTCCCTGGAAACGCCTTCCGTCAGTGAGGACAGAGGCCTGTGGATCACATAGGGCTCGATTCGCTCCACTGAGAAACCTGCCGTTTCCAGCATATTCCGCCACTCTTCCGGGCGGCATTGGCGGACATGAGATTCGTCGTGATAGCGGTCAAGCTCATTCATGCAGCGGTCCGTAAAATCGTCCTCAGGGATACTTCTGTCATCAATCACGAGTCGGCCTCCCGGGCGCAGGACCCGTCTCATTTCCGCAAGGGCTCTGCCCATATCCGAAAAATGGTGCGCTCCACGCCTGCAGGTGATCAAATCAAAGGATTGATCGGGAAAAGGAAGATCATGCACGTCCCCCAGACGAAATTCCACATTGGCCAGAGGCCGCTCCAACCGGAGCTTCTCCCCCTCCCGAATCATTTCGGGGGTGAGATCCACTCCTGTTACGGAAGCGACATGGGGCGCCAGGGCAAAGGCAGTGTGGCCGGTCCCTGTCGCGACATCCAGGACCGTCCAATGGGGTTCGGGAGATGCGAGCTCTACGACTCTTGCAAGAACATCGGAATCGGAGTGGCAGGCGCTTGCAGCGTATTGGGAGGCCCGACGGCCGAAGATGATCCTGGCCGCTTCCTCAGGCTTTGGCATTGCCGTTCCTTATGGGTTGTTCCTTGAGCTTGTCCATGAGGAGGTGGAAGATGCTTCGGGTCAGGCTGATGTCATACAAGGCATCGTGGGTCTGGGCTTCGTCCGCTTCCAGGCCGAGTGCCTCGGCCACGGTGGCAAGCTTAAAGTTGGAAAGGGCTGGTCTTCGGCGCATCAGGACGATGTTGGCAAATCCCATCACATCCAGGGGGGGGTGCCAGAACCAGGAGCCGAAATATTTGTCGCCGTTTTTCTCGAACCAGGCCCGAAGGTGCCCTGCGTCAAAATGGGCGTTATATCCCACAAGATGGAACTTGTCTCCCCGATCATACCGGTCCACATAAGCGCTCAAGGTTTTCACGAAGTCCTTGAAGGCGATCAGGGGCTCCTCGTACCCCTCCAGGTCGGCCCGGATGACGCCGTTTACCGCAAGAGCCTCATCGGAGATCTGGTCCTGGGGAAAGGGGCGCATCCTGTAGTTGAAAAGCTTCTTCTCTCCACCTGCGATTTCAATGGCCCCTGCCAACTGAATAATCCCCGATTCCGGGCAGGATATTCCGGTTGTTTCCACATCGAGATAGATGAGCTTCGGACCGGTGGAAAGGTCTTTTGGGTCGAGTTTCACCCCGGTTGAGGGGTCTTTTTCCACCGGCCCCATGCCGGGAAGGCAGTTCTGAACATATTTCACGTCTTCTCACCCATAGCCACAAAGAGACGGATTTCCACAGACTCGCTCCCACAATCGGATTGGGCGCAACAGTTCTCGCCCACGGAATCCACCATTACCCGGGAGAAGCCTGCTTCCGTGAGCCATTGTCTCACATGCTCCCCCTCAAAACCCATCCACCGGTCATGGTGCTCCTCCCTCAAGAACTCGTGGGAATGCTCATACATGTCGGTTATCACGAGCTTTCCCCCCGGTTTCAGGATCCTGGCCCATTCCCTGAGTGCCCCTGGGGGTGAATCCACATGATGGAGAATCATGTTCCCGAAAACATGGTCCACAGACTCGTCAGAAATCGGCAAATCCTCAACACCGGCGCAGCAGTAATCAACTCCATCTGCCAGGGAAAACTTTTTTCTCATCTCCCCGAGCATGGCCTGAGACTGATCAACAGCTATCACTTTCAAGCCTTCCCTGAGCAGGCCCTCTGTGACAAAGCCGCTTCCTGCGCCGATGTCGGCAGCGACCTCTCCTTTTCGGACGCCTGCCGCAGCAATGGCCTTGTCCCTGACGCGATCGGAGAAGAAAGTCTCACGCATCGCGTCCCATTGAGAGGCAACCTGATCGAAATAATCTTTACAACCCATCATGTCTTCCTCCGTAGTGGAATCGCTTCCTCTTCTTCAAGAAAGGCGTGGCCATTCCTGCAGGGACAGGTAACCTGCGTCTCAGCCACAGGCGGAGCAGGCCATTCAGGCTCCCAGAGACGAAGAAGCAGACCCCTTTTTTTCGCTTCAGCCGCGGGCTCCTGAAATAAGAAACGCAAGGCGGTGAAAGTCAAGTTCCAAAGCGAATCCAGCGGGAAGCGGAGGCAAAGGATCCGTTGACAGTATCCGCGAGATGTGTTATACTGTAACTAAACTGTACAGTACATTATGATTTGCAATGGGAAATACACAATTTCGAACTCAGATCTATCTGCCCCTTGAGGTACACCAGAAGCTCGAGCGGCTCGCCCGGCGCACGAAGCATTCCAAAGCCTCCATCATACGAGAGGCCCTTGAATATTATTTTGCTTCCCACGAGGCAGCCTCTTGGGAAGGGGATCCACTTGCTTCTTTAGGAGAGATTCCCTGGAAGAGCGGAATCTCCGATGGTTCTGTGAGGCACGACCATTATCTGTACGGGGATTCCTGATTGGCCAGGCCCAGGTTGTTCATAGATACGTCGGCTTTTTTTGCTCTCGTCGCTCACGACGATCGTCATCACGACAGCGCACAGCGTTTCCACAAACAGCTCCTGAAGAAGAAAACCTGGGAGCTCGTTACCAGTGAATACGTGGTTTCAGAAACCCTCACTCTGCTTCGATCCAGAAAAGGGAACCATGTCGCTTTACACTTTGGGACCAGCCTTCTTCAAAGTCAGATTATCGCCATACAGCCGGTAACTTCCCTCGACTGGAGAGGTGGTTGGGAGATTTTTTACCAGTATGAGGATCACCCGTTTTCCTTTGTTGATTGTATAAGTTTCGCATTGATGCGGTCACTGAAAATCACCGCAGCTTTCGCTTTCGACCCTCATTTTCAGGAATTTGGATTCATCACCAGTCCGAAGGACCCCTGCCTTGTTCCAGACCCGCTCCCACGTGGGACTTGAAGTGAAAGGACACCTCGCTTGAACTTCACGACCCATCCAGTTTCCTCGAAGTGCGAAATCGCATCCTCTTTCTCAGGTGAAGTAAGGCCGCCCCTGCAAAAAACAGAAACGTAAGCGGGACAGGAAGGGCGCCCCTGGCAAATGAGAGGGAATCTTTCACGGAGTACAAGGTTCTGCGAGCTTCTGCGGAAAGGAGAGGTCGAGCTTCTGTCAGGATGGCAATTTCAGATAAGACAGCACGACGATACCTGTCGTACTCCGCCGCACGCCCGATGAAGTTCTCCAGCAGTAGCATCTGAGCTCTTTCTGCCATTTCTCTCTGGCACTTTTGCCTGAACGCTTCGTAGAACTCGGGAAAATCCCAGGAGACCTCCACAAGGTCCCGATTTTTCCAGTGATAGATGTGAGGAATGTAAGTCGTTTCGTAGCCGGCGACAGGCCCTCTTACGCTCTCCTTGAGAACAATTTCTTTGTGTTTCCCCCCATCCAGATCTTCCACGTCCGGAGAGAATCTGTAGTGTCTTATGAACGAATCCAATTTGCGTGTTTCAGGGTCATAGTATATGACGTGGGTTGCCCCCGTGCGTGCCGCGCCGCCCATACCTCCGTAGGGGCCTTCGCAGATAGCCTCTTCGCGCCCATCGCCATCGAGGTCCTCGGCGAACACGCGTTCCCCGGGCCACATAGATACGGCCTGAGACTCGAAAATTCGGGTCACGTTGGCGCCACTCAAAGCGAAGACCCGAATCATTCCCCATCTGTCCCCAGGAGCGACAATATAACAGCAAAGGAGCTCCTTTTCGCCGTCCCCTTCCAGATCTGCGGGAAAGCATTTGTCGTAAGTCGTAAGCTTCAGGGCCGGGATCTGCCTCCAGAGCTTTGCGGCCTTCCGCTTTTGCCCTGAAGACGCGAACCCCAGGGCCGCCTTGATGATGGGAGCGGTCGAGTCGGTTGATATTGCCTCCCGGGCCGAGCAGGGGGAACCGATGGAAAACATGAGAAGCAAAGTGAGAATAAGCTTTCTTTCCACAGCGGTCACCTGTTCTTCTTGCCAGAGGGGAAATCCTTTTCTATTGGTGTAGGAAGATCCGCCCGTGGAAAGGAGAAATCATAGGATCCACGAAAAGTGAGAAACCCATGACATATTGCGGGACTTGCGAATGAAGATGAATCTCGACAAGGCTTTGAAACTGTTGTTCAAGGATGATCCTCTTGATGTGGAGCAGGCCTTTGTTTTTCTTGCGGAAAACAGGAATGAGGCTGTTCCACGGCTGATCCCGCTTCTCAAGAGCCGGTCCGATACGGCCAGACGACAGGCAGGGGAGGCCCTTGTGCGCTGCGAGGCACGTGAGGCGCTGCCTTCGGTGCTCGACTGTTTTCACGAAAACGATGAGGAGATACGAGAGATGGCGGTCGGCCTCGTCGGGAAGCTCCTGGCAGGAGAAGAAGAGAGTGTTCCGGAGATCGTCAGGGATGCACTTCGGTCCGCCCTCTTGGATGAAAATGAATATACTGTGGAAATCGCCGTCCTGGACTGTCTGGTTCGCCTGGGCGGGGAATGGGCTCTGGGCGTACTCTTTTCGAATTTCCGCAAAGGAGAAGATGAACGGTATGTGACAAGACAGGTCGCCCGGAGGGTCATCACCATGCTGCGCACCGCTACAGCTTCAGAGATCGAAACCCTGCTTCGGTCCTTCCCAGCCGACAGACTCGCCGTGGCGGCAGATGCCCTGGAGCGCCTGGTCTCCGATGATTTCACCAGGAGCCTGGCCGAACGGTTCAGGGAGCTTGAAAAGCGGCAAGTGGATGCGAATGCACTGGAAGGCTTTGGGCGAATCCTGGCAAGCCCAGGCGGAACGGGGATCTCGGAGCGGATTGTGGCAAATGATGAAGTCACCAGGGAAATCGAAGCGCGTCTCGACGGCAGAGGGAGCAGGAGCCTGATCCTTGTCGGGCCCCCGGGGGTGGGCAAGACCGCCGCCCTTCATGCAGCCTTTTCCCATCTCGCGGAGACACGAGGCGCCACGGTACTGGAGACCAGCTCAGGGCTGATATTGGCTGGGACATGTTACCTTGGCCAACTGGAGACACGGCTTCAGCAGCTCGTAAGACTTGTCTCCTTTCCACGGAATGTGGTCATTTATGTCACAGATGTAAACCATCTCATCTGGGCCGGACGCTCCTCAAAATCGGATGAGAACGTGGCCTCCTTTCTGCGGCCTTACGTAGAACGGGGGGACATCGCGCTTGTGGGTGAATCCACCCCAGAACAACTGGCTGCGGGCCTCGGGTGCACCCCGGAATTTCGAAGACTTTTCAAGGAAATTCGGACAACCGAACCCTCGGTGGAAGAGACGAGCCGCATTGCCCGCCATGCCCTTACGGTGGATGCGAATCGCTCCGGCAGAAACCTTGGCCTTCCCGAGTCGGTGATGAGGTTCTCCCTGGACGCGGCGGACCACTTCATCGGCTCATCCGCCTTCCCGGGGAAAGCTCTGAACCTTCTGGAGGCTGCCCTGCACAGACGCATAAGGGAGACTTCCGAAAGGCAGGTGGATTTGAGACAGGAAGACATTGTGAGTGAGCTCGCAGTCCGAACAGGGCTTCCCCGCTGGCTCATGGACGACAGGGTTCCCCTGGATGTGCAGTCTGTGGGAGCCTTCTTCCAGGAAAGAATCATCGGACAAATGGAAGCGGTTTCAGCAGTGGTGGATCTGGTGACTCTGGTCAAGGCGGGGCTTGCGGATCCCTCGAAACCGCTCGGTGTCCTTCTTTTCATCGGTCCCACCGGGGTGGGGAAAACGGAACTGGCCAGAACTGTGGCGGAATTTCTCTTCGGCAGCAAGAACAGGCTGGTGAGGCTGGACATGTCCGAATTCTCCGGCCCAGGCAGTGTGCAGCGATTGATCGGTGAACCGTGGGACAGGCAGGGAAACACCGACGGGATCCTCACAGGAAAAATCAAGGAATCTCCCTTTTCCGTGGTTCTCCTGGATGAGTTCGAAAAGGCCGATCCCAGCGTCTTTGACCTGATGCTCCAGCTTTTCGACAGCGGCCGCCTGAGCACATCCAGGGGGGATGTGGTGAGTTTCAGGCAGACCATCATCATCCTGACGAGCAACCTCGGCGTGAACTTCCAATCCGCCTCCATCGGTATCGTGGAACGCTCCGCAGCTCCTTCCAGGGGAAGCGTCCTTCGTGCTCTGGAATCTCATTTTCGCCCGGAGTTCCTGAACCGAATTGACAAGATCGTTTGTTTTCAGGCGCTTGACCCCCTGTCCATGCGCTCCATCGCGACCCGGGAGCTCTATGCCGTCCTGAGCAGACAGGGAATCACCCGCAGGGGAATCATCATGAACATGGATGAATCGGTCGGCGATTTCCTGATGCGTGAAGGCTTTTCTTCCAAATATGGCGCCAGGCCCCTCAAGAGAACCATAGAAAGTGAAATCCTTGTGCCTGTGGCGAGGGAGATTGTCAAATCACACGGGGGCAACGCCGTTCTTCATATCAAAGCCTGCGAAAAGACGATCACCGTCCGCACGATCGCCACGGAAGACACGGAAGAGATCGCCCCACACCCGGCGCCGCTCAGGGAGAGAATCGCCTCGATCAAGCTCCTGAAGAGAAAGATCTCCGATCTCCTTCTACAGTTTTTGGACACCAGGCCGCGCCTTAACCTGGACCGTTTGAGAAAGGAGAAAAAATCTATACTGGAGCGGATGCAGAAAGGGGCCTTCTGGACAGGGGAAGGATCGCATCTCGATATTCACCGGGTTCAAATGATGGAGACCATCATGGAAATCTCTGCGCGACTGGAACAGGACCTGGAAGAGACAGGCGCTCTTGTAGAGAGACTGGCGAAGCGGCATGAGCCGCTGGAACTTTCGAACCTTTCGCGAGGCGTGGAAGCCCTTTCCATGCGCCTGTCTTTCCTCCGCCTTCGTGCAAGCCTCAATAGCGACGAGGATCTCATGGATGCCTATGTTTTTCTTCGAAGGTTGGACAGTCAGGATACGGGGCAGAAGCCCCTTCCAGCGATGCTGGAGATGTACGAGGGCTGGGCCTCTCGGTGCGGATGTGCGATGCAGGTGATCCACGAGGCCGGGGCCGGCGAGGACTCTATGGATGGGGCAATTCTTCAAATCACGGGGCCTCACGCTTTCGGGCTTTTTAAGGGGGAATCGGGGTTTCACCGCTTTGCCGCCCGCTCCAGGCGAGTGCGATTTTCGCAGAGACCGCAGGGGAAAGAGACTGAGCTTTGCCAGGAGCGAAGCCGCATCAGCACTTTCGTTCGAGTCAGCGTCATTCCGGAGGTGCCGGGAGGGGATCTCCTCCTCTCCCAGGAAGTGACTCTGGAAAGTCGCTCCCTCAAAGCATCCAGGGGGGTTCGCATAAAGCGGAAGCGATCCTGGGCCAAGGCGACCTATCTCCCCACCTTCGCGTCGGTGGAGATCGAAAACGATCTTGACCTCGAACCCTGCAGAAAAGCGGTCCTGAAGCTCCTCGCGGCAGTGGTGGCTTCCCGAAACAAGGCGGCCCCCGACGAAAGCCTTACCCGAATTTATTACCTCTCACCGGAAGGCGAAGTCAGGGACATCCCCAGCGGCCTCCGCTCCCACCGCCTCGACAACATTCTATCCGGACATCTCGATTCATTTGTTCTCGGAAGGCAGCAACGAACCTCACTTCTTCAGGATTCACCCGGATAAATGCGCCTTCCATATTCGGAGTGTCGCTGGTCTGCTTGTTTTCCTCCTTTTGCAGATTCTCACCCGCCGCGAAGCCGTGCGGGCGCTGCGATATCGAGTCTGGAAGACTCCCAGGCACTGAAGCCGCCTACTAGGTCGGAAAGACCGGTGAAACCTTGTTGCTGCAGGATGCTTGCAGCAATGGAGGAGCGGTAGCCCCCTGCGCAGTGAACAACAACTTTTCTATCTCTCGGGATTTCCTCAATTCTTTCCGCCAGGTGGCCCAAGGGGATATTGGCACTTCCGCCTATCCGGCCTTTCTGCCATTCTGCGGCCGTCCGCACATCCAGGAGAAAAGGGGGCTCAGGGGAGTCGAGCTGTTCGGCCAGGGCGATGGCGGTGATCCTTTCGGTTCTTTGAAGGAGCTCGGGGAGGGCCTGGGCTTCCTCCATTCCCCCTCTGAGATATCCTGCTACAAGATCGAAACCGATTCTGCCGAGCCTCAGGGCAGCCTCCTCTTCGCGCCCCAGGTCGGCGCTGATGACAACATGCCTGCTTCTGTCGAGGAGAGTCCCGGCCCAGGTTGCATATGTGCCGCCAAGGCCGATGTTCGTGGCGCCTGCCAGATGTCCCCCCTCGAAATCAGCGGGTTCCCGCACATCCAGCACCTGCGCCCCTGCGTTTTGCAGGCGCAGAAGCTCCTCGAGGGAGAGGGGCGAAAGGACCTGCTCCAATGTCTTCTCCAAGGTGGGTCTTTCTTTCGTATTGAGAAGAGCATCATAAGCGAAATAAGCAGGAGCTTCGGGCTGATCCGCCAGAAGAAGAGTCAGAAACTCGTCCCTGCTCCTGGGTTGGAGAGCGTAGTTGTGTCGGCGCTGGATCCCGATGGTGGAAACGGTGTCTGTGCTCAGGTTCTTTCCGCAGAGGGATCCGGCCCCATGGGCGGGATATACGAGCGTTTCATCAGGAAGTGTCAGGAGCTTGTCGTGAAGAGAATCATAGAGCATACCCCCCAACTCTTCCGCCGACCAGCCGAGGGAGGCCCGAAGATCCGGACGGCCCACATCCCCGATGAAGAGAGTGTCTCCGGTGAGTACGGCGTAAGGTTTGAGGCGATCCTTTCTGAGATCGTACACCAGAATGCATATGGATTCCGGCGAATGACCGGGGGTCGCCAGGACCACAAGAAGGGTTCGCCCGAATTCCAGCATGTCCCCATCGCTCATGGGAGTGAAGGAATACTCGGCTTTCCCTGAAGCCCCCAGATAGATTCTTGCGCTGCAGCGATCCCGCAACTCCAGATGGCCGGCCACGAAGTCGGCATGAAAATGTGTCAGGAAAACGTGTTTGATCTGAAATCCGTATCTGGCGGCATCGGCCAGGTACTGATCGGTGTCTCTTTGAGGATCTACAACGACAGCGACATGACTCTCCTCATCGCCGATCAGGTAAGAGGCATGAGCAAGACAGCCGAGATAATACTGCTTGATAAGCATGGGAACCCACCCTCTGTCGAAAAAAACAACGGCCATTTCACGGAGAGTTCCCGAAGAACCGCTATTCCAAAAGTTTAAGAAAAGGAAACCCCTTTCCCTGAATCTGTGTGGTATAATTCTTGAGTGATAATCACGAGTGAGGCGAAAGCCATGCGTATAAGCATGATCACAGGGGTCCGGAGCCGGTTCCACGGGCCTGATATCAAAACCTCTCTGCGGCCTTCGGAGGACCACGGCAGGGTCGTGCTAAAAGATTCCGCCGATATCGGCTCTACCCTCCCCTCCGAAGAGAAAGCAGCAAAGGAAATCGTTAACAAGATGCTCACTTCTTCTGCCGGTTTTCTTGAAATGCGGACACTCACAAAGGCTGCCCGCAAGCTGGGCCTTCCGAATATGGAGAAACTCCTTGCAAATGGCGTGAGAATCGCGGTTCATCGCGATGATCCCTTTGCTTTGAATCGGCGCCTTTTCGTGGCAGAGTATGATCCGGTCGGGAAGGTGCTGAGAATCGCCCCCAGACGGCTTTCCGTCTCAACGGTTCTCCACGAGCTCGGCCACGCCCTGGACGATGTTCTGGAACCGGACAAGAGCCCCGGTGAGCCTGTCTTGAAGTCCGGCGTGGACTCCGGCCTCAAGAAGCTTTACAAAGACTACTGCGAAAGAACGTGGAACCTGTCATGGTGGAATCGGCTCTGGAAACAGGGTCTTTGGAGTGACTACGCCACGGAGAATGAGCACGAATACCTGGCTGAGGGAATCATGTTCTTTGCCAGGGGTCCTGGAGACCGTGAAAAACTGCACAAGAACGACGAAGGCCTGTGGGAATATGTCCGCAAGATGATGGCCCCCTTCCCATTCCGGAAAATTTGTGCTTTTTGATTCTTCTTTGAGAATAATTTGAGATTCTCTTGAACTCTCCCTGATATGATGATGACCATTAAAATGAGAGGTAGAAGGGGGATCTGCAATGGATATCAGCAAGATGACAGCACAAATGCCGGGGACAACTTCTCTCGCGAAAGAGACCAGAGACTCGGAAACACAGGAAGTGAGCATTTCCGACAAGGTAGCCATTGAGGGGGGAATACCTTCGAAGGACATGCTGCAAGACATTCGGAAGCTCAGGCAAATGACGGGGGTGAAAAGAATATCCCGTCCACCTGAGCTGGGATCAAAAGAATATTGGGTCAGCCAGGCAAGACATATGACCGATTTTTTTGCCGGGGTTTCCAAGGACGACGAAGCCGGCGGATTCTATACTCACATAGACTCGATGGGAAAAGTCTCAAATGAAAATGAAAAGTTTCTCATGCCGACGAGCCGTCAGGTGTGGGCTTATTCTGCCGCATACCTGATGACCGGTGACGGGAAGTATCTGGAGCTTGCGGAGCGGGGAGTAGATTTCATTCTCAAGCATCACATGCGTGAAGCGAAACAGGACGAGGTATACTGGGCGCAGCAGACGGACAGGAAGGGAAACCCCACCGAGGTTGCGGACAGGAATCCGCTCGTCATCAATGAGCAAACCTATGGTTTGACAGGTCTTATCGAGTATTATAAAGCCACAAGGGACAAGAAAATCCTCGATGTCATCAGGAAAGGCCACGAGTTCATTACGAATCATTTTCATGATGAACGGAATGGAGGATTCTTTGACAGTGTAAATCCTCTGACTTTTGAACCCACAAGAACAAAGAGCTACAACTCCACCGTATATCCTGCAACATCGGCTCTTCTTGAGATTGCCGATATTGCCGAAGGCGACTGGAAAAAACAGGTCTTTGCCCAGATCAAGGAGCTTTCTTTCCTTTTCATGGAGAACTTTCCCGATTCAAGAACCGGTTTCATCAAGGAAAACTTCACGGAGAACTGGGAAGAAGACTGGAGAGGGTGGCAGAAGCAGCCTGAAGGAACCATTGGTGTCACCGGACACAACGCGCAGGGCGCGCTCTTTCTCCTGAGGGCGGAGCGTCTTCTCAGCGGGGAGGGACTCCTTTCCCCGGAAGAATCAAGCAAATACAGAGAGACGGCAAAAGCCGTCCTGGACGGCATATTGGAAAAGGGATATGACAAATTGCGCGGCGGATGGTATGATGTCTTCGTGAGGGAAACCGGCAAGAAAGACCGCAAGCGCTCAAACGCTTGAATTCTGGGACAAATACTTTGTTGACAGGGAGATCGGCGGCGACCGGATGACAGTCGCGGCGGATGGAGCGTCTCTTCCCGATCCAAAGGGAGGACCGGGAAAGAGCTCTTATCATTCCACAGAAATGGCGAAGCTCGCCATGGAGATCTCTCTATGGTAGTGTTCCGGAAGACGTGATCAATGAAGATGGGTTCGCTATCGTCTTGTATACTCTGCGGCGCCGTTGTAATGCCTGCCGCCACCGCCCGACTCCTGGGCAGAGTAAGTAAATTCCGCAGTTTTGCCATCTGGTGAGAACTTGATGTGGACGGTGTAATCCTTTCGCACGCCGCCATCCAAAACATTGAGGAGGCGGAAATCGGCTTCCGTACCTGAGCGGGTGGCTTTGAAGCCAAGTCCATCCCAGGAACCTCGAATTTCGCAGTCACCGACATAGCTGATGATTAACTTGCTTGCGCCGGAGCCTCCTGTGTCGTTTCGGTAAGTTCCCTCATAAGCGGCGGGGCGGATCGAGGACGTGCCGCCTGTATCTCCAGACGCATCTGTTGCGGTTCCCGTCCGTATGGTCACCGATACAGAGGCCGAGTTCGCTCGCGGCGGGAGGTTGGGATAGGCATACCAGGTTCCGTTGCGGAGCGAGACACCACGAGCCTGTCGTGATGAGGCGAACCGAATTACCTCTCCACCGCTTCCCTCAAGCCAGAATCCTGCACCTGAGTCGGAAGCGGCAACAATGACTCCGCCCTTTGGCAGCTTCACCCCGCTGCAGCGAAGTTGTGCATCTCTCCCCTCTCCCCTGACCTGTGTTCCGGAAAGGGTGACATCCGCCCGGGCAGATGTCACAAAGCCAAGGAACAGTATCGCCGCAATGATACCTGCATGTGGGGCCTTTACCATGATGGACACTCTCCTTTTTATTCTCTTGCGGATCTCAATTTGCATAATTATCTGACACCAGCATGATTTGCCTCCCCGAGTGTCGAAGTAAGATCCTCGGAGGTGGTAGCTTTGGGTTCCCGTTCCGATTTCATCCTGCCCCCGGAGGAAATTGACA
>JACPDT010000188.1 GCA_016183865.1 Armatimonadota bacterium | reverse complement strand
TGAACTTCATGGCGGGCAACCTGACGAGCCAGGTGCGCAACATCGCGGACGTGACGACGGCGGTGGCGAAGGGGGACCTGTCGCGCAAGATCACGGTGGAGGTGGAAGGCGAGATCCTGCAGCTGAAGGACACGATCAACACGATGGTGGACCAGCTGCGCTCGTTCGCCTCGGAGGTCACGCGCGTGGCGCGCGAGGTCGGCACGGAAGGCAAGCTGGGCGGCCAGGCGGCGGTGCCCGGCGTCGCGGGCACGTGGAAGGACCTGACGGACAACGTGAACTTCATGGCGTCGAACCTGACGAGCCAGGTGCGCAACATCGCGGACGTGACGACGGCGGTGGCGAAGGGCGATCTCTCGAAGAAGATCACGGTGGAGGTGAAGGGCGAGATCCTGGAGCTGAAGAACACGATCAACACCATGGTGGACCAGCTCCGGTCCTTCGCATCAGAGGTCACCCGTGTCGCCCGTGAAGTGGGAAGTGAAGGAAAACTCGGAGGCCAGGCCGAGGTAAAGGGCGCCGCAGGCACATGGAAAGACCTGACCGATAACGTGAACTCCATGGCCAGCAACCTCACCTCCCAGGTGCGAGGGATCGCCAGAGTTGTGACTTCGGTTGCAAACGGAGACTTGAAACGAAAGCTGGCTCTGGAAGCCAGGGGAGAGATCGCCGCCCTGGCCGATACGATCAACGAGATGATTGATACACTGGCCACATTCGCGGATCAGGTCACCACCGTGGCCCGGGAAGTCGGCATCGAGGGAAAGCTCGGCGGCCAGGCCCGTGTTCCTGGCGCTGCAGGGACATGGCGCGATCTCACGGACAATGTCAACCAGCTTGCAGCCAATCTGACGACCCAGGTTCGCGCCATCGCGGAAGTCGCCACAGCAGTGACCAAGGGAGATCTGACCCGCTCCATCGCGGTGGAAGCGCAAGGAGAGGTGGCGCAGCTCAAGGACAACATCAACCAGATGATCGCCAACCTGCGCGAGACCACTCAGAAGAATACCGAGCAGGACTGGCTCAAGACGAATCTGGCCAAATTCACCAGAATGCTGCAAGGGCAACGGGATCTGGAAACCGTCTCAAGAAAAATTCTCTCGGAGCTCGCGCCGCTGGTCTCGGCGCAGCAGGGAATCTTCTACCTGACGGAAACGGAGGATGAGCAACCGGTCCTCAAGCTCCTGAGCAGCTATGCCTATCGGGAGCGGAAGAACCTGGCGAGCCGGTTCAAGCAGGGCGAAGGTCTGGTGGGCCAGTGCGTCCTGGAGAAGGAGCGAATTCTCGTATCCGATGTGCCGCAGGACTACATCAAGATCAGCTCAGGGCTGGGGGAAGGAACCCCTCTCAATATCATAGTGCTTCCGGTTCTTTACGAAGGGCAGGTCAAAGCAGTCATCGAGCTGGCCTCCTTCCGCCGCTTCAGTGAGATTCACCAGGCTTTCCTGGATCAGCTTACCGAAAGCATCGGGATCGTTCTGAACACCATCGAGGCGACAACAAGGACCGAGGAGCTTCTCAAGCAGTCTCAGTCCCTGGCTGAGGAGCTTCAGGTACAGCAGAAGGAGCTCACCGCCACCAACAAGAGACTGGAAGAACAGGCCAACTCCCTGCAAGCGTCTGAGGATTTGCTGAGACAACAGCAGGAGGATCTGCAGCAATCCAATGAGGAGCTGGAGGAGAAAGCCCGACTTCTCTCGGTCCAGAACACGGAGGTCGAGCGGAAAAACCGTGAAGTGGAACAAGCAAGAAACCTCCTGGAAGAAAAGGCGGATCAGCTCGCCCTTTCCTCCAAGTACAAATCGGAGTTTCTCGCCAACATGTCTCACGAGCTGCGGACACCTTTGAACAGCATAATGATTCTGTCCAGGCTGCTTTCGGAGAGCGAGGGGAAGATCCCGAATGAGAAGCAAGTGGAGCAAGCAAGAACGATCTACTCTTCGGGAGCGGATCTTCTGGCTCTTATTGACGACATCCTGGATCTTTCCAAAATCGAATCAGGAGTCGTGACATTGGAGCTGGGGGAGGTTCCTTTCGCCGACATGGCGGGCTATGTGGATCTGAATTTCAGACAGCTCGCGGAGCACAAGGGACTCGATTTTGCCGTGCATATCAAGCCTGGCCGCCATCAGAGCCTGTACACGGACTCCAAGCGGGTGAAGCAGGTTCTCAAGAACTTTCTTTCCAATGCCTTCAAATTCACGGAAAAGGGAAGAGTGACCCTGGAAGTCCACGAGGCCTCCGGGGGATGGAGCGCCGACCATCCGGTGCTCAGCCGGGCCGACGCGATCATTGCTCTGGAAGTCACGGACACCGGCATCGGAATCCCTCAGGACAAGCAAAAGTTGATTTTCGAGGCCTTCCAGCAAGCTGACGGGACCACAAGCCGCAAATACGGGGGGACAGGACTCGGCTTGGCGATCAGCCGAGAGATCGCCCAACTGCTCGGCGGGGAGATTCACATGGCCAGCAAGACGGGCGAGGGAAGCAGATTCACTCTCTACCTTCCCAGATACTACCGCGCCTCTTCAGAAACGGTCCAGGAACCCAGGACAGTCAGGGTAGTCGCTGCCCCTCCAACGCCCACCGCCATCACCAACCTCCCCTCGTTGCACCGGAACATGCACTCTGCACCGGTCGCTGCCCCTGCAACACCCGCCGCCGTAGCCGCCGGCAAGCGCCAGGTCGGGACCGGCCCTACAGAGGCGAAAGGACCGGTGGTTTATGAGCTGTCGGGTTCCGATCCCATCCTGGCCGGAAAGAGAGTTTTCATTGTTGATGACGATGTTCGAAATATCTTCGCCCTGACCAGTGCGCTGGAACAGCACAAGATGATTGTATCATACGCGGAAAACGGTCGGGAGTGTCTTGATCTGCTCGAAAAAGATCATGAGATTGACATCGTCCTGATGGATATCATGATGCCCGAAATGGACGGCTATCTGACAATGCGTGCGATCCGAAAAATGGAAAGATACCGGTCCTTGCCGGTCATCGCGCTCACAGCCAAAGCGATGAAAGGGGACAGGGAAAAGTGCGTCGAGGCAGGGGCTTCGGATTATATTGCGAAACCGCTCGACACCGATCAGCTCCTGTCGCTGTTGCGAGTCTGGCTGTACCGGTAGAAAGAGGAAACACGCTTTCTCCTGTTAAGACAGACGATGAGGTTACCTCCCTTTCCCCTCCCCCCTTGCGGGGGAGGGTTAGGGTGGGGGGAAAAGTGTTCAGGAATGGGGGCTGCATTATGGAGCAAACCCTATTGCAACCTGAGATCATGTACCGTTACAGGGACGCAAGCCGTGCAATCGGAGATCTCATCGCCACGGAAACTCAAACCGATCGAGCCGCAGCCGGAATACTCAGGATTATCTGTGTATTCCTGGACTGGTCCTTCAGCGCCGCCTGGGTCGCAAGGGGTAACGGAGATCTCCTTGAACGAATCGTCTCCCACGGGGACACACCTCCGGGAGTTGGAGAATCGGCTGCTCCGGCCCTGGAACGACTCTTCGAGGAAGTCTGTTCCCGAAAGACGCCGATCTGGACGCCTGGACTACCTGGGAGCCGGATGTCCGGCTGCGCCTTCCCGATCATTGCAGGAAACCGCCTCCTCGGGGTCATGGCCTTTTGGAGCCCCCGGAACCGCCCTTATGACCCTGAGGCACTGAGCATGATGAGTGAGCTGGGAAGCCATCTCTCGCTCCTCATAAAAATGAATCAAACGGAGAGCACTTTCCAGGAAACCAGGAAGCTGCTGGCAGACGCTTTGGAGCACAAGCAGAAACTGCTGGATGCGTTCATGCGCAGCTTCCTGGGAACAACCCCTCAGCTTTCAGGGGTGGAGATCGCTTCTTTCTACCATCCTGCAGACCGCTCAGACCAGATTGGGGGGGACTACTTTGATTTCATCGAAATCTCACCTGAACGGATCGGAATCGCAATAGGGGATGTCTGCGGGAAGGGCCTTCCTGCGGGCGTTTACACGGCTATGGCGAAATACATGCTGCGCACTTACGCCATGGCGGGCGAGGACCCTGCCTCCACCCTCACACGCCTCAATGACGCCATTTGCCGCCAGATGGCGAGTGAAGGAACTTTTCTGAGTCTTTTCTATGGAATCCTCAATCTGGCGGAGGCCTCATTCGCTTATGCAAATGCGGGACACCCTCTGCCTGCCCTCTTCACTCCCGAGTCGGAGTCCTGCCGACGATTGCGCGTGACCGGGGGTGTCCTGGGGGTCATGGAGGGTATCGCCTACGGGGGACATGTGGTGCACCTTTCCCCCGGCTCAACCCTCGCGCTCTTTACGGATGGTGTGATCGAGGCGGCTGGGAATCTGGACCCCTTCTACGACGGTGGGGTCAGCAATGTGCTGCGGCTGCATCACCGCTTTGGCGCCAAAGCAGTAACTCGGGCCATTTTCGAGCATGCCAGGGGACAATCCCGCGGAAATCTGCGGGACGATATCGCGATTGTCGTGATCCGTCGAGACCCCGGGGAACCCCAACTCTTCTTGCATTGAGCGATCACAGAGGCCGCTGACCTTTGTCCTTCGGATGAATCCTCTCCCAGGCTCTTCTGATCTCCTGTTTCAAATACTCCTGCCAGTACTTCCCTACTTTGCCCATGTTCCGGTACTTGTCATATCGGGCTTCCACGAGTTTCCGTGAAGAAACCCTTCTCAACTCCTGGAGATGATGAATGATCACCTCTTTCAATTGCCGGGCCGCTCCTTCGGGGTCCCTGTGGGCGCCCCCTGAAGGCTCTTCCACAATCTCGTCAATGACCTTCAGCTTGAACAGATCCGGCGCCGTCAGCTTCAAGGATGGAGCGATCTCACGGGCTCTCCCGGCGTCACGGTACAGGATTGCCGCGGCGCCTTCAGGAGAGATCACGGAATAGACGGCATTCTGGAGCATGAGAACACGGTCTCCCACGGCCAGGGCTAGTGCGCCGCCACTCCCTCCTTCCCCAATAACAACGCTGATCACAGGCGTGGGAAGGCCGGCCATGGAGGCCAGATTCTCCGCCAGGGCGCCCGCTATCCCTCTTTTTTGCGCTTCGTATCCAGGGTGGGCGCCCGGGGTGTCTACAAAGGTTATCAGAGGAAGGTGAAATTTGGAGGCAAGCCCCATCAATCTCAGCGCCTTCCTGTATCCCTCAGGGTAAGCCATTCCCTTGTTGCAGTCGGAAGAATGGCCGCCACGACCGCATTCCTGTCCGATAATGACGACCGGCTCTCCGTCAAGATCTCCCAAGCCCCCGATAACGGCAGGATCATCCCCGAACCGCCGATCTCCGTGGAGCTCCACGAAATTGGTGAAAATCCGGGACATGAAATCCCCTGAAGTCGGACGTTCAGGGTGGCGGGCCAGTTGAATGGTCTCCCAGGCGGGAGGTATGGGGAATGATTTCCTTCCATGCCCGGAGTCCCGAAGGTTCGATCGCCGGTTTCCTGAAGTGAAGTGCGAGATCAAGTGCATCACGACTTTGCGCAGATCCCTCCGGTCCACAATCATGTCAATCATGCCGCAAGAGAGAAGAAACTCGGCTTTGTGGGAATCTGGAGGGAGCTTCTCACCGATCGTCTGTTCCACCACCCTTGGGCCTGCAAAACCGACAAGGGCGCCCGGCTCAGCCAGAATGACGTCACCCAAAGCCGAAAAACTGGCGGCGATCCCGCCTGTCGTGGGATTCGTGAGAATCGAGACGAAAAGGAGCCCCGACATGTGGTGTCTGGAAGCGGCGGCAGCGGTTTTGGCCATCTGCATCAAGGAAAGCATGCCTTCCTGCATCCTGGCGCCTCCGCTTGTGGAGACCGCCACAAGGGGGAGCCGATCCGAAGTGGCTCTTTCAAAGGCCCGGGCAATCTTCTCCCCCACAACGGATCCCATGCTGCCCCCCATGAAACTGAAATCCAGAACCGTAAATATGGCCCGGCGACCCCCGATTTTCCCCTCACCCACCACCACTCCTTCCCGAAGACCTGTGCGCGCCCTGGCATCGGAAAGTCTTTCCCTGTATGACTTGAGATCGGAGAACTGAAGGGGATCCACGCTGGCGAGCCCCCTGTCCAATTCCTTGAAACTCTGGGGATCTGCAAGATGGGAGATGCGCTCCAGGGCCCCCATGGGGAAATGCCAGAAACAGGACGGGCAGAGCTCAAGCTGCTCGCTCAAGAGAGAGGATGTATGTTCCGCGCCGCACTTGGGACAAGTTTCGGTTGTGGCCTGATTCAGGGTTTTCCGCGCCATAGAGTTTGCTCCTCCTGTCCAAAAGTTAACATCCATGCAAGAGAGCCCTGTTGGACTTTAACACTATCTTATTATACCATGAAAAGGGAACTGAGGGAGGAGGAAATATTTCGTGATCTCGCCTCTGAATGGTAACATCAAACAAAGGCAGCCGGATTCACCCCTTTTGACCAGCCGTCTTCCCATGCCTTATCGCCCCGTCGCCGAAGCCCTGGAAGTCATGGATCTGGACGAGACGGCCGCAGCCATGACAGGGGATCTGACCCACCCGCTGGTCACGGCGCTTGGAGTGGTGGACGGCATAAAAGCGATCTCGAAAGGCATAGTCCATATTCGGGAAGCAGGGGAAACAGGAGACGGAGAGAAGAAATTTCACGGAATCCTGCGAATCGCCCTGGGGGCGGGAAGCATGCTCCCTGGAATGCCCGGAAACATCTTTGTCGGCGCGGGCGGCATCCAGGCCGCTATTGAAGGAACAAGGTCAGGGCAACGGAAGATGCAATTCGCGGGAATTCTGCAAACCGGTGTCGCCGTCGGCATCGGCGCCGCATATTTCGGCATCGGCGGCCCGATCGGAAGGATCGCGGTTCTGGCATTGAATGCTGGGAAGCTGATTCATCACTTCTGGTACGACTTCAAGAACTCTTCTCCTGATGCTTCTGCTCAAGATGCATACGATCTAAGCAAGCGTTGAGATCGCTGATGAATGCGGGCATGTTCGGATAGCGATCCTGGGGCCTCTTCTCCATAGCTCTCACGATGACCTTGCTCACATCGGGTGTGATATCGGCGTTTCGGAAGGACGGGTCGGCCGGCACTACCTGCAAAATCATGGAGGCCAATTGATACGGCTTCTCTTTGGGAAAGGGATAATCCCCGGTTGCAAGCTGGTACAATAGAACACCAACAGCATACACATCCGTGAAGGGCCCCACAGATTCTCCCTTGATCTGCTCAGGCGCCATATACATAAGAGTTCCTATCGGCGTACCCGCCTGGGTGACGGCATCTCCACTCATGTCCCGAGCTACACTGAAATTGATGAGCTTCACATTGCCCTGCGGCCCTATGAGAACGTTCTGGGGCTTCACATTGCGATGGACGATGTCCAGGAGGTGTGCATAATCCAAAGCCTGACAAAGAGAGGCTGCGTAGTTGAGGGTGGTCTCAAGGGGGAGCTTCTTCTGTTCCTCCAGATGAGCGGCCAGGGAAATTCCGCGCACATACTCCCGGACGAAATAGGGGATGGGTATGCCGTTCCACATCTCCTCCCCCGAGCTTTCGAAACGGACGATCTGGGGATGGTTCAAGGTCTTGAGAATTTCCGTTTCCCTGCGAAAACGATGGAGGAACTCGGTGTCCTGGTAATGTTCCGGTTTGAGCACTTTCAAGACATGAGGAATGGAATGACGGTCCTCAACCTTGTAAAGGTAACTCAAGCCACCATCATTCAGTCTCTCCGTTATCCGGTAATTTCCTATGTAGCCGTCAACGGAAAAAGGAAAGCCCGCGAGGCTCAGGGTTTCCCTGGCCGTGGTTATCGCCTCCCTGGCGCGCTGCTGGATCTGATCTTTGCGGCTATGTAGCCAGTAGAGAGCAGCAAACCCGCCGAGAATCACGAAAATGGAGAGAGCGAAAATGAGTTCCATGGCATCCATCCTCCAGGGTTGGATAATTACACATCACGAGTCGAGGGTCCTCCAATCTATTGGGAGGAGATCCCCTTCAAGCGCCTAATTTTCCGGCTAACAGTTCTTTTGGAGGCGATCAAGTTCCATGACTATGAGAACAGTGGTTCGAGCCCCGAGGGGGAAGCAGCTCTCCTGCAAGGGTTGGCCCCAGGAAGGGGCAATGCGAATGCTCATGAACAACCTGGACCCTGAGGTCGCGGAGCGACCGGAAGACCTTGTCGTATACGGCGGGACCGGGAAGGCCTGCAGGAACTGGGAAAGTTTCGAGGCCATTGTGAAGGCTTTGAAGAAACTGGAATCAGGGGAAACACTGCTGATCCAGTCCGGAAAGCCTGTAGCTGTTTTCCCCACTCATCCCCTGGCCCCGAGAGTTCTCATCGCGAACAGTATTCTGGTGCCTGCCTGGGCCACTTGGGAGAAGTTTCGCGAGCTGGAGCGCCTGGGGTTGACCATGTACGGTCAGATGACTGCAGGAAGCTGGATCTACATCGGCACCCAGGGGATCCTCCAGGGGACCTATGAAACTTTTGCGGAAGCGGCAAGACAATACTTTGGAGGAACCCTCTCCGGGAAAGTGGTTCTGACCGCGGGACTCGGGGGCATGGGGGGCGCCCAACCCCTGGCTGTGACGATGAATGAGGGGATCTGTCTCGCCGTTGAAGTGGATCCGGCAAGGATCGAAAAACGGGTGAAAACAGGATACTGCGACCGGAGGACCAACAGCCTGGATCAGGCCGTCCAATGGGTTGAGGAAGCCAGGAAAGCCCGAATACCCCTTTCCATAGCCTTGTTGGGAAATGCCGCGGAAACCCATCCCGACCTTCTCAAGAGGGGGTTCAACCCCGACCTTGTAACAGACCAGACCTCCGCCCACGACACGCTGAACGGATATGTTCCAGCAGGGATGCCTCTGGATGAGGCCGTATTTCTGCGCACTCGCGACCCGAACAAATATGTTTCGAAAGCTCTCGAATCCATCGCGGCACATGTTCAAGGCATGCTCGATTTCAAGAAAAGGGGCGCCCTCACTTTCGATTATGGAAACAATATCCGCAAACAGGCTCTGGATGCGGGCGTGAGTAACGCCTTTGATTTTCCAGGATTTGTTCCCGCCTTTATCCGTCCTCTTTTCTGCCAGGGGAAAGGACCCTTCCGCTGGGCGGCCCTCTCGGGGGAAAAAGAGGACATCTTTCTTACCGACAAGGCGGTCCTTTCCGCCTTCCCCGAGGATGAAGCCCTTGAGAGATGGATTCGAAAAGCGGCTGAGAAAGTCCAATTCCAGGGGCTCCCTTCCCGGATCTGCTGGCTTGGATACGGAGACAGAGCGAGATTCGGCCTTCTCCTGAACGACATGGTGGCGTCAGGGAAGCTGAAAGCCCCGATTGTCATCGGAAGAGACCATCTCGATACCGGTTCTGTCGCCTCCCCATTCAGAGAGACGGAGGGGATGAAAGACGGCTCAGACGCCATAGGAGATTGGCCGATCCTGAATGCCCTCCTGAATACGGCCGCCGGGGCACACTGGGTATCGGTGCATCACGGCGGAGGCGTGGGAATCGGCTATTCTCTGCACGCAGGGATGGTGGTTGTGGCTGATGGCAGCAAAGATGCGGCAGACCGCATTTCCAGAGTGCTCACAACGGATCCCGGCCTTGGAATCGTCCGCCACGCTGATGCAGGCTATGAAGAAGCCCAAAAGATCGCCCTGAACAAGGGAATTCAGATGCCCATGCTGCCGGAGGAATAGCAGTCTAAATCGCCTGCATTTTCCTCACAAGCTCATCCCTGGAAGTCTCACCCAGTGCCTGATCCGTCCAGGGATAGAGGATCTGTTCTTCCTTGTTGTTGTGGTCCGTGAGGACGCTGGTAAGCTGCTCCGCCTGGCGCAGAACAGGATCCGCTTGTGTCTCGCCATCGAGCAGTCCCGTGATGGCGGCCAGAGTGCCCTTGATCTGGTCGTGCTCCAGGCGCATCACATAGGTGGGTCCCCCGTCCCCCATTCCTGTTTTCTCCTCGAAAGTCGGGAAAAGAAGCTCTTCTTCCATTCGAATATGGCGCAAAAGACCCAGCCGAAACGGGTGAAATGCTTCCGCCGATGCCCTGGTTTCGCTCGATCGAACCAGGTTGAGAAAGGCGGCAAAAATTCCATCCAACCGATCATGGTCCCATTCCAGGTAATCTGCGATGGTGCGCTTGTCGTTTTGCGCCTCTGCTCTCTTTGCGATCTCGATTCGCCAGATTTCCGGCCCCTGTTCAAGGGGAGACCATTCGAACCGTCCGGGCCGCTCCATCTGAAACTGATACAAAAGCGGCCTGGGATCATGGTCGTTCATGAGAACAAGAGATTCCCCCTGCTGGAGAGAATCGAAGGTCTTGAAAATCAGCGGATGACGGTCGCGGGGAACGATGTTTCTCACATCGAGCAAGTCGGTGTCCTTTACGCTCATGTTCCTGCACCTCCATTTGAATTGAGGATATAAGATATCCTGATTGTGCAAAAACATGATAACCCACAGGGGGATGCAAGAAAATGATTTTTGTCACAAGCGCCGGAAATGGGGAGAAGGCCGGGTTGTCTGATTCATATGCCGAACCTGGAAAAGATCTCGTCAACGTGATTCAGGTAGGCTTTCGGATCGAAGAGGGCCGACAGAGCATCAGAGGACAGAGCTTCCGTGACTCTCTCGTTCGCCTCCAGAAGACCGAGGAGGGTCCCCTCCCCTTTCCACACCTGCATGGCGGCGCTCTGAACGATCCCGTAGGCGTCTTCTCTTGAAAGACCCGCATCTATGAGCGCGAGAAGAACCCGCTGGGAAAAGACAAGGCCCCCTGTGCGATCCAGATTGGACCGCATCCTTTCGGGGTAAACCACTAGATCCGTCACGATCTGCGTCATGGTTCGAAGCATGTAATCCAGGAGGACATTCCCCTCCGAAAGGATGATCCTTTCGGCCGATGAATGGGAAATGTCCCGTTCATGCCAGAGAGCTACATTCTCGAGCGCAACAGAGGCATGACTGCGAAGAATCCTTGCCAGTCCGCAGATCCTCTCGCAAAGAACAGGGTTCCTCTTATGGGGCATGGCCGAGGAGCCCTTCTGACCCTCTGTGAAGGGTTCCTCAGCCTCCATTACTTCGGTGCGCTGGAGATGGCGGATCTCGGTCGCGATTTTCTCGATGGAGGCCCCCACCAGAGCCAGAGTTAAGACGTACTGAGCGTGGCGGTCCCTCTGGATTATCTGTGAGGATACAGGCGCCGCGTCCAGGCGGAGGTTCTTGCAGACATGGGCTTCCACACGGGGGTCAACCATGGCATATGTACCCACTGCCCCGGAGATCTTTCCCACGGAGATGGTTCGCCTGGCAGCCCCAAGGCGCTCTTTTTGACGTTCGAGCTCGGAGAGCCACAGAAGCAATTTCAGTCCGAAAGTGATGGGCTCAGCGTGGACCCCGTGCGTCCTCCCGATCATCAGGGTGTTCCGGTGTTCCTGAGCCTTTTGGCGGAGGGCGTTCCGAAGCTCTTCCAGATCGGAAAGAAGAAGATCGGCTGAGGAAGCCAGTTGGACGGATGTTGCCGTATCCATGACATCGGATGAAGTAAGCCCGAAATGGACATAGCGCCCTTCGGGGCCCAGGCCTGCTTTCATGCTCTCAAGAAAAGCAATCACTTCATGCTTGTTCACGGCCTCCAGCTCCTGGATGCGGGTCAGATCAAAGGATGCCCTTTTTCTGATTACCTCGGCGTCCTCCCTGGGAATCTTTCCGAGCTCCGACCAGGCTTCGCATGCGAGTATCTCGATCTCGGTCCAGATCTGAAAGCGATTCTCCGGGGACCATATTTCCTTCATTTCCGGGTATGAGTAGCGATCCAGCATTTTGCCCTCCTGCAATTTTTGACAAATAAGCCGCGAATCTGTTGCTGAATCATTTCCTCACGGTCTGCATAGCTCCTTCGCGCGGAAAAAACAGGGGCTCTTCCAACTGTCAAGTTTGCAGGTGTTACAAAAGTTTCGAATATGGGAATACTTTGGTATTAAAGCGATGTAATTACTAGTACGGGTAAGCTCTAATATACAGGCAGGAGAAATTCTTCGTCATGGAAACGACACATAAAGAAGCGCCAAATATAGATCTCCGAATTCCATGCAAAAGGCATGCGGCCGCGCGAGCCAGAGAAAAGGTGCGGGTCGCTGCCAGGAAATGGGGTCTCGATTCCGAAAGGGTTGAAGATCTGGTAACCGCGGTCGGGGAAGCGTGCGGAAATGCCATAGAGCACAGCGAATCATTGGGGCTCTCGGTACTGCTGACACGCACGGATCGAGGAGTCGAAGTACGGATCAGAGATGAAGGCGCCGGTTTCTCTCCACTGGAGCAGCTTCGCAAACTTCCCGATCCCCTCGCCGAAAGAGGAAGAGGCCTGTATTTGATCGAAAAGCTGGTGGACTGGCTTGGAATCAGGTCAAGTCCGGGAAAGGGCACAGAGATTCATCTGGTCAAGTATTTTCCGAAAAAGGCGGCGCCCGACTGGGCACCCGTGGAACCGGATGTGTGGTCTGAATACACGAGGACTCTTCACGCTAAATATGGGAGCATCAGTTGAAGGGGCGATGAAACCTCTTTTGCTGTTGTTGCCCATCATCGCTCTTCTGTTTATGGCAACCACCCTCCCATGTCGGGGTCAGGAAATCACGCGAAAATACCACTGGGTTTACGACAACCGCACGTATGACATGGATCTCCAAATCCCGAAAGGCCTTTACGATTACTTCAAGAAAAAGCCCCGGGTCGAAGATTATACAATCTATGTCACCGATCCTCAGGATGACGGATTAATCAATTTCCTCATCTCCCTGTTCAAGAAATACGCCAGGGAAAACAAGCTCAATGAATACGACCTGTTCAATACGATGGTGGCCTGGGTACAAAGCCTTCCCTATACGTCCGACAGCGTGACGACCGGTTTTGACGAATATCCCCGCTACCCTGTAGAGACTCTTGTGGACAATGGAGGTGATTGTGAAGATACTTCCATCCTCCTGGCCTCGATCCTGAAAGCCATGGGCTACCCGACGGTTTTGCTTGCTCCCACAAAGCATATGGCCGTCGGAGTCGCCGTGAGACAGGAATTCGTAAAAAACGCCCCATGGCCGATCCATGTGACTCCTTTTGAGATGTACCAGTATGCTTATCTGGAGACAACGGGAGACGGGTGGAAAATCGGCATGGTCCCCCCTCAATACAAGAACGACAGGTTTCTGGTCTTCTCCCTTGTGCCGAGAGCAGCCATCAAGGTGCTTTCCGTGCAGAGCAGGATCCACCCGGAGGGACAGATTCCCGTCGTGGATGTGACCCTCGAGAATCTGGGCTCTTCTCCGAGCGTCGTCACGGTTCGCCTGGCCTTTGACGCGGGGCCCGGAAAAGTCCCCTATGCCACCAAAGACAGCAAGGCTCTCGCGGTTCCTCCCGGAAACAGGGGAACTTTCACCCTGAGCCTCCCCCAGCCCCCAACCGGTGTCCGGACACGGCTCCTCATCCAGATCCTCAGCGACAACCGCAAAGTGGATGAATGGGCATCGGGATGGCAGAATATCTAACTAACCCAGTATCGGCGCATCGGGAAGCTCATTCACGTCATCGTCCTTGCGGGGGAAGTGCTCTGCGAGGATGGCGCCCATCCGGTCCAAAGCGGTCAAGACTCCCTCAAGATATTTTTCTTCCCTGAAAGAGGAGGAGATGGCGCCAGAGATCTCCTGCCACGTTTCACGGGAGATCTTTTCATTGATCCCCCGGTCGGCCAGGATTTCGAATTTTCGCTTTCTCAGGATGAGAAGCAAGAGAACCCCTGTGGCGTCCCGGGTCCTTGTCAGACCTTCCTGCACAAACTCGCTTTCGGCGTGTTTTCGGGTATCGGGAGGGCAGTCGCGGATGACTTTTATTCTGATCTCCCCGCTGGTCTGCTTCTCGATTTCTCCGATTCGAAGGGTGATGGCCTCAATCTCTTCCTTCGAGAAAAACTTTTTCGGGTCAAGAGTCGTCCTACCAGTCGCCACTGGCCCCACCCCCTCCGAAATCTCCACCTCCGCCGCTGAAACCCCCACCGCTGTCGCCGCTGCTGTAAAAGCCGCCACCACCGAAGCTCATTCCCCCGCCGCCCATGTAGAACCCTCCTCCATGAGCCGAGAGGGGCGCCAGAAAGCCGCATACAAGGCCCACGAAACCTCCCACAAGAAGATCCAGTCCCAGTAAGAGGGCCATCACAGAACCTGCCAGGACTCCTGTCGCAAGGCCTCCGGCGAAGAGCGCGCTGCTCCGGGTGCGCCCTGTCCGTAGTCCCGCCTTGCCCAGAACGGACTGGATCAGCGACCGCCCGATGATTGCAAGAATGAAGGCAGGTATAAACAGCAGGACGAGATCGGGGGTTTTCTTCCTTCTGGGACGCGACGCGCCTGCATCAGGGGAATATCCCGCTCCGCTTGCGGCTGAAATAATCGCACCCACTCCGTCACTGATGCCCTTATCGTAGTTTCCCTCCTTGAAAGAAGGGGCGATTTTTTCACGAATGATCCGGCCGGCCACAGAATCGGGAAGAACCCCTTCCAGTCCGTATCCGACCTCGATCCTGACTTTCCGCTCTGCCTTGGCGACGAGGAGAATTACCCCATTTCCCTTGCCTGCCTGACCGACCTTCCACTTCTCTGCAAGGCGAATCGAATAATCTTCAACCGGCAACCCTTCGAGTGTCGGCACAATGGCCACAACAACCTGGGTGGAAGTTTTTCGCTCGAATTGAGCCAGCTTTTCTTCCAGCTCGGATCGGGTGTCCGGTGAAAGCGTGCCTGTGAAATCATTGACTCGGGCCATGGGGGCCTCCGGAATCGCTCCCAGTGCGGCTGTTCCCAGGACAATCCAGGCCAGAAGGCAGACAAGAATTGTAGAGACGCAGTCTATTCGCGGCAAAGAAACAACTCTTGAGACCGAGCTATTCAAATTTCACTTCAGGGGCCTTTTCGGCTCCCCTGGCAGCCTCAAAATACGCCCGTTTCTTGAAATGGAAAATAGAGGCATACAGGCTTCCCGGGAACTTCAGAATCTCTGTATTGAAATCTTTTGCAATCTCATTATAGCGATGCCTTTCGACGGAAATTCGATTCTCCGTGCCTGCCAGCTCATCCATGAGAGATTGCATCGTCCGATCCGCCTTCAGGTTCGGATAGTTTTCCACAATCACAAGGAGGCGGGACAAGACGCTTTCCATCTGATTCGCGGCCTGGACCTTGTCAGGGGAGCCCTTCGGGGCGCCTGCGTAGCGGCTTCGTGCTTCCGCCAGCTCCGTGAGAATATCCTTTTCGTGCTTCATATATCCTTTAGCCACATTTACAAGGTTCGGAATCAAGTCCGCCCGGCGCTGATAGACGTTTTCAACCTGGGCCCACTGACTCTCAACTTTCTGATCCAGTGTCACCATGTGGTTGTACGGTCCGATGAGTGAAGCCCCTGCGCTCAGGAGCAGAACCACAAGACGTGCTGCAAGATATGACGCTATACGTAGCTGAACATTGTGTATTCCGGATGACCTGTGGGAAATCCTACCACCGCAAAAGGAGCAGGAAGCCCCCCCTCTTTCCAGAACTCTATATCACCTGAACATCCCTGAAACGGCGTCATGGAAACCATTTGTCAATTCTGCAATCAAGCGGTCAAGGAAAAGCATTATAAGTACAACGACGGCACGGTCTGCTGTATGCTCTGTTTTAATGCTTTGCCTCAATGCTGTATTTGCAAGAAACCATGTAAGGCTTATTCCCTGCAGGGGGAAAAAATCGTCTGCCCTGACTGCCTCCAGAATCGGCCCAAGTGCAACCTTTGCGGAAAAGTGATCCTCGGCGCCCATTACAAGTACCAAAAGGGGCTCTCTGTCTGCGAAGTCTGCTATGCCCAATGGGAGAAGTGCATCAATTGCCGCATCCCCCTTACCGTGTATTTCCAGACTTCCAGAGGGAAGCTATGCCAGGAATGCTACGACAAAATGCGCAATTGCTCCATATGCAACAACAAGATTCTGGATCCTTTTTTCCAGGTCCAGGATCACCGCACGGGATCCGTATACTGCCAGGAGTGCTGCACGAAACGACCCAGATGCAGCTTGTGCGGCTATCCGACCGGCAAGTCGTCGCATTCGCTTCCCGATGGAAGACAAATCTGCGCCGTTTGCGCACAAAGGAGCGCTGTGGAAAAGGCACAGGAAGAAGAAGCCCTCCCCCAGGCGGGACCGGGTTTGTTTGGCCGGATGGCGGCTTTCCTGGGGTCCAGAAAAAAGGCCAAAGAGGATACCTCAAAGAAGGAAGGTCCCGAGCAGCGCACGGTTCACAAAGAGTACACCTTTCTTTCCCTGGATCTGGTGGATTCGACCAAAATCAAGCAAGGTGAAAGAAAAGAGCGTATCATCACCACCTTCAAGCATTATCACGATTACGTAAAAAACATTACGGAAAGTAACTCCGGAGAGATCCTGGGCACTTCAGGGGACGGGATAGCTTGCATTTTTGAAGTTGCCGATGATGCCGTAAGCACCGCTTTCCTCGTTCAAAAGGGACTGGCTGAATTTAACAGGGAGCTCAATGAGCTGGGCTCCCCTTTGCAGATTCGAATGGGAATCAATACAGGGGAGATTCTTCTGGAATTCGAAGGGGATGAGCAAAAAACGGGGGATATTTTCGATCTGGCCGTAGATCTGGCCGCCAAGGCACAGAAGTTTGCACGGGTAAATGAAATATGCGTCACAAACCACGCCTACGCGAAACTCTCTCAGAACAAAAGCCGCTTTGTTCGCGACAAATATGTTAATGAGTACAATATCACCCTTTTCAAACAAAATTTCCCGCCTCCCCCGTAAAAGAAGAGGCGCCAGGGCGTGACGGGATTTGGATCGGGGGTCGCCTGGAAACCAGGGCCTGGAGGTAATGCCGCAGGGTACCCTCCGGATCGGGCGCAGGCGGAACCCTGAAGGAGCGTCGCGCGTCTAAATTGTCGGCTGAGGTTTTTCCCAGGAAGGAAGGGGAACTTCAAATACGGAAATTGAGTTATGTGATATGCAGAAAGAGAGAGAATCACCGTGAAGGGACAGTCGGAGCTGATCGAGCGGCTCCAAAAAGAGTCGGACCATTTTGTCAATCTGTGGATCGAAGAAACGGAGACTTTGTCATACCCCTATCCGGAGCTTGACGGCACCGAAGAAAGCCGCCTGTTTCGAACCCGATTTGTGGAGAGCTTGCTGACCGTTTTGCGAAACGGCAACCCCAATGCCGTCAATCAGCTTAGCCAGGAGATGGCTACTATTCGGGCCAAGCAAGGGCTCCCGCCCGATCTGGTTCTCAGGCGCCTGCTGGCAGTGCGCCAGGCCTTCTGGCGCTGGATGTGCGAGCGTTATGGAAACAGCCCTGCCTTAATCCTTGAGGCTATGCCGCGCCTGGACAGGATTCTTGACGAAATCGTCGGAGTCGTGGGGGCAACTTTCGTCGAGGAGCGGGAAAAGGTCATCGCCGAGCAGGCACTGGGCATGGAAGAGTTGGGACACCTTCAGTCACTCCTGGATAGAACGGTTGGGATTCAAATGAAGATCCCCTGCAAAAAGGAGTTCGTCACCGCTGTCCGCAACCAGGCCAAAGTCCTCGCCCGGCGCTTCGGCTTCTCCGAGGAAGAGGTTGCCGATGTCCAGATGGGGGTCGGGGAAGCGGCAGACAATGCAATCGAATACGGTTTTTCCCCTGCCGGTGTGGACGTGTTCTATCAGTTCTCAGGAGACACTTTCCTGGTTGAGATCATGGATTACGGCAGGGGCTTCGATCCGACGGGGAGAGGAGAGACTCTTCCCGATCTTTTCGCAGAACGGGGAAGAGGCATCTTCATCATGAAACAAATGATGGATGACGTAGAGATCAGGAGCCACCCAAACCTGGGGAGCCGGATTCTTCTCTCCAAATCAAGAAGAAAACCCCGGGAGTAGGTGTGCTAATCTTCCCTCCACGGCTGTTCCGCTCTCTCGCGATAATAGGCCAGGACTTTCGGGTTCTTGGGAAGGACGAGAACCAGGAGCGCCCCTGCCACGAACCCGCCGATGTGCGCCCCATAAGCGACTCCTGCCCCGCCCGATCCGGCGGCCGCGAGCCCGAAGAGGATCTGCATCCCAAACCAGATTCCGAGGTACACCCATGCGGGGATCGCGAAGGTGCCCAACCGGAACCAGAACCAGTAAAAAGTGGTGATACGGTTTTGGGGAAAGGACAAGATATAGGCCCCGAGCACCCCTGAGATGGCGCCGCTGGCCCCGATAAGGGGGACCGTAGAATGAGGATTTGTCCAAATATGAGCCATTACAGCGGAAAAACCGCAAAAAATATAAAAGGGAATGAAAAGGACCTTCCCAAGGAGGTCCTCTATGTTGTCTCCGAAAATCCATAGGAAAAGCATGTTTCCCGCAAGGTGCCAGAAATCTGCGTGAAGGAACATGGATGTCATGGCCCCGTAAAGAGAGGGCTCTTTGGGTATGAAGCCAAACTGTGCAATAAAGACCGCCAGCTCCCTCTGGCTCTGAGAGCCTATCCAAAACTCTACCAGATAAGCCAGCACATTGATCGCAATCAACCCGATGACCAGATAGGGCACGGTCCTGAGGCGGGAGGATTCGTCTCTTATAGGCAGCAGCATCAGTGTTTGAAGGCCCTGATCCCGCCGGTCGAGGCCATGGAGACACCTCTGTGGTTGCATGCCTCAAAGACTTCTCCATCCCGAATCGAGCCACAGGGCTGGAGAATCGCAGCGACGCCCGCATCCATGAGGGCTTCCGGACCATCAGGGAACGGAAAGAAGCCATCTGAGGCGCAAACCGCGCCTCGCGCTCTCTCAGCGGCCTTCTCCGCAGCCAGTCTGCAGCAGCGCAGCCTGTCCTGCTGTCCCACGCCGCTTCCCACGAGCTGACGATCTCTTGTGATGACAATGGTGTTGGATTTTGAAGCCTGGCAGACTTTCCAGGCGAAGAGCATCTCCTCCAATTGCTCCGGTGAAGGCTGAGCCTCTGTCACAATTCTCAGATCCTCCTCGGAGAGAATTCGCACATCCCCCTCCTGGACAAGGATCCCCCCGCGAACGCGCTTGTAATCCACAAAAGGGCGTAGGGACGGATTCTCCAGGGACGGATTCGAAAGGAGACGGAGATTCTTCTTCCTGGCCAGCTTCTCCCTGGCTTCCCGAGAAAAGCCGGGGGCGAGGAGCACCTCAAAGAAACGCCCCTCAGAGACCATGGCTTCCGCAAGAGAGCGGTCCACAGGGCGGTTGATTCCCACAACCCCGCCGAAAGCAGCCAGGGAATCGCCGGCCCATGCCCTTTGAAAGGCATCGGTCGGGTCTTTTCCCGAAGCAGCCCCGCAGGGATTGGTGTGTTTGATCACAACACATGCGGGGTTCTCGCCTCCCAACAAAGACAGCAGAAATACCAGGGAGTCCGCATCAAGATAGTTGTTGAATGAAAGTGCCTTCCCTTGAAGCACGGCAAAACGATGAAGAGCCAGGGGATCATCAGGGTCCTCTTCCAAAGCATAGTGGCTCCCCCCCTGATGGGGGTTTTCCCCATACCTCAGTGAGGCGCCGGCCCGGAGGACTATGTTGCGCACCGCTTCCCCAAGGAGCCGACGATGAAGGTATCGCTCGATGAC
Source organism: Armatimonadota bacterium (assembly GCA_016183865.1). Lineage (GTDB taxonomy): Bacteria > Vulcanimicrobiota > JACPDT01 > JACPDT01 > JACPDT01 > JACPDT01. Next base: position 6,690 of record JACPDT010000188.1, on the reverse strand, counting down.
GGAATCGTATTCCGCCGTATGGCGAAATGCTTTGGCCGCCAGCTTCTTGCGGGTGGCAAGGGCGAGCCCCCCCTTTTCCTTGAGCTCATGCATTACCAGCGGATAGTCCTGGGGACTGACCACCACACCCACGGACTGAAAGTTCTTGGCCGCCGCCCTCACCATGGTCGGCCCGCCGATGTCAATCATCTCGATGGCTTCTGCCTGAGAAACACCCTCGTAGGTAATGGTCTCCTTGAAAGGATAGAGGTTGCATATTACGAGATCTATGGGAACGATCCCCAACCGCTTCGCCTCTTCTCTGTGTGAGGGGTTCGCGCGATCATACAGGATCGCGGATTCTATGGAAAAGCTCAGGGTCTTCATCCTTCCGTCAAAGGCTTCAGGGACGCCGCTGACCTCCTCTACCGGAATCACGGGAAGTCCGGCGGAAGTCAATACCCTTGCAGTACCTCCGGTTGAAACCAGCTCCCAACCCAATTCAAGAAGGGTTTGAGCAAGCTCCACGAGCCCTTCCTTGTTGGAAACACTCAGAAGCGCCCGACTCCGCACCTGGGAGGCATTGGAAGAGTGCGCTCTTTTCCTTGAAGTTGTGGCAGTGCTCATGACGATGCCGCCTCCTCTAACGACGAATTCCGATCACCCACCGAGAACATCATCTCCAGGTACCTGGGCGGAACGGACCCCCATGCCAGAAGATTCTGATGAAATCTACGGAGAGAGAAATCCTTGCCGTGTTTTGCCTCATATTTTCTTCTCAGATCGTGAATTTCTTTTTTCCCTATGAAATAAGACAAAGGCTGAGTCGGATCTCTGGCATAGCGGTTTACCTCGGCAATTGCGCAATCCCTCGGCATATAGACCTTGCCCACCAGAAGCTCGACCGCCTCACTCAGGGTCATCTCACCGGTGTGGAGGCCCACATCTATAAGCACCCGAATCGCCCTCCAGTACTGGTCCTTGAGCTGAAAAATCTCGTATCTCCGGTCGGGATAAAAACCCGACTGCCCCATAAGCTCCTCGCAATAAAAAGCCCAACCTTCGACGAAAACGGTGCAGGCCGCCCTTTTCAGAATATCCGATTTCAGAATACTTGCATAAATCTGCTGAAGGTGATGGCCCGGGTAAGCTTCGTGGAGCGCCACTACAGGTATGTTGAAATAGGAGTGCTCTTTCAGCAAGGCACTTCTGGCGCTGTCGTCAAGGGCGGGGCTGACAGGGGTCACCCAGAATTCGCCCAGTTGTTTCCTGCTGTAAGGCGGAGGCGGAATGTAGGCCGCATAAGGGGTCACGGCCCGCTCGTATCGCGGGGTTTCCACGACTTCCAGGGACTCCTCCACGGGAATCCCTACCAGATCACGCTCCAAGACAAAGGCCCTGGCTTTCGCGATCTCACTTCGATACACATCCATCAACTGATGGGACTCAGGGGCATGGCTGCGAAGCTTCTCCAGAACTTCCCACCAGGGCTTGCCCGGCTCAATCTCCCGCGCGGCGGCCTCGAGGGCGGCGAGGCTCTCCCTGCAGAACTCGGCGCCCAGCTCCCGGATCTCTTGACATCCGTGCTCTATGGCATGATCTTCACGAAGAATCCTGCAGAAAAGCTCTTCCCCTATGGCCACCGATCCAGTGGATCTCGGGTGGAGCTCGGTTTTCAAATAGTCGAGATATCCCTGAAAAGCCCGGATCGCCTCCTCTGCCCCCTTTTCCACGGCCTTTCGGAGGGGATTCCCCGCACGATCCAGATAAGGGGCGAGAAACTCTCCGAGAAAGTCAATCCCCTGGGAAGTCATCTCAATGGCAAGGTCCGTGAAAATCAGGGGAGGGTTGCTCAAGTTCCTTCCGGCTTCCCCAAGCAATCGGGGAATCTGTCTTAGTCGGGAAGCGGCCATCTCCAGCCGGTCCTCAAGGGGACGATCGTCCCGGGTAAGAAGCAGATAACACCCGAAAAGAGCCGTCTCCACATAGGCGGCGCTGTCCCGCTTCCATACCCCCTGAACGGTAAGCTGTCTTGTGAGTGAATCCATCTCCGAGCGGAACAAGGCTGATTCCATTTTTTCAAGGAGGGACAACTCCTCCGGATTCAGTTGGTCCAGTCGAAGGGAGAGCTTGGAAAGAGCGGAAAGAAACTGGGATATGTTGTCCCTGTCCAGAGATTCCAGCTTGTCGTCATGGCCGGGAAGGCCCAGGAAGGTGGCCTGAGATGGGAAAAAGGCATCCCTCTCCAGGAGATAATCGGAAACCAAACGGCGAAAGGCTCTGTTGTTTGCTTCCATCAAGTGGGGTCCCCCTTGTGCAATATTCCCCGGCGCTCCGGAAGGCTCCTTCTATGTAACTCCCCCTTGAGGGGGGGCCGCGCCACATATCCCTCCCCCTTGAGGGGGGGCCGCGCCACATATCCCTCCCCCTTGAGGGGGGACCGCGCTACATACCCCTCCCCCTTGAGGGGGGACCGCGCTACATACCCCTCCCCCTTGAGGGGGGAGGTTAGGTGGGGGTGACGTCTGCCGGCAACGGGGTTACTTTCTTCTGGAAGGCCACCAGTTCTCTCCTGTGCTGTTTGTGTAAGTTCTCAGTATTTCACCTGTGAGAGCAAGCATTCCGAAGATCTGGAGAGAGCCGCCCTTGCGGTCTGAGGCAAAGAGAATGGTGTTGCCGAAGGCAGACCACGATGGGGTCTGGTCCCATGCGGGGAACCCACTACCGTCCATCTTGGCGGAATGAGTGAGATTCTCCGTTTCCCTGCCAGAAAATGTGCACCGCAATATGTCCGTGTTGTTGGGAGCCTGCCTCGTATAGGCGATATAGCGACCGTTCGGCGAAATGCGCGGCTCTGTCTCATTGATCTCAGGCGTCCTTGTCATCGCCACTACGACGGATTTCCTCTTTGTCTTGATCTTGGAAGGAATGGGGATGGGGAGGTCCTCATCTTCCACGTCTTTGATATACAGAATGTCCTCATTCATGGTCCCTTTGCTCTGTGCGTCGGAGGAGACCACAAGGACCCACCCGTCCAGGGACGGTGCTCTCGCCATGGATGGATAGAGGGTATAAAGGCCCTCGTCCGTATCGGTCACCTGCTGTTGATCTGTGCCATCCGGACTCATCATCCAAATTTCATGTCTCCCCGTTCTTGTGGAGACAAAGAGAACTTTGTCCGTAAAAGGATGAGGGGCTGTAGCGCCTGACCAGCTCGGCGCCCAGTCCATTCCAGGATCATTGGTCAGCCGCATCAAACCCGTCCCATCCATGTTCATACGATAGATCTCGAAGTTCCCGTCCCTCTTGCTCGAAAAGGCAATCCATCCGTGGTCAAGGGAAAGTGAAGGATCCCCATCTTCAGAGGGATCGTGGGTGAGCCTGGTCTGATTCTCCCCCTTTGCGTTCATGGAATAAATTTCGCTGTTTCCATCCCTGCTCGAAAGAAATATCACCCGATTCTGTAGAATCGTCTCGAAATCCACGACCTTTATGTCCTTGCTTTCTATGGTTTTCGTCTCTGACAGGGGGTAAAAGTCAAAATCAGGGCTTGTGGGTGTAACGGTATATGTGGAGTGATTGGTCAGATTGTCAAAGCTCCAATTTCCCGAGGCATCGGATGTGGTCACAACCGAAGACAACGCGCCTGTGAGAGTCACCGTGACCCACGGCAGCGGGACATCTCCATTCTTTACGGTTCCGCTTATGCGATATGTTGCGTGCTTTTCTCCAAAGCCCTCACCAGCACTTTGATTTCCATCATCAGATCTTCCAGGCCCGACAACGGACAAACCCCGATCGCCTCCACCGCAGCTTGAAAGGAGAAACAAAAGGAAAATCAAGAAAACGCGCATCTCCCTCCCCTCCTTCCCGAGGACTGTCGCTACTCAATTGTGAACAAAACGACAGGGAGGAGCGTTCCTGTCAATCGCGCATTCCCCGCTGGGAGGAAAACAAAGGAACCTATCTAATATGTTACGTTTCACGTCTGATTCAATGCGAGGAAGCAAACGGAAATGATAAGAAAGATAGCCTTTGTAGAGCCGAACACGAAAATACCGAACTTTTACTCGTTTATCGCTACTCCAAGACTGGGAGTTCCCATTCTGGCAAGCATCTTGAAGAGTAAAGGATATGAGGTTGATGTTTACAGTGACAAGATAAGGAAGCCCCCGCCGAAAGAGCTTCTTCAATATGATCTCCTGGGGATATCCTCATTAACGAACTCCTCGATCGAAGGCTACCGATACGCCGATTTTCTGAAGCGGCACAACAAGACAGTGATCATAGGCGGTCCCCACGCCACATTCGTTCCCGAAGAATCGCTGGCGCACTGCGATTATGTGGTGAGAGGCGAAGCCGAGGAGACAATACTCGAGCTTCTTGATGCGCTGAACAATGGGGGATCGGTTGAGAACATAAAGGGTATCTCCTACAAGAAGAACGGAACCTGTGTCCATAACGAAGATCGCGAGTTCACGGACACGTTCCTGAATGTGTCTCCTGATCTTTCACTGGTGAAGGGCATAGAGGATTTCAAAAAAGGCTTCATCAACAAGTTTACCTATACTCCCATGGTGTACACCTCAAGAGGATGCCCCTTCAACTGCAGATACTGCACGGTGATCAAGCTTGCGGGAAGAAAGCTGCGATACCGGGATCAGGACTGCTGTATCGAGGATGTCAGGGCCGCCCTTGAGGGGATCGAAGTGAGAAAATCCATCATGATAATAGATGACAATTTCACCGTGGATATGAAGAGAGCAAAGGAGCTTCTGCACAAGATCATGAAACTCGGCAAGCCTGACTATGTCCTTTATAATATGCAGCTCCGGGTAGAGTCGTTCAAAGATGAGGAGTTTCTCGCGCTCCTCAACAGGGCGGGATTCGGCCTCATCCACGTGGGGTTTGAATCGGTGAGCAAGGAATCGCTCGCTGAATTGGGCAAGAAACTGGGTGTGGAGGACATAAAATTTGTAGTGGACCAGGCAAGGAAGTTCGGTCTTAAGGTCAATGGCTTGTTTATCGTAGGGGCCGACTCGGACAGCGTAAAGACGATCAGGGACACGGTAGACCTTACAATGGAGCTTGATATGGCGGTCATGCAATTGTTCATACTCTGCCCGCTTCCCGGCTCTGATGTATTCAATCAATTGACCTCGGAAAACAGATTATTCACCCGGGACTGGAGATACTATGATTGTCATCATTCGGTCTTCTTCCCAAGAACGATGAAGCCAAGCACCCTTCAGAGAGAGGTGATCGAGGCGAACCGGAGATTCTATTCCCACTCAAGGCTGCTGAAAAAAGGGAGTGCCGGAAACAGAATCACCTGCGGGATGGCCGTACACTCCATGGAAAAGTTCTTGAAAAGTTATGCTGAAAAGCTCAGGAGATTCGAAGACAGATTCTATACGAAGGATGAAGAGCTCATAACGGAAAGATTACAGGAAAACAACGCGCGCCTTCTGGAAGCTTGACGAATGCGCGACAGCCCAGGGGAAGCTACAACTCGTGTGGGGCCAGAAGGGAGAAAGGGTAAGCGGGGATGTTCCTGAGGATCCAGAAGAGGATGATAAGACCGGCTGCCGCCCACTCGACCCATCTTGGCAAGGCAAATCTCAGCAAGGGTCTGCCGATCCATCGCTCGGAAAGGAAGTTTGCGATTACAAGACCGATCCAGGGAAGGGAGAGCAGGGTAACCACATTGTACGCAGCCGCCTGGGTGAGCCGGCCGTGAAGAAAGGCGTGAAAGCATCGGAGGGTTCCGCATCCGGGGCAGTATTTGCCCCCTGTGGCCAGAAAAAATAGACAAGGCGGAAGAATCCCGCTTCCTGTGGGGGAAACCCAATACATGAGGCTCAGAAAGCCAATGGACAAGAACAACAGGAAGAAAGAATCCCTATTCACGGCCATTCGTACCTATTCACCACGGAGATGCAGATGTCACGAGAAAAAAATAAGTAAAACCGGACACGAAATTCAACGAAGAAACAGGAAATTCCTGGGAGCCGAAACAGGTAAAATTCGGTGGATCTCGAAAAGGCATGGGTGCTTCAGGCACCCGTACAGCGACAGGGAGGAGATGGCAGGGAAAAAAGAGCAACTTGCTTTTTCAAGACCCTGTGTTCTCTGTGACTCTGTGGTGAATACTCGTGCCTGAATACTCACATACCGGGAAGAGGAGGTCATTATGAGAATCTTGCTCACTCTGGCTTGTCTGGCACTCACATTACTGGTCTGGTCGCCACCCAACCTGTCGGCAGACATACCCCGTCTTGATACCATCTATCAAAACTCGACGCAATTTGATGGAAAAGAAGTCTCGATCATAGGCACGATCCGCGCCTACAAGGAAAAAGTGAATAAGGATCGGGAAATCCTGGGTTGCCATTTCTGGCTGGAGCAGGGGAATAAGATGGTTTTCGTTCATGCGAACGGATTTAAGGACTATGGAGAAAAAATGAGAGTCGTGGTCACAGGGACTTTCTACAAGCTGAAAGAAGTCCCTGACTACACTCTTGACAACGCAATTGATGCCAAGAGAATCGAAGAGTTGAAGTAAGCCTGCAAGGTAACAACTCACGGAGACAGGATGCAGGAGTCAGAATTCAGAATACCCTGCGAATAGGCCTCCAACAGCTTGCTGACCTCCTCATTCTGACTTCTGACTTCTGACTTCTGACTTCTGACTTCTGACTTCTGACTTCT